>NZ_JBWKZA010000048.1:0-27904 GCF_059424045.1 Pseudomonas sp. GW456-L12
CTCCACCACCACCCCGGCAAAATCCCGCCCGGGAATGCGCGGCACGGTGGTGTAGGGAAAACGCCCGAGCACGTTTTTCACATCGCTGGGGTTGAGGCCGGCGGCCTTGATCCGCACCAGTACCTGATCGGCGGCCGGCACCGGGGTCGGCACCTCGACGTAGTGCAGCGACGACAGATCGCCGGTCTTGGAAAATTGCAGGGCGTGCATAAGCACCTCCATGAACAGGAATACATAAAAGAATCGAAAGGCTTCAGGACAACCAGTTGCTCACCAGCTGCCGGCCCATGGGCCACAGCTGTTCACCGGCGAGCATGCCGAGCAGCCCGACCAAGGCGATGGCCGGCGGCGCCGGCGAGCGAAAATTCAAGGCGCCGTAGAGCAATCCGACGCCGAGGCCGATGGCCAGGGAGATGAGGTAATGCATGACGAACTCCAGGCAGTGCGCCGCGCCAGAGCGACGACGATTGGGCATGCCGGGAGTCTAGGGAACGCCGAACCGGGCAACCGGCCAAGCACTTCAGGATTTCGGCCAATCTGTGGGTGGGCGCCGTGGCGGCCTGGTTGGTTGGCGATGCCGATACTGTGGTGTGCCAGACAGGACGCTATCGCGAGCAAGCTTCGCTCCTACAGAAGAGGTGCGGGCAGGCCGCTATTTCGTGGAGGCCGCCTACCCGTAGGAGCGAAGCTTGCTCGCGATGACGGCAGGCCTGCCTACCGCAGCGCCTGCATCGCCAACACACTTTGCGCCCACAGGAAGCGCGGCTCAGACGCGGGCTTCCCCGGCCGCGTATTGCGACGGGGCCAGCCCCAGCTCGCGGCGGAACATGTCGCTGAAGCTGCCGGGGGAATACCCCAGCTCACGGGCGATGGTGCCGACCGGCACGCCCTGGATCAGCTCGGCGGCGGCCGTGGCCAGCTGCACCTGGCGACGCCACTCGGCGAAGCCCATGCCCAGGCCGTCCTTGAACAGCCGCGCCAGGGTGCGCACGCTGGCGCCCGCCGCCTCGGCGTGGCGTTCGAAGGGAATGTCCAGGGAAGGCGCGGCCATCACCGCCTGGCAGAGGCTGATCAGGCGCCGGTCGGAACTGTCCGGCAGGACGATCTTCAGCTGCGAGCGCCGGGCGCGCTTGAGCTCCAGCAGGGCCAGGCCCACCAGCGCGTCGTAGTACTCCGGCTGCGGCGCACCGTCATGCTCCACCAGGCGCACGATCAGCTCGCGCAGCAGGTTGTCCACCTGCAGCACCTGCACCTGGCTGTCGAGGGTCGCCGCCAGGCACGGGCGCAGGTAGATATTGCGCATCTGCAGGTCGGTGACCACGCGGATCCCGTGGGGCACGCCCGGCGGCAGCCACACCGCCCGTTGCGGCGGCACTACCAGCGCCTCGTTCGGCGTCTCGACCCACATCACCCCGCTCATGGCGTACAGCAGCTGCCCCCAGGCGTGTTCGTGGGGCTCGATGAACAGGCCGCGCGGATAGGTGCGCGCCAGGGGTTGCACCAGTACGTCGGTGTCGCTGAGGTCGGGAGGTGCTGCAAGGGCCATGGCCGGGCATCGTCGTCAAGCAAAGGGCCCCATGGTAACCCCGTCGATCCGCCTGGAAAACCGCGAGAAAACATCCGAACGGGCGCCGCAGCGACAGGCAATAACCCGTTCGAATGCCTGCCCGACCACTGCCCGACCGCTGATACCCTTGCTCGACAATCCGAGTGAATTTTTCCCTGCCCACGCGGGTCACTAAACCATCACAGGGAGGATTGATAGCTCTATGAACAACGCAAAACTTTTCGTCATCGAATACACCCTGCATGGCACCCCCAAGTCCTTCATCATCCGCTCGGAGAAGATGGACAACGCCGAGGCGTGGCACTGGGCAAGCTGCGACGCCGGTGTCGGCCGCATCGGCCGCTTCGGCCTGGAACGGGTGAAAAAGACTAGCAAGCCCCTGGCGGAAAAATTCGGTATCGAGAACGTCACCTGGCGACCGTCGACCTGAGCCAGGCGAGGTCGATGCCTTGTGCGGCAGGTGCTGCCAAAGCCGCCGGCCAGCCGCCTTGCCAGCGAAAGCGGTAACTGCACCCCGCGCAATTGAAAGTGGAGCCACGACAGGCTCCACTGTTTTTTTCGCCCCGCCACTGTTGCACGTCAGTGATGCGCGCCCTTGGCGCAATCGCAGCCTTCGGTGGAGGCGCAGGGTTCGCCGTTGGCGTGGTGGCTGGCGCAGGCCTGGCAGCAGTAGTGCTTGCCGTGACGCACGATGGCATGGGCGCCGACCTTGCAGGTGCAGCCCGGACAGGCACAAGTCTCGTTGGACATAAGGTGACTCCTTGGTGGTGGTCGTCGACGACGCGGATGTTGCCGCGTCTCTAGCAGTGTAGTAACTGCCCATCGCCGCCATTGGCCCCTGGTCGCGGCGGCTTCAGTTCCAGCCTTCCAGGCGCAAGGTCGCCCGCACCAGGCGCTGCTCCTCGTTTTCGATCTCCCGCAGGTTGTCGCAGAGACCCTGGATGTGCGCGATGGCGGCCTTGCGCGCCTGCTCCGGCAGGCGTCCGGTGACGGCGTTGTAGAGCCGCGCGTGCTGGCGGTCGATCTGGCGCTTCTGCGCCTGGCGGTGGTAGAGGTTGTTGACCGAAGCGAACACCGAATTGAGCAGCAGGTCGGTCAGCGAGCGCAGGGTCTGCACCAGCACCGGGTTGTGCGAAGCCTCGCAGATCGCCAGGTGGAAAGCGTGATCCAGGCGCGCGTGGGCCGAGGCATCAAGGGCCTGGTCGTGGGCGTCCAGCAGCGCCTGGTAAGCACGGCCGATCAGCACGAAATCGGCCTCGGTGCCGCGTAACGCCGCCAGCCGCGCCGACTCGCCTTCCAGCAGGCTGCGCACTGCGAACAGGTCGTAGAGGGTGCGCGGCTGGGAGCTGAACAGGTGCATCAGCGCCGAGGTCGTACCCTGCCCCGACAGTTGGGCGACAAACGAGCCCTTGCCCTGTTCGGTTTCGATGATGCCCCGCGCCCGCAGCAGCTTCAGGCCCTCGCGCAAGGCCGTGCGCGACACCCCGAGTTTTTCCGTGAGGCGCCGCTCCGAGGGCAGCAGTTGGCCGGTCTTGAGTACGCCGTCGACGATCAGGCGCTCGATGCGTTCACACACCACATCCGCCACCTGGTGCCGGCCCGAATCGCTCCTGTGCATGCGCCCTCCACTGGTATGACCAGCTGTGAAGAAAAAACCCGATAAAGCGGACCACCAGGCCATCTTGCTGATATGCCTGGCTTTTTATAAAAAACCCGGCATCGACGACAAAACAAACTGGTTCGACCAGCGTTCGGCCCCGTGGACAGTAAGGCCAGCCGGGCCAATGATGCAACTGAGCGGCCTGCCCCTGCCGGCCGCCTAATAAAAACAACTCAGGGTCGTTAGCCACCCATGAATATCCTCTACGACGAACGCGTCGACGGCGCGCTGCCCAGCGTCGATAAAGCGGCATTGCTCGAAGTACTGCGCCAGCGCCTGCCCGACCTCGACCTGCTGCACCAGACGGAAGACCTCAAGCCCTACGAATGCGACGGCCTCTCGGCCTATCGCACCACGCCGATGCTGGTGGCCCTGCCGCGGCATATCGAGCAGGTGCAGGAGCTGCTGCGGATCTGCCATGAACGGCGCGTGCCGGTGGTCGCCCGCGGTGCCGGCACCGGCCTCTCCGGTGGCGCCCTGCCCCTGGAACAAGGCGTGCTGCTGGTGATGGCGCGCTTCAACCAGATCCTGCATATCGACCCCGCCGCCCGCACCGCGCGGGTCCAGCCCGGGGTGCGCAACCTGGCGATCTCCCAGGCCGCCGCGCCGTTCGGCCTGTACTACGCCCCCGATCCGTCCTCGCAGATCGCCTGCTCGATCGGCGGCAACGTCGCGGAAAACGCCGGCGGCGTGCATTGCCTGAAATACGGCCTGACCGTGCACAACCTGCTCAAGGTGGAGATCCTCAGCGTCGAAGGCGAACGCCTGACCCTGGGTAGCGACGCCCTGGACGCCCCCGGTTTCGACCTGCTGGCGCTGTTCACCGGCTCCGAAGGCCTGCTCGGGATCATCACCGAAGTCACGGTCAAGCTGCTGCCCAAGCCGCAACTGGCCAAGGTGCTGCTGGCGGCCTTCGACTCGGTGGAAAAAGCCGGCCGTGCGGTGGCCGATATCATCGCCGCCGGCATCATCCCCGGCGGCCTGGAAATGATGGACAACCTGGCGCTCCGCGCCGCCGAGGACTTCATTCACGCCGGTTACCCGGTGGACGCCGAGGCCATCCTGCTGTGCGAACTGGACGGTGTCGAAGCCGATGTCCACGACGATTGCGACCGGGTCCGCGCGGTGCTCGAACGGGCCGGCGCCACCGAGGTCCGCCAGGCCCGCGACGAAGCCGAACGGGTGCGTTTCTGGGCCGGGCGCAAGAACGCCTTCCCGGCGGTAGGCCGGCTGTCGCCGGACTACTACTGCATGGACGGCACCATTCCGCGCCGCGCACTGCCGGGGGTGCTCAAGGCCATCGCCGCGCTGGCCGCCGAATACCAGCTACGGGTGGCCAATGTGTTCCATGCCGGCGACGGCAATATGCACCCGTTGATCCTGTTCGACGCCAACCAGCCCGGCGAACTGGACCGCGCCGAAGCCCTGGGCGGCAGGATCCTCGAGCTGTGCGTAGCGGTCGGCGGCAGCATCACCGGCGAACACGGGGTCGGCCGGGAGAAAATCAACCAGATGTGCGCCCAGTTCAACAGCGACGAGCTGACCCTGTTCCACGCGGTCAAGGCGGCCTTCGACCCCGGCGGCCTGCTCAACCCCGGCAAGAACATCCCGAGCCTGCACCGCTGCGCCGAATTCGGCGCCATGCATGTGCACGCCGGACAATTGCCCTTCCCCGAGCTGGAGCGTTTCTGATGACGGCACTCGCGGATAACGACGCCAGCGGCGAACTGCTGGAACAGGTCGGGCAGGCGCTGGCCGGCAATACCCCGCTGCTGATCCAGGGCGGCAACAGCAAGGCCTTTCTCGGCCGCATGACTGCCGGCGAGGTGCTCGACACCCGCGGCCATCGCGGCATCGTCAGCTACGACCCCACCGAGCTGGTGGTGACGGTCCGCGCCGGCACGCCGCTTGCGGAACTGCTGGCCACGCTGGACGCCGCCGGGCAAATGCTGGCCTGCGAACCGCCGGCCTTCGGCGACGGCGCCACCGTCGGCGGCATGGTCGCCACCGGCTTGTCCGGCCCGCGGCGGCCCTGGGCCGGCTCGGTGCGCGACTTCGTCCTCGGCAGCCGAGTGATCACCGGCACCGGCAAGCTGTTGCGCTTTGGCGGCGAGGTGATGAAAAACGTCGCCGGCTACGACCTCTCGCGCTTGCTGGTGGGCAGCTACGGTTGCCTGGGGGTGCTCACCGAGGTGTCGCTCAAGGTCCTGCCCAAACCGCGCCAGTGCCTCAGCCTGAGCCTGGAAATGGACAGCGCCAAGGCCCTGGCCCGGCTCGCCGACTGGGGCCAGCAACCGCTGCCCATCAGCGCCGCCAGCCATGACGGCCAGCGCCTGCACCTGCGCCTGGAAGGCGGCGAAGGTTCAGTGGCCGCGGCCCGCGACCGCCTGGGTGGCGAGCCGTTGGCGGCCGATTACTGGGCCAACCTCAACGAACAACGGCTGGCATTCTTCGACGAAGGCCTGCCGCTGTGGCGCCTGTCGCTGCCCAATAACACGGGACTTCTGGAGCTGCCCGGCCAGCAGTTAATAGATTGGGCCGGGGCCCAGCGCTGGCTGAAATCCGCGGCGCCCGCGGAGCGCATCCGCGACCTCGCCAGCCGCGTCGGCGGCCATGCCACCTGCTACAGCCACGGCCTGGTGGACAGCCCGTTCCAGCCGCTGCCGGCGGTGCTGCTGCGCTACCACCGCCAGCTCAAGGCGCAACTGGACCCGCAAGGGATCTTCAACCCCGGCCGGCTCTACGCCGAGCTCTGAACGCAGACCCCGAGCATGCAAACCACCTTGAGCGAACAGGCGCGCCAGCTGCCCCGCGCCGCGGAGGCCGAGAGCATCCTGCGCACCTGTGTGCACTGCGGTTTCTGCAACGCCACCTGCCCCACCTATCAGTTGCTGGGCGATGAGCTGGACGGACCGCGGGGGCGCATCTACCTGATCAAGCAGGTGCTGGAAGGTCACGAGGCCACGGCCAAGACCCAGCTGCACCTGGACCGCTGCCTGTCGTGCCGCAACTGCGAAACCACCTGCCCGTCCGGGGTGGATTACCACAACCTGCTGGACATCGGCCGCGCCGTGGTCGATGCCGCCGTGCCCCGGCCCCTCGGCCAGCGCCTGCTGCGCCAGGGCCTGCGCGCCCTGGCGCCGAACCCGGCGCTGTTCAAGGCGCTGCTCGGCACCGGCGCCACCTTGCGTCCGTGGCTGCCCGAGGCCGTGCAAGGCAAGCTGCCGCGCCAGGTCCAGCCGGCCAAGGCGCGTCCGGCCAGGGCCCACGCGCGGCGTGTCTTGCTGCTGGAAGGCTGCGTGCAAGCCAGCCTGTCGCCCAACACCAACGCGGCGACGGCGCGGGTCCTCGACCGCCTGGGCATTGCCGTGCAAGCCGTGAGCGAGGCCGGCTGCTGTGGCGCCGTGGATTACCACCTGGACGCCCAGGAGGCCGGCCTGGAGCGGGCGCGGCGCAATATCGACGCCTGGTGGCCGCACCTGGAAAACGGCGCCGAAGCCCTGGTGCAGACCGCCAGCGGCTGCGGTGCCTTTATCAAGGATTACGGCCACCTGCTGGCCCACGACCCGCGTTATGCCGCACGCGCCGAGCGGGTCAGCGCCCTGGCCAGGGACCTGGTGGAAGTGCTGCGCGACGAACCGCTGGAACAGTTGCACGTCCACAGCGACCAGCGCCTGGCCTTCCACTGCCCGTGCAGCCTGCAACACGCGCAGAAACTCGGCGGCGCGGTGGAGGCAGTGCTCAAGCGCCTGGGTTTCGAACTCACCGAGGTGCCCGACAGCCACCTGTGCTGCGGTTCGGCGGGCACCTATTCGCTGACCCAGCCCGAGCTGGCGCGGCAACTGCGCGACAACAAGCTCAATGCCCTGGAAAGCGGCCGGCCCGAAGTCATAGCCACCGCCAATATCGGCTGCCAGACCCACCTCGACGGTGCCGGGCGTACCCCGGTGCGGCACTGGATCGAACTGGTCGAGGCCGCCCTGCCACCCCTGAATACTTCCCATCAATCAGCTACGCCCTGAAAGGAGCACGCCATGCACAGCAAAGCCGTACTGGGTCAACGCGAAGTCCAGCGCATTCTGATCGCCGCGCGGGACGAGGCCGAGCGCAACCAATGGGCGGTGAGCATCGCCATCGTCGACGACGGCGGCCATCCGCTGGCCCTCGAACGCCTGGACGGCTGCGCGCCGGTCAGCGCCTACATCGCCATGGAAAAAGCCCGCACCGCGGCCCTCGGCCGACGCGAGTCCAAGGGTTATGAAGAGATGGTCAACGGCGGACGCACGGCGTTTCTCTCCGCGCCGCTGCTGACTTCGCTGGAAGGCGGCGTGCCGGTGGTGTTCGACGGCCAGGTGATCGGCGCCGTCGGGGTGTCCGGGGTCAAGTCCGGGGAGGATGCCCAGGTGGCGCGGTTCGCCGCTCGGGCACTGGATTGAAAATCTGGACCGCTGCGCGGTCCATCGCGAGCAAGCTCGCTCCTACAGGGTTCTGCGCCGTCCATGTAGGAGCGAGCTTGCTCGCGATAGGGCCGGAAAATCCGCCGCCCCGACGCCTGCCTCACATCACCAACTGCGCAATCAGCCATGCATTGGCGCCGCTGATAACGGCGAACAGGCTCCAGGCGAGGATGCGGGTCGGCCAGCGGTTGACGAACACGCCCATCAACTGCGGGTCGCTGGTCATGCGGATCAACGGGTACAGGGCGAACGGCAGTTGCAGGCTGAGCACCACCTGGCTCAGCACCAGCAGCTGGCCGACCGCGCCGTCGCCCATCAGCCACACGCCGACGAAGGCCGGCACCAGCGCCAGGCCGCGGGTGATCAGGCGCCGCTGCCAGCACGGCAGGCGCAGGTTCAGGTAGCCCTCCATGATCACCTGGCCGGCGATGGTGCCGGTGAAGGTCGAGCTCTGCCCCGAGGCCAGCAAGGCCACGCCGAACAGCACGCTGGCCAGCGCCCCGCCCACCAGCGGATCGAGCAGGTGATAGGCGTCCTGCAACTCCACCACCTCGGTGTGCCCAGTGCCGTGGAAGGCCGCGGCGGCGAGGATCAGGATCGCTGCGTTGACCAGCAGCGCCAAGGCCAGGGAGCCGATGGTGTCGATGCGCGCCAGCTTGATCGCATCCCGCCGGCTGGCCTCGTCCCGGCCCACCAGGCGGGTCTGCACGATGGAAGTGTGCAGGTACAGGTTATGCGGCATCACGGTGGCGCCGAGGATGCCGATCGCCAGGTACAGCGGCGCGGCCTCGCTGATCGCCGCCAACGATGGCGTGAAGCCCCGCGCCACGTCCGGCCAGTAGGGCTTGATCAACAGCAGCTCGACGAAAAAGCACAGGCCGATGGTGCCCACCAGCACCAGCATGATCGCCTCCAGGCGGCGGAAGCCACGGTTCTGCAGGGCGAGAATCAACAGGGTGTCGAAGGCGGTGATGACAATCCCGGTGGTCAGCGAAACGCCGAGCAACAGGTGGAACGCCAGGGCGCAACCCAGGACCTCGGCAAGGTCGGTGGCGATGATCGACACCTCCGCCAGCAGCCACTGGGTGCGCGCCGTGCGGGTGCTGTAGCGCTGCCGGCAAAGCTGTGCCAGGTCGCGCCCGGTGGCGATGCCCAGGCGCGAACACAGGCACTGCACGGCCATGCCCGCAAGGCTCGCCAGCAGCACCACGAACAGCAGGTTGTAGCCATAGCGCGAGCCGGCCTCGATGGCGGTGGCCCAGTTGCCCGGGTCCATGTAGCCGATGGAAATCAGCAGGCCGGGGCCGGCGAAACGCAGGATGCGCTTGAACAGTGGTGCCTTGGGATCGACAACGATGGTGCCGGCGACTTCCGGCGGGCAAAAGGGAGCGGTACCGACTTTGGGAAGAGTGAATTTCACGCGGGCATCCGTAAGGCTGGAACGGTGGCCCAGCTTAGACGTTTCAGCGAACCGGCCCAAGCCTTGATAGCGCCCTGCCCCGGCCTTTTGCAGCCTGCCTCTGCAGGAGCGAAGCTGGCTCGCGATAGCGGCATATCAGTCACCACCGATGAGCCGCCCCCTTTTCCCAAACCACCCTGCACCGACCGGCCGCTCCTACAGCGCCCGTGTTTTCAGGCATGATGCGGGGCAGCCATCCGCGGAGCCGCGCCATGAACACTCCAGCCCAACCCACTGTCGCCCTGGCGATGCGTTCGTATTCCGGGCAGGTCGAACTGCACGATCACGACTTTCCGCAGATTGTGCTGCCGCAGTCGGGGGCGATGGAGATCGAGGTGGACGGCCGTGGCGGCAAGGTCGATGCCAGCCAGGGCGTGGTGATTGCGCCGGGAGCCCGGCATAGCTTCCTGGCCGAGCGCCGTAACACCTTTCTGGTGCTCGACCTGGATAGCCCCGGCAACGAGGCGCCTCTGGCCGATAGCCGCTTCTTCGCCATCGACCCGCAGATCCGCCACCTGCTCGGCTATGCCAGCCACAGCGGCGCGTTGCTCAGCTCCTCCAGCCCGGTCGCCAGCGCCTGGAGCGCCCTGCTGCTGGCCTGCCTGGCCCGCCCGACGCCGAGCGCGCCGCAACGCCAGACGCTGGTGCGGGCCCTGACCTACATCGAGCAGCACCTGGGCAGCCCGCTGAGCGCCCGCGCCATCGCCCAGGCCGCGGGGGTCAGCGAGCGCAGCCTGTACCTGCTGTTCGAGCGGGACATGCACAGCACACCTTTCGCCTACATTTCGACCCTGCGCCTGGACCGCGCCATCGACCTGCTCGGCCGTACCCTGCTGCCCATCAGCGAGATCGCCCAGCGGGTCGGCTACGCCGATCAGAGTGCCCTGACCCACGCCTTGAAGAAGGCGCGCAACCAGACCCCGGCCGCCCTGCGCAAGGCCGCTCGCGACGCCCAGGCGCAGGCTGCGACAAGAGTTCGGCAGGCCTGATCAATACCGCCGTCGCGGCGGCTTCTATGCTGGCCACACCGCCCTTGCCTCGGTGTGTCTATGACCGCAATCCACTCAACCCGCCTCGCCCCCTCCCGCAGCGGCGCCGCCACCGCCATCGGCGTGATCGCGGTGTTCCTCTGGTCATGCCTGGCGCTGCTGACCACCCTCACCGCCGGCATTCCCCCCTTCCAGTTGCTAGCCCTGAGCTTTGCCGTGGCCTGCGGTGCCAGCCTGGTATTGCTCGGCTTGCGGGGGCGCGCCGGTTTTCGTGGCTGGCGCCAGCCCTGGCCGGTCTGGGCCCTGGGGTTCGGCGGGATCTTTGCCTACCACGCGCTGTATTTCTTCGCCCTGAAAGCCGCGCCGGCCGCCGAGGCCAGCCTGATCGCCTACCTCTGGCCGTTGCTGATCGTGTTACTGGCGGCCAGGGCCGGCGGCGAACCGCTGCGCGGCCGGCAACTGACAGGTGCCTTGCTGGGGCTGGCCGGCACCGCGTTCATCATGCAGCAGCGCGCTTCCAGCCAGGTCGGCGCGATGCCGGTGGCGGGTTACCTGGCGGCGTTCGGCTGCGCCCTGGTGTGGTCCGGCTACTCGGTGCTCAACCGCCGTTTCAGCAGCGTGCCCAGCAGCCTGATCGGCGGCATCTGCGGGCTGGTGGCGCTGGCCGGGCTGCTCTGCCACCTGATGTTCGAAAGCCCGGTGCAACCGGACCTCAAGCAATGGCTGGCGATCCTCGGCCTGGGGCTGGGCCCGGTCGGCCTGGCCTTCTTCGCCTGGGACCACGCCACCAAACACGGCAACCTGGCCACGCTCGGCGCGCTGTCGTACCTGGCGCCGTTGATCTCCACCCTGCTGCTGATCGTCATCGGGCAAAGCCCGGCCAGTGTGTGGCTGCTGGTGCCGGCGTTGCTGATTATCGCCGGGGCGGTGCTGGCGACGTCGGGGGCCCGTTCTGCCCAGGGTTGACGAGCGTCCGACAAGCGCCACGAAGGCCGCTCCCGCGCCCTTTTATCCGAAATTTCGCGCCACCGCATATCCCGCTGGAGTGCCCCGCGACAGCCATGGGAAGATGCGCGCCCCAACGCGCTCACTCTGGAGAATCTGCATGTCCCTGTTCGGTAAACACGCCGCGGTCCTGGTCCTCGCGGCGCTGGCCGGCTTCAGTGCCCTGGAGGTGTCCGCGGCCCAGCCGACGAACAACAAGGCCAAGGTCGAGACCGTCTCGATGCTCGGCGGCAAGTTCAAGTTCAGCCTGCCCAAGGGCTTCATCGCCAACCCGCTGCCGGCCGGCGACGAAGCCAGCGGCACCGCCGGCGCCACTGGCACTATGTACACCAACGCCAGCACCAAGACCGTGGTCATCGCCGCACAGAACCTGATCCCCGATGCGGTGCAGGCCAAGGACAACGACGCGCAGTTCCTCGACAGCGCGGTGTCGGGTTTCCTCTCGCAGCAGGCGGCGGCCCTGCCGGATTTCAGCAAGCAGAGCGAAAAAAGCATGACCCGCGGCGGCCTCGGCCTGCGCCAGATCGACAGCACCGCGACCCAGGGCGGCGGCATGACCCAGAGCTCCACCCTGCTGGCCGGCTCGGGCAACCGCATGGCGGTGGTGCAGGTGATTTCGCGGATCGGCGACAAGGCCAATCACGACAAGCTGGTCAGCCAGATCGTCGGCAAGTAAGCGCAGCGGCACAACGGCGCGGCGGGTTCACGGTTTCAAGGGTTGAGGTTGCGCAACCAGCGGTTCAGGTCCTGGAGCTCGGTGTCGCTGATGGTATGGCCGATGCCCGGGTAGGCATGGAATTGCGGAGCCAGGCCCAGCCCGCGCAACAGGCTGTCGGCCTCGGAGCCGTCGCTGTAAGGCAGGCGCATGTCCGCGGTGCCATGGGCGATGAAGATCGCCAGCCGCTCCAGGCCCGCGCCGCTCTTGAGCTGCGAGCGCAGCACCGGCAGGATCTTCCCGCTCAGGGCGGCGATCCCGCGGACCGCCTGGGGATGGCGCAGGCCCAGCTCGTAGGCCATGATCGCGCCCTGGCTGAAGCCCACCAGGAACACCCGGTCGGCGCGGGTGTGGTACTTGGCGAGCGCCTGCCGCACGAACTCGTCGATCAGCTTCGCACTGTCGACCAACTCGGCGGTCACCCCGTCGTAAGCGCCTTCGCCCTGCTTGTGAAACCACTGGTAACTGCCCTCTTCCACGGTCTGCGGCGCCCGTACCGAGAGGTAGGTGTAATCCGCCGGCAACCCATCCTTGAGGCCGAACAGGTCCTCTTCATTGCTGCCGTAGCCATGGAGAAAAATCACCAAAGGCCGGTCGCGGGAATCAGCCGGGGCCTGTTCCAGATAGCGCAGCGGCAGGTCGTCGTGCAGCACCGTCTGCGCCTGGGCAGTGGCACCCACACACAGCAGCAACAGGGCCAGGAACTTGAACATGGGACGTCCTTCCGGGTGGGCAGGCCTGGCGGTGTGGCCTGGCCTGCAAGCAGGGGAAACGCTCGGCCATCATCAGGCCGGCGCACGTCTCAATCGTTGGTCAGCTTGCCGCTACGGATCGGTTCGCGGCCGGCGACCTTGGCCTGCCAGATGCCCGGCTCGGTGTAGCGGCTGCGGTCCAGGGCGAACAGCACGCCGCTGGTGGCGGCGCGCACCACGCTGACGATGTCGTTCAGCGGGTCGACCACCTCGAAGATCGCATCGCCCCGCTCCACCCATTCGCCAGCCTCGCGCAGGAAGCTGACCACCCCATGGTGCGGGGCGAACAGGTATTGGGTGCCTTCGAACGGCATGCCCTCGCAGCAGGCATCCGGGGTCGCCGGCCATTGGCCGTCGATAAACCCTTGCTCGGCGAGAAACCCGAGGATCGCTTCGCAGTTGGCCTGGGCCTGTTCGACCCGGGTGTCGCCCATGCTGCCCAGCTCCAGGGTGGTGGCGAGGTTGGCCGGGGGAATCGCCGCCCGCGGGAAGTCACGGGCCAGGCGCAGCCAGGGCGTAGAGCAGGACTCGTCGAACGAGCTGCCGCCGGAGTCTTCGCAGAGCAGCGCCACCCCGGCCTTCAGCCGCGCGGCCAGGGATTGCCAGCGTGGCCAGTGCTGAGGCAGTGCATAGAGGTGGATCGCCGCTTCGAAATCGCAGTGCAGGTCGAGGGTGATGTCGGCGTCGCAGGCATGGCGCAGCAGCAGGCGTTGCAGGGCCTGGAGTTGCGAGGTCGGGGCTGGCAGGCGGTCGAGGACGTCGCCCATGGTCTGGCGGATCAAGGCGACGTTGACCGCCGCATCGCTGCCCAGGCGGTCACCGATCAGGTCGCCCACCGGGCCGCTGAGTTCGACGAAGGCACGGTTGAAGTTCTTCCCGCTGCCGCTTTCGAAACGTCCCAGGTGGCTGCTTTGCAGGTGCTGGTCAAGGCCGATGGGGTTGGCCACCGGCACCAGCTCGATCACGCCCTTGAGTTGCCCCTGGGCTTCCAGTTCGCTCAGGCATTTTTTCAGTTCCCAGGCGGTGCGCATGCCCGGCAATTCGTCGGCGTGCAGGCTGGCCTGGATATAGACCTTGCGGCTGCCGCCGCCAAAACGGAACACGCTGAGCTGGCGCTGGGTGCCCAGGTGGCTCCAGGGCAGGGAATGGTCGATGCGTTGCATGAAGGGCTCCGGAAGAAAAATGGAGTTCGGCGGGGGCCGTAGCCTGAGGCATTTGCGCAGCCATGAAAAGGTCGTCGTCCGCTGCCAGTTGATGCGAGCTTCCTGTAGCCGCTGCCGCAGGCTGCGATAAGGCCGAAGGCCTTCAGCGATCTCAAGGCTCCTGCGCCCCCTGCGGGGTCGATCACAGCCTCGCGAGCTCGGCAGCGGCTACAGGAGCGCCCCATCGCACGGGGTAAATAGCACTCATGAAAAAGGCGGCCCCGGTAAACGGTAGCCGCCTTTTTCAGCCCGGCGAATTACTCGCCGTAGACGTCGAACTTGAAGTACTTGTCCTGCACGGCCTTGTACTTGCCGTTGGCGCGGATCTCAGTAATGGCAGTGTTGAATTTCTCGGCCAGGGCAGTATCGCCCTTGCGCACGGCGATGCCGGCGCCGCCACCGAAGTACTTCGGATCGTTGTACTCGGGACCGACGAAGGCGAAGCCCTTGCCGGCGTCGGTTTTCAGGAAGCCGTCATCGAGGTTGACCGAGTCGGCCAGCAGCGCGTCGATGCGACCGGACACCATGTCCAGGTTGGCTTCCTGCTGGGAGCCGTAACGCACCAGGTTGATCCCGGCCGGCACCAGCACCTCGGTGGCGAAACGGTCATGGGTACTGGCGCGCAGCACCCCGACTTTCTTGCCCTTGAGCTCGGTCAGCGGGTCCTTGACCTCGGTGCCTTCCTTCATCACGAAGCGCGCTGGGGTGTGGTAGTACTTGATGGTGAAATCGACGTTCTTCTTGCGGTCGTCGGTGATGGTCATGGACGACAGGATGGCGTCGATCTTGCGCACTTTCAGCGCCGGGATCAGGCCGTCGAATTCCTGCTCGACCCAGGTGCATTTGACGTTCATCTGCTCGCACAGCGCGTCGCCGATATCCACGTCGAAACCGGTGAGCTTGCCGTCGGGGGTTTTCATCGAGAATGGCGGATAGCCGGCTTCGATACCGATGCGGATCGGCTTGGCATCGTCAGCCACGGCGGTCAGGGACAGCATGGACAGTGCCAGGGCACCGAACAGTACAAGCTTCTTCATTTATAACTCCCGTAGACGGAGGCTTTTATTGGCAGAAAGGTTCGATTGGGGGAAATCGAAGTGGCCAGCAGTCTAGAGCGGCGTCCGGGAGGCAAATTGTGTTTATGCGACAAATACTTATATAAAATCCACCTCCGCATTCAGGCGTCGGGCAAGCCGCCCTGCTGCCGTCGTCGGCGTACCGCGAACGGTTCGGGTGTGGGGAGAAGGTGGTCGCCAAGCGATGGGCCGAGCGGGAGAACGTCATCGCGGGCCAGCCTCGCGCCTACAGAAGCCTGTTTCGTTGGCGTGACTGAAGGGCTGCTCCCGTAGGAGCGTGCGGGCGGCGATCCGACTTGCCCGCGAAAGGGCCAGCTCAGCCCTCCTCAATCCTCGGGCTTGCGCAGCAGGTAGGTGTCCATGATCCAGCCATTGGCCTGCCGCGCCGCCTTGCGCACTTGCTGGATCTGCCCCGCGACCTCCTTGAGCCGGCCGGCGATCAGGATTTCCTCCGGCGTGCCGAGGTAGGCGCCCCAGTAGATCTCCAGGTCCTGGTCCGCCACCTGGCGATAGGAGTCCTCGGCGTCGAGCATCACCACCAGGCTGTCGGCATCGCTCACCTGCCCCGCCGCCAGGCGCCGGCCGGTGGTGATCTCCACTGAGCGGCCAATGCGGTTCAACGGCACCTTGTGCTGCGCCGCCAGGGCCTGGACGCTGGTGATGCCGGGGATCACCTCGAACTCGAACGCACAGCGGCCGCTGGCCAGGATCGCCTGCAGGATGCGAATGGTGCTGTCGTACAGCGCCGGATCGCCCCAGGCCAGGAAAGCCCCGGTTTCGCCGTCCGCCAGTTCCTCGTCGATCAGCCGCTCGAAAGTGCGCTGCTTGTCGCGGTTCAGCTCGGCGACGCTGGCCTGGTAATCCACCTCGGCGCCGCGCAGCCGCTCCGGGCTTTGCGCTTCGACAAAACGGTAGCCGGGCCGCTCGATGTAGCGCTCGCAGATTTCCCGGCGCAGGTCGATCAGCGCGTCCTTGCTCTGGCCCTTGTCCATCAGGAAGAACACATCGCTGCGATTGAGCGCCTTGACCGCCTGCATGGTGATGTAGTCGGGGTTGCCGGCGCCGATGCCGATGATCAGGAGGGTTTTCACGTGGGGCAGGTCTCGATGGCGAATCGGAAATGGAGTATGGCCGGGTTGTCGCGGCGCGTCACAAAGCGGCCGCCGGGCGGCCTATCGCGAGCAAGCTCGCTCCTACAATGATTTGCGCCACCTCTGCAGGAGCGAGCTTGCTCGCGAAAAAAACCCCAGGCCACGCCGAGCCAAGCCCGCTAATCGCGCTGGTCCAGGCGCAAGCGCCAGCGCCCGTTGAAGCGCAGTTCGACCTGGGCCAGCGGCTCGACATCGATGGCATTGAAACTGGCCAGCGGGCACTGCATGACGTGCACCAACGCCGCGCGGATGACCAGCGGATGGGTCACCGCCAGCACATGCCCTGGCTGCTCGCACAGCGACGCCAGCCACGCCGCGACCCGCTCGCACAGCTGCGCCACCGACTCGCCGCCATGGGGCGCCAACTGGCTGTCGGCCAGCCAGGCTTGCACGGCCTCGGGCTGCTCGCGCTGCAGAGAGTCAATGGACAGGCCCTGCCAGCGGCCCATGCCACAGTCGCGCAACGCCGGCACCGCCTCCACGCTGGCGCCATACAGGGCGGCGGTCTGCCGCGCCCGTTGCTCCGGCCCGCTGAGCAGCCGCGGCGCCCCCTTGAACGCGCCGGCCCGCGAACCCGCCAGCGCCTGCCAGTCCATCTCCAGCGGTTCGTCCAGCGGGAAACGCGCCAGCTTCTGGGCGACGGTCCGGGCATGGCAGATCAGGGTCAAGCGGGTGGCCGGCACGGGGAATCTCTCGACGTTGAATGGACGCAGTGGGCAATGTGGCTGCGTTTGTATCATGGGCCGCCGAGGGATTCCCAACTTGTCGCAGCCGAACCTAGGCGCTGGCGATCCCCGGCCGGGCCAGGTACAGCACCTCGTAGCGTTCGGCGCCGCGCGCGCTGTCGGGCGCGCTAGCCGACAGGGTGAAGCGCACCAGCTCCCAGGCCTGCAGGTCGAGGGCGACGAACACGGCGAAGGTATCCGGGTCATCGGCCAGCCGCTGGTTGTGTTCGACCTGTTCAGCCAGCAACCTGGCCCGGTCCGCCAGCGGATCGATCGCCAGCGCCTCGCGATAGAGCGTCCGTGCCTGGTTGGCGCGTCCGCGACGCCAGTCCAGGGGCAACCAGGACTCGATGTGCGGGCGGCCGAAGGAGTCGATCACGCTGTCGAAACCGCTGCCCATGAGAAACCGGGCGGCGCCCGCCGGGTCGGCCCAGAGGTAGATCGAGGCGTACAGGTTATGCCGCGCACCATGCACGCCCCGCTCCTGCCCGGCGAAGACCTTGAACAGCAGCCCGTCGACCTCGTCCCACAAGGGCCCGCGATCCGCGGCGCGGTGGCGGATCACGCCCATGTCGTAATCGGCGGGCAAGCGGTGTGAATACTGTTTGGCCAACATGGCGGTGCTCCTGTGCTTGAGGGTGTGGCCAGCTTGCGCAGGGCCAGCCATTACAACAAGATATCGACACATATATCTGCGATAAGCATTCGATATGAGCGAACCCATCAAGCCGCTGGACATCGACACCGTGCACGCCTTCGTGCTGATCGCCGACTTCGGCAGTTTCACCCGCGCCGCCCAGGCGCTGGACACCTCCCAGGCCGCCATCAGCCTCAAGCTCAAGCGCCTGGAGGAACGCCTCGGCTATCGCCTGCTGGAGCGCACGCCCCGGCATGTGCGCCTGACGCCGGTCGGCGAGCAGTTCATGCAGGCCGCCCGCGACCTGCTGCGCGCCCATGAGCGGGCCCTGGGCGACATGCAGGCGGCGCCGGCGCGACGGCTGATCATCGGCATCAGCGACCACGTGGCCGGCGCGGAACTGCCGCACCTGCTGAGCCGCATCGCCGCCTACGATCCGCTGCTGATCATCGAGGTGCGCATCGCCTCCTCCCGGGACCTGACAGCGACCTTCGACCGTGAGGAACTGGACGCGGTCATTGTGCGCAACGAAGGCGCGCGCCAGGACGGCGAAGTGCTGGTGGCCGAGCGCTTCGGCTGGTTCGCCGCGCCGGCCTGGCAGCAGGCTCCGGGCACCCCGCTGCGGCTGGCGACCATGGCCGCGCCCTGTGGCGTGCGGCATGTCGCCGTGCGGGTGCTGGACGACGCCGGCATTGCCTGGACCGAAGTCTTTATCGGCGGCGGCGTGATGGCCGTGTGCGCCGCGGTCAGCGCCGGGCTCGGGGTCGCAGCGCTGGCCCATCGGGTGGCGCCGGCCGGCGCGGTGGAAGTCGGCGAACGCCTCGGGCTGCCGGTGCTGCCGGTCAGTGAAATCATCTTGCTTGCGCGGCCCACCGACGCCCGCTCCGAGGAAACCCTGCGCGCCCTCAGTGCCGCCTTTCGCGGCACTCTGCCGCGCTGACGGCGCGCCCCAAAAAACCTCGAACACCCAATAAACCCGGGCTTTCACGCCCCCTTTTGGCGCATTTCAGGGCGCCTTTATTTTTCACTGGACATGTAGCGTAAATTACATAAATACTGTTTTCACTTTCAGTGAAACAAAAACGACATCCACTTGCGAAGGCGTTTTCATGCCGTCTCTCAGAGACCAGATCACCGACCCGGCCCTCGACCTCACGCCTTCGGAGCGCAAGGTCATCCGTGCCCTGCTCGACCATTACCCGCGCAACGGCCTGGGGCCCATGTCGCGGCTGGCCGAACACGCCGGCGTCAGCGACCCGACCATCGTGCGGCTGGTGAAAAAACTCGGTTTCGGCGGTTATGCGCAGTTCCAGGAAGCGCTGCTCAGCGACATGGACGCTCGCCTGCGCTCGCCCAGCACCCTGTTGCAACCGCGGGCCCAGGTGCCCCGGGACGATGCCTGGAGCCATTACCTGCAAGGCAGCCTGCGCAGCCTGGAACAGACCCAGGCCCTGACCCAGCCCGAAGACGTGCGCATCCTGGTCGACTGGCTGCTGGACAGCCGGCACGCGCTGTACTGCTACGGCGGGCGCTTCAGCAACTTTCTCGCCAGCTACCTGCTCAATCACCTGCGCCTGATGCGCCCCGGCTGCGTGGCCCTGGACGACAACGCGCAACTGCCCGACCGCCTGTATGACGTGCAGCGCCAGGACATCGTCCTGCTGTTCGACTACCGCCGCTACCAGAGCCAGGCCCTGCGCGTGGCCAGCGCGGCCAAGGCGCGGCACGCGCGGGTGGTGCTGTTCACCGACATCTACGCCTCGCCCCTGCGGGAGCTGGCGGACCTGATCATCAGTGCCCCGGTGGAGTCGGCCTCGGCCTTCGACACCCTGGTGCCGGCGCTGGCCCAGGTCGAGGCGCTGGTCGCCAGCCTGACCCTGCGCAGCACCGACCTGGACCGACGCCTGGAGGGCATCGACGCCCTGCGCAACGAATTCGCCACTCACCTGCTGGAGGACAAATAAGGATGGTCTGCCTTCCCCACCAATCGCCTCGCGACCTGCCATTCACCCTCGATCGCACCGCCCTGCTGCTGGTGGACATGCAGCGGGCCTGGCTCGAGCCGCAGCTGGATCCGCATTTGCAGGTGCCGGACGCCGAGTACTTCCTCAAGCGCACCCGCGAGCAGGTGATTCCCAACCAGCAGAAGCTCCTGGCGGCCATGCGCGGCGCCCGGCAGAACGTGCTGCACACCATTATCGAAAGCCTGACCGCCGATGGCCGCGACCGTTCGCTGGACCACAAGCTGTCGGACATGCACCTGCCCAAGGGCAGCCCGCAGGCGGCGATCATCGATCCGCTCGCAGCGCGGGAGAACGAAATCGTCCTGCCCAAGACCTCCTCCGGGGTCTTCAACTCGACCAACATCGACTACGTGCTGCGCAACCTGCAGACCCGCCACCTGATC
Source organism: Pseudomonas sp. GW456-L12 (assembly GCF_059424045.1). Lineage (NCBI taxonomy): Bacteria > Pseudomonadati > Pseudomonadota > Gammaproteobacteria > Pseudomonadales > Pseudomonadaceae > Pseudomonas > Pseudomonas sp. GW456-L12. Next base: position 19,803 of record NZ_JBWKZA010000048.1, read on the forward strand.
GTCGCCGGCATCGTCACCGACCAGTGCGTCGACATGGCGGTGCGCGACGCCGCCGACCGCGGTTACCTGGTGACCCTGGTGGAAGACGCCTGCGCCACCTACACCGACGCCCGGCACCAGGCCTGCCTGAACGCGATCAAGGGCTACTGCTGGATCACCGACACCCAGACCGTGCTCGGCCGCCTGCGGGAGATGCAGGCATGAGCCGGAACAGCGAGCCGTTGCGGCCTGTGGCCATGACCACCCTGCTCACCACCGACCTGATCGGCGTCAGCCGTGGCCGCTCGTTCCCCAGCGACGAACTGGACAGCTACACCAGCGCCGGCTGCGGCTGGGTGCCGGCCAACAGCGCGCTGACCCCGCAGGACATCATTGCCGAACCCAACCCCTGGGGCGCCCGTGGCGACCTGCGGCTGATCCCCGACCTGGCCAGCCGAGTCCAGGTCGGCAACGGCCCGGACGCCAGCGCCTCGCCGCTGGACTTCATCCACGCCGACATCTGCGAGACCGACGGCCAGCCCTGGGCCGCCTGCCCGCGCACCCTGCTGCGCAACGAGGTGCAGCGCTACGCCAGCGAGCTGGGGCTGCAGGTCACCGCCGCCTTCGAGCACGAATTCAACCTGCGCGGCGCCACCGCGCAACCGGAGCGCCTGGCCTTCTCCCTGCAGGCCCAGCGCCAGGGCGCGGACTTCGGCGGCTGGCTGCTCAGCGCCTTGCGCGCCGCGGGCGTCGAGCCGGAAATGTTCCTGCCCGAATACGGCAAGCACCAATACGAAATAACCTGCCGCCCGACCCAGGGCGTGGCCGCCGCCGACCGCGCGGTGAACGTGCGCGAGATCACCCGCGAGATCGCCCGGCAACTCGGCCATGGCCTGAGCTTCGCGCCCAAGACCGCGGAGCACGCGGTGTGCAATGGCGTGCACCTGCACCTGAGCCTGCAGGACCTGGACGGCGCGCCGGTGCTGTATGAGGAAGGACGGGCCAACAGCCTGTCGTCCCTCGGCCAATTCTGGGCCGCCGGGGTGCTCAAGTACCTACCGGCGCTCTGCGCCTTTACCGCGCCGACACCGATTTCCTACGCCCGCTTGCAGCCCCATCACTGGAGCGCCTCCTACGCCTGCCTGGGCCAGCGCAACCGCGAAGCCTCGCTGCGCATCTGCCCCACCGTGAGCCTCGGCGGCAAGCCGGTGGCGCCGCAGTACAACCTGGAATTTCGCGCGCTGGACGCCACCGCCTCGCCGCACCTGGCCATGGCCGCGGTGCTGATCGCCGGGCGCCTGGGCATCGAACAGAAGCTGCCACTGCGCGCCGTGACCGACGAAGTGCCGGACGAACTGAGCGCAGAGCAGCGCCAGGACCGCGGCATCGTCGCCCTTCCGGCTTCGTTGCCGCAGGCGCTGGACTGCCTGCGCAACTGTCCGGAACTGCTGCAAGCACTGCCAGCCCCGCTGCTGGACACCTATTTCGCCGTCAAACACAAGGAAGTAGAACTGACCGAGCACCTGACCCCTGCCCAACTCTGTGAGCACTATGCACACCTGTACTGAAACCGCTGAACTGGGGCTGTACACCCAACCGGCCTACCGGCTGCTGCGGGAAGATTCCGCGCACCCGCTGATCCTCGTCTGCGAACACGCCAGCCGTTATATCCCGGCGGCGCTCAACGACCTCGGCCTGGACCCGGAAGCGGCGCGTGAACACATCGCCTGGGACCCCGGCGCCCTGGAGCTGGCGCAAAGCCTGTCGCAGGCCCTCGGCGCCACCCTGCTGACGGCCAATTATTCGCGGCTGCTGATCGACCTCAACCGCCCGTGCCAGGCCCACGACAGCATTCCGTTGCAGAGCGAGATCTACCAGATCCCGGGCAACCAGCACCTCGACGAAGCCACCCGCGAGTACCGCCGCAAGCAGCTGTTCAGGCCCTTTCATGCACGCCTGAGCGGGCTGATCGACGCACGCCTGGCCGCGGGCCGGCCGGTGCGGGTGGTGGGCATCCACAGTTTTACCCCGCTGTATTACGGCCAGCGCCGCACGCTGGAGATGGGCGTGCTGTTCGACCGCGCCGAGGGTTACGCCCGGCGCCTGCTGGAAGGCATGTCGGTCCACGACGTGAAGATCGCCGGCAACGAGCCGTACAAGATCGACGCCCTGGGCGACATGACCGTGCCGGCCCACGGCGATGCCCGCGGGCTGGATTCAGTATTGATCGAGGTGCGCAACGACCTGCTGCGCACCCCGCAGGCCATACAGTGCTGGACGGATTATCTGGCGCCGCTGTTGTAGAAAAAGCTGTACATCAGGATGGAGCTGTCGTTGTAAAAAAGCTGTTTGCTGTACCGGTACAACAACTATAAAAAACCGCCGTGGCGTGTCTTTAAACCTGCCAGGTTCAAATACATTGCTTGCCTCTGCAGGTCGTCCTTCGACCTCAGCGACAGGCTCCCGCCCCCCCTTTGGCTGACAAGGAGAACCTCTTCATGGAGATTGAAGAATTCGGCTACAAACAGGAACTCAAGCGCGGCCTGACGCTGCGCGACCTGGTGGTCTACGGGATGATTTTCATGATCCCCATCGCCCCGTTCGGGGTCTACGGCTATGTAAACCAGGAAGCACCGGGCATGGTGCCGCTGGCCTACATCATCGGCATGCTGGCGATGCTTTTCACCGCCCTCAGCTACGGCAGCATGGCCCGCGCCTTTCCCATCGCCGGCTCGGTCTATTCCTACGCCCAGCGCGGGCTCAACCCCCATGTCGGCTTCATCGCCGGCTGGCTGATGCTGCTCGACTACCTGCTGATTCCGCCGTTGCTGTACGTCTACGCGGCCATGGCGCTGAACCACCTGTACCCGGACATTCCCAAGGTCGGCTTCATCCTCGCGTTCCTGGTCAGCGCCACCTTCGTCAACCTGCGCGGCATCACCTTCACCGCGCGGATGAACATCGTGTTCCTCCTGGCGCAACTGGTGGTGCTGGGGATCTTCCTGTTCTACGCCTGGAATGCCCTGCACGGTGGCGCCGGTAACGGCCAGTTGACCCTGGCGCCGCTGTACCACCCGGAGAATTTCCACTTCGGCATGCTGATGCAGGGCGTGTCGATCGCCGTGCTGTCGTTCCTCGGTTTCGATGCCATTTCCACCCTGGCCGAAGAGATCAAGAGCGAGCCGGGCAAGAGCGTCGGCCGCGCCGCGCTGATCACCCTGCTGGTGATGGGCGCGATCTTCGTGGTGCAGACCTGGATCGCCACCGACCTGGCCGCCGGCATGGGCTTCAAGTCGGCCGACACCGCCTTCTACGAGATCGCCGAAATCGCCGGCGGCAGCTGGCTGGCGACCCTGACCGCGGTGGCCACCGCGCTGGCCTGGGGCGTGGCGGTGGCCATCACCTCGCAAGCGGCGGTGTCGCGCCTGCTGTTCGGCATGGCCCGCGACGGCAAGCTGCCGAAAATCCTGGCCAAGGTCCATCCCAGGCACAACACGCCACACGTCAGCATCTACCTGGTGGCCGTGCTGTCGCTGCTGATCTGCTACCTGTTCATCAACTCGGTGGACACCCTTACCTCCCTGGTGAACTTCGGCGCCCTCAGCGGTTTCATGCTGTTGCACCTGACCGTGATCAATCACTACTGGCGTCGCAACCAGTCGGCCCAGGTACTGCGGCATCTGATTTGTCCGGTGATCGGCTTTCTAATTGTCTGCGCGATCATGTACAACATGGGGGTCGATGCGCAGAAACTCGGTTGCATCTGGATCGCCATCGGCCTGGTCTACCTGTTTTTCCTCAACAAGCTGGGCGCCAATACGGCGCTGGCCGATCCACTTTAATCAACACCCCCGGCCGCCGCGGCACCATGAAGGTGCTCCGGCGAATCCGAGTGGGCGCCGACAGGTGCCTGCGTGCCACCGCCCGCCCATGCGGGCAGTGGCAGTAATGCGTGGAAACCGACAGTGATTGTCAGGTTCGGCGCCCCGGGTTTCGCGACCAGGCGTCGATCATTTTGATACAGGAGTGCATCCATGCTGGTCTTACGCCCAGTTGCGCCAGACGATTTGCCGGAGTTGCAACGGCTGGCCCGTGAAAGCCTGGTGGGGGTGACGTCCCTGCCGGACGATCGACAACACCTTTTGGACAAGATTCTCGACTCCTGCGCCTCCTTCGCCGCCAACGTGCAGGCTCCGGGGCCGGAGAACTATTTTTTTGTCCTGCACGACCCGGCCAGCGGCCAGTTGCGCGGCTGTTCGGAAATCCTCGCCATGGCCGGGTTTTGCGCGCCCTTCTACAGCCTGCGCAACCGGCCCTTCGTCAGCAGCTCGCGGGAGCTGAACGTGCAGCACGGCGTGCCGACCCTGTCGCTGTGCCAGGACCTGAGCAACCACAGCCTGCTGCGCGGCTTTCATATCGACCCGGACCTGGTGGGCACACCGATGGCGGAGCTGCTTTCCAGGGCCCGCCTGCTGTTCATCGCCGCCCATGGCTCGCGCTTCGCCGAAACCAGCATCACCGAGATCGTCGGCTACAGCAGCGACGACGGCCATTCGCCGTTCTGGGATGCCCTGGGCAAGCACTTCTTCGACCTGCCCTATGTCGAGGCCGAACGCCTGTGCGGCCTGCAAAGCCGCAGCTTCCTCGCCGACCTGATGCCGCAGTACCCGATCTACATCCCGATGCTGCCCAAGGCGGCCCAGGACTGCATCGGCCAGGTCCACCCGCAGGGTCGCGAGGCCTACGAGATCCTGCTGCGCGAGGGGTTCGAAGCCAACCACTATGTCGACCTGTTCGACGGCGGCCCGACGCTGTACGCCCGCCACAACGGCGTTCGCTCCATCCGCCAGAGCCTTATCGCCAACGCCTGCCCGGGCCCGCAGAGCGGCAACGGCCGGGCCTGGCTGGCGAGCAACGAGCGGCTGGGGCAATACCGGGCCGCCCTGGTGCACCTGGACGAAGCACCGGGGGACCTGGTCAACCTTGACCCGCAAACCTTCCAGGCCCTGCACCTGCAAACCGGCGACCCGGTACGGCTGGTCGCCCTATGAAGAACCCCGGACACGTTTGCATTCGCCGCCTGAACAGGCGCGCAGAAGGAGCTGCATCATGATCGTTCGCCCGGTACGCGTGACCGACCTGCCCGCGTTGATGGCCCTGGCCCGGCGCGCAGGCCTGGGGCTGACCAGCCTGCCGGCCAACCAGGAGCGCCTGACCCACCGGATTCGCTGGGCCCAGCGGACCTTTGCCGAGCAGGTGGAACGGGCCGACGCCGACTACCTGTTCGTGCTCGAGGACGACGACCAGCAAGTGATCGGCATCAGCGCCCTGACCGGCGCCGTGGGCCTGCGCGAACCCTGGTACAGCTACCGGGTCGGCATGACCGTCAATTCGGCGCCGCACCTGGGCATCCGGCGGCAGATCCCGACCCTGTTCCTGAACAACGAAATGACCGGCCAATCAGAACTCTGCTCACTGTTCCTGCGCCCCGACCAGCGCCGTGACACCAACGGCCGCCTGCTGTCCCTGGCGCGCCTGTTGTTCGTCGCCGAGTTCCCGCACCTGTTCGGCGACAAGCTGATCGCCGAGCTGCGCGGCAAGGGCGACGAGAACGGCTGCTCGCCGTTCTGGAACAGCCTGGGCCGGCACTTTCTGCAGATGGATTTCGTCCAGGCCGACCACCTGTCCAGCCTTGGCCACAAACCCTTTATCGCCGAACTGCTGCCGCGCCAGCCGCTGTACACCTGCCTGCTCAGCGAACCGGCCCAGGCCGCGATCGGCCAGGCCCACGAAAACGCCGAGGCGGCGCTGGCCATCCTGCGCCACGAAGGTTTTGCCCATCAGGGCCATATCGACATCTTCGACGGCGGGCCGGTGATCGAGGCCGAGCTGAGCAAAGTCCGCGCGGTACGCGAAAGCCAGGTGTTGCCACTGCTGGTCGGCACCCCGGACGACGACGCGCCGACCTGGCTGATCCACAACCGCCGGCTGGAAAGCTGCCGCGTCACCCGCGCCCGCGCTCGCCTGGTGTCCGGCTGCCTGCTGGTGGATCGCCTCAGTGCCAAGCGCCTGCAAGTGCAGCCCGGCGACCTGGTGCGCGCCGTGCCGCTGCTGGCCACCCAGGCCAAGGCGGCCGCGGCCGAAAGCCCAAGGACGGCGCTGGCCGATGCCTGAGCGGCGCCACGGGCCGCATCGGACTCATTCGAGCTTGAATCCGTCATCCAGCGGCACCCGGTAGCCGTTGGCCAGGCGATTGGTTTCGTTAGCCATGCCGACCACCGCCTGCAACTCACCGAACATCGCCTCCGTCATCCCTGCCTTGCGCGCCGCGGCGGTGTGCGAAGCGATGCAATACGGACAGTTGTTGGTGACGCTGACCGCGACGTAGATCAGCTCCTTGGTCAGCGGATCCAGCGCCCCCGGCGCCATGATCTCCTTGAGGCTGTCCCAGGTACGACGCAAGGTCGGCGGATGGGCCGCCAGGCATTTCCAGAAGTTGTTCACCTGGTCGACCCGGCGGGTGCGCATGATGTCGTCGAACACCGCCCGCACTTCCGGGCTGGCGTCGACGTATTCGGTGAGGTGGCTGCTCATTGAAGGCTCCGCTGTGGGGGACGAGGCTTTCGAGTATAGGCAGAGGGATCGCAGGCGCCCGCAGCCATTCCCTTGTAGCCGCTGCCGAGCCCGCGAGGCTGCGATAGGACCGCAGGTCCTCCAGCGGTCTCGAGATCCTTGCGCCTGCTGCGCAGTCGATCGCAGCCTCGCGGGCTCGGCAGCGGCTACAGGGTCCGGCCATGCAGAAAATGCAGTGCGTCTGTTCCTGCAATCAATGCTTGGCCGACAGCTCCATGATCATCCGCGCCAGCAGATAGATCCGTGGCGCCACGCTCTCGACTTCGGCGTACTCCTCGGGGGTGTGGATATTGCCGCCGACGATGCCGAAGCCATCCAGGGTCGGCGTGCCGACGCCGGCCGAGAGGCTGGAGTCCGCCGCCCCGCCGCTGCCCTCGATGGTCAGCTTGCGCCCCAGCTCGCCGTAGATGCCCTGGGCCATGGCCACCAGCGCATCGGACTTCTCGGTCTGCGGCATCGGCGGCAAACCGCGCTGCAAGGTAGTCTTGACTTCGGTGTCGGCGATCAGCTTGTTGGCCGAGACCCGCGCCAGATCCTTCTCGATGCGGTCGAACTCCTCCGGCACCGCTGCCCGCACATCCGCCTTGGCGGTGGCCTGGTCGGGAATCACATTGGTCCGGTCGCCGGCCTTGAGCACGGTGAAATTGATGGTGGTTTTCTTCTCTTCATCCCCCAGCTTGCCCAGTTGCAGGATCTGGTGCGCCGCCTCCATCGCCGCGTTGCGCCCCAGCTCCGGCGCGACGCCGGCGTGAGCGGCCTTGCCCTTGACCTCCACCAGCGCCGTGGCGCTGCCCTTGCGCCACACCACCAGGCCATCGGCCGGGCGCCCCGGTTCCAGGTTCAAGGTCACGTCGTGGGCCTTGGCGGTTTTCTTGATCAGCTCGGTGGCGATCTCGGAACCGGTTTCCTCGCTGGCATCGAGCAGGAAGGTGATCTGTGCATAGTCCTTGAACTTGAGGTTATCCAGGACCTTCAGCGCGTAGATCCCGGCGACAATGCCGCCCTTGTCGTCCATCACTCCCGGGCCATAGGCGCGGCCATCCTGGATGCGGAACGGGCGCTCGGCCGCGGTGCCTTCCTTGAACACCGTGTCCATGTGCGCCATCAGCAGGATCCTGGCCTTGCCGGTGCCCTTGAGCGTGGCCAGCACATGGCTGCCGCCGGCCGTGCCGTTGGGGACTTTTTCGATGCTGGCGCCAAGCTTCTTCAGCTCGGCGATGGCGATGTCGCTCACCTGGTCCAGCCCCGCCTCGTAGCCGGAGCCCGAGTCGATATTCACCAGGCGCTCCAACAGTTTCAGGGCGTCGCCCTGGTATTGCTGCGCATCGTTCTGCACTTGTGGGTGGGGGGCGGCGCTGGCGTGGATGGCCAGCAGGCCAAGGGCGAGGGTCAGGCCGATACGGGCGGCCAGCAATGAGCGAGGGGAAGTCTGCGTCATGAATCGGTCCTTGTTTCGTGTCGGAAGGTGCCCGCCCACCCTACCTGACAAC
>NZ_JBWKZA010000049.1:0-27252 GCF_059424045.1 Pseudomonas sp. GW456-L12
CTTGCCGGGTTACCCACGGCTCAATGCCTGCGTTCGGCCATCGTGGTTAACGGGGCGTTCAGATCAAAAGCAAAAGCAAGACGGCGGCCTGCCGGCCGGCCTGGGGGTGGGGGTGTTTCCTGTAGCCGCTGCCGAGCCTGCGAGGCTGCGATCGACCCCGAAGGGGGCGCACGGTCTGGAGATCGCTGAAGGCCTGCGGCCTTATCGCAGCCTGCGGCAGCGGCTACAGGGAGGCGTGTGCTGTGAGGCAGTAGGTTACGCATTTTCTGTAGGAGCGAGGCTTGCCCGCGATGGCGTCCGTGAGGTCGCCACCGTCGGCACGGTGCTATCCGCATGCCGCCGGCGCAAGGCTTGCGGTACTATGGCCGCCCACGTTTTCTGGAAGTTGCCTGGATGAGTAAGCCCGGTCAATTGGTGCTGGTCGCGTTGCGCAAGATGATCGCCTCGGGCGAGCTGGCGGCCGGTGAACGGCTGATGGAGATTCCAACCGCGGAGCTGTTCGGGGTGTCGCGAATGCCGGTGCGCATGGCGTTCCGTACTCTGGAGCAGGAAGGCCTGCTGGTGCGGTTTGGCGGGCGGGGGTTCCAGGTGCGTTCGGTGAGTGCCGAGGACATCGCCGGCGCGGTCGAGGTGCGGGGTGTGCTCGAAGGGCTGGCGGCGCGCCAGACCGCCGAGCGCGGCTTGTCGGAGGCGGCGCGGGCGGCCCTGGAGTTGTGCCTGGCCCAGGGCGACCAGCTGTTCGCCAAGGGCTATGTGACCGAGGACGACCTGGAGGTCTATCACGACCTCAACATGCGTTTTCACCAGGTGATTGTCGAAGGCAGCCACAACCCGGCGATCGCCGATGCTTTGGCGCGCAACGATCATCTGCCGTTCGCCTCGGTCACCGCGCTGGCGGTGGATCGCCAGGACATGGCCCGCGAATACCGGCGCTTCAACTACGCCCATATGCAGCACCATTCGGTGTTCGATGCCCTGGTCAATCGCCAGGGCGCGCGGGCCGAGGCGATCATGCGTGAGCACGCCAACGCGACCCTGCGTTATGCCGAGATCTTCAGCAGCGCGGCGGCGGACGAGCGGATGAAGGTCATCCTCCGTCCCGCCTGACTCCCTTCAGATATCCAGCACCAGCAGCGGCGTTTTCGAGCGCGAGCAGCAGGGGGTGAACTGGTCGTTGCGCGCCTGTTCGTCCTCGGTGAGGAACAGGTCGCGGTGCTCCGGCACGCCCTCCAGCACCCGGGTCAGGCAGGTGCCGCAAATCCCTTGTTCGCAGGACATGGCAATGTCGATGCCATGGCTTTCCAGGACTTGCACCACGCTCTGGTCGGCCGGCACCTCGAAGACCTGGCCGCTGCTGGCGACCTTGACCGAGAAACTGCCGTCGGCGCGGGTATCGACGGGGGCGGCGGCGAAGTATTCGCGGTGCAGGCAGTCCTCCCGCCAGCCCGCGGCCTTGGCCGTGTCCAGCACATGCTGCATAAAGCCGCCGGAGCCGCACACATAGACATGAATATCGTTGCGCGGCGCGGCCAGGACCTTGGCCGCGTCCAGCGCCGTCTCGGGTTCCTGGTCGAAATGCAGGAACACCCGCTCGGCGAAGGATGAATCGCGCAGGCGTTGGACAAAGGCCGCGCGCTCGCTGGAGCGGGCGCAGTAATGCAGCTCGAAATCGGCGCTGCTGTGGGCCAGGCGTTCGGCCATGCACAGGATCGGGGTGATGCCGATGCCGCCGGCGAACAGCAGGCTGCGCCGGGCTTCATGGGCCAACGGAAACAGGTTGCGCGGCTCGCTGATGTGCAGACGCGTGCCGGGGTGGATCTGCTCGTGCATGGCCAGCGAGCCGCCGCGGGAGGTCGGGGCCTTGAGCACGCCGATCAGGTAGCGATGGCGTTCTTCGGGGTGGTTGCACAGGGAGTATTGGCGGATCAAGCCGCCGGGCAGGTGCACATCGATATGCGCACCGGCGCTGAAGGCCGGCAGCGGACGGTCATCGGCACTGGCCAGTTCATAGCTGCAGATGTCCTGGGCTTCGTCGTTACGGGATACCACCACCACATCGATCATCGTCGGTTCTCCGAGTGCTGCCGCCCGGGGCGGTCACTTCTGTTTCTTTTGTTGGGTAAAAGGCTGGGGAAAGGGCTGGGCGCGGCACCGGTGCACTGCCGGCGTAGCGCCGCGCAGGGCTCAGGCCGTGGCCGTGGCGATCAGTTGTGCTTCGCCGGCGCGTTCCTGGGCGATCAGGCGCTCCAGCACCCGCCGCGACTGCACGCCGCCGGCGTCGATATTCAGCTTGAGCAGGTTGCGTGTGGGGTGGGCCAGCAGGTTCTGCTGCTGGCGTTCGAGCATCTCCAGGTCTTCGCTGAAAATCTTGCCCTGGCCCTCGCGAATGCTCGCGGTCAGCGCCTCGTCCCGTGGGTTGAAGTTGCGCGCCATGCCCCAGAAGTACCAGATCGAGGTGTCGCTCTGCGGGGTGATGAAATCCACCACTATGCTCGACGCCTTGAACTGCGCCGGCGCGTTGTAGCCGCCCTGGCCGGCATGGGCCACGCCGACTTCGATCAGCACATGGCTGGGGGGGGTGAAGCGGCAGATCTGCCAGCGGTCCACCAGCACGTCGTCGGCCAGGCCGTTGCCGCGCAGGGCCATGCGCCAGAACGGCGGGGCCATGATGTTTTCCATATGCCGCGCGGTGACCACTTCATCACCCTCGACCGTGGTGGTCGGTGGCGCCTCGTCGATTTCCTTCTGGCCGATGCTGGAGGCGTGGACGTAGGTTTCGTGGGTCAGGTCCATCAGGTTGTCGATCATCAAGCGGTAGTCGCACTGGATGTGGAACAGCCCGCCGCCGTAGGCCCATTCATCGCTGACCGCCCATTCCAGATGATGGATCAGCGCCGGATCGGCCAGCTCCTGGTCGCCGGGCCAGACCCAGATAAAGCCGTAGCGCTCGACCACGGCAAAGGTCTTGTTGCACGGGAAGCCGCGCACCCGTTGCCCGGGCATTGCCACGGTCTTGCCATCGCAGCCCATCACCAGCCCGTGATAACCGCACACCAGGTTGCCGTTTTCCACATAACCCAACGACAGCGGCGCGCCGCGATGGGGGCAGAAGTCCTCGACCGCCGCGACCCGGCCCTCCAGGCCACGGTAAAACACCATCTTCTCCCCACAGATCTGCCGCCCCAGGGGCTTGTCGGCGATTTCATCGGGGGTGCAGGCAACGTACCAAGTGTTCTTGGGGTACATGGAAGGCTCTCCTGGGGAGTGATTGTTTTTATTTAATGGATCCATTAGAGAGGCTGTGGTGTTTTGGTGTCAACGATAAAGTCCAATTTTAAGGTTGATTTATGGGCGATTATCGGACTGATAGCTGTTGCTTTCGCTTTTAATGGATCCATTGATAGGTGCTGTTAAACACCCCCCCAATGACAGAAAAAACGCCAGCGATGAAGGAGGGATGTCGACGTGCGTCGACCCGAGCTGGCGAGCGTGCGGCTGGGCCGGGCGCCAGGCATCGATGCCGAGGATGTGATGGTGGTGATTACCACCACTGAGGCTGAGGAATGGTCATTTGGCGGTGGGCGGGGCAATTAGTCTACCTATGCGTTTCTGGTATCAGTCCTATCCAATCCGTGCCATTTATCAATCAATGGCCGAGGGGTAAGTTGGGGTTCTGCGATTTCCAATCGAGAGCCCTCCATGACCCAGCATCTGATCCGCAAGTACATGCCCGCCGCCGCCAGGGCGGGCACCCTCTGTTTTGCCCTGTGCAGCGGCGCGGTTGTTGAGGCGAGCGAGCGCGGTCCGCTGGTGATCGAGGATCAGGGCAGCCTGATCGCGGGCGGTGGCGTGCACACTCAGCCGGGCACCTTCGATCCCTACCACCCGATGAATCCCAATGGCCAGACCTACCACGGCGACCATGTGTATGCCTTCTACCAGAAGCCGGTTAACGCGCGCCCGCTGCCAATTGTCATGTGGCACGGCGCGGGGCAGTCGGCGAAGTCCTGGGAGACCACGGCCGATGGGCGTGAAGGTTTCCAGAACATCTTCCTGCGTCGCGGTTTCTCCACCTACCTGATCGACCAGCCGCGCCGTGGCGATGCGGGGCGCAGCCTGGTTGAGACGACGATCAAGCCGGTGGCGGACGAGCAGTTGTGGTTCAACCAGTTCCGCATCGGCCTGTGGCCCGAGACCTTCGCGGGCAGCCAGTTCCCGCCGGGGCGGGCGGCGCAGGAGCAGTTCTTCCGTTCGATGACCCCCAACACCGGCCCTTACGACATCGAGGTGGTGTCCGATGGCGTGTCGGCGCTGCTGGAGAAGACCGGCCCGGCCATTCTGTTCACCCATTCCCAGGGGGGCGGGCCGGGCTGGCTGACGGCGATCAAGAGCCGCAACGTACGGGCCATCGTCGCGTTCGAGCCGGGCAGCAGCTTCGTGTTTCCCGAGGGCGAGGCGCCGGCGCCGATTCCCAGCGCGTTCGACACCGTCGCCGCGCAGGTCGTGAGCCAGGCGCAGTTCGAGGCGCTGACGCGCATTCCTATCCTGATCCTCTATGGCGACAACATCCCCGCCCAGCCGGTGCGTTTGCCGGCCCAGGACAGCTGGCGCGCCCGGCTCGAGATGGCGCGGCTGTGGCGCGACGCGGTGAACCGGCATGGCGGTGACGCCAGGCTGATCCACTTGCCGGAGATCGGGATCAAGGGCAACAGCCACTTCCCGTTCTTGGACCTCAACAATGTCGAGATCGCGGACCTGGTTTCGAGGTTTCTTGCAGAGAAGTCTCTGGATTGACTATGGGCACGGCGGCTGGCTGCCGTGTTCTTCAAAAGCAGGGCAGGAGTATTCAAATGAAGCAAACGCTGAAGGCCACGCTTATGGCCGCGATGGTCGGGATGTCGGCCGCCGAGGCCGCGGACTACAAGCAGAATCCGTTCACCCTGGTCTACGAGGGCGCGATCAGCAAGAACGAGCCGGGCAAGGTCAACATCCATCCGGTCAGCTACAAGCTCAATGGCCTGGACATCTCCGCCAACGTCTACACCCCGGCGAACTATGACCCGGCGAAGCAATACCCGGTCGTGGTGGTGGCGCACCCCAATGGCGGGGTCAAGGAGCAGGTCGCCGGCCTGTATGCCCAGCGCCTGGCCGACCAGGGCTACATCACCATCGCCGCGGATGCGGCGTACCAGGGCGCCAGTGGCGGCCAGCCGCGCAGCGTGGACAAGCCCGCGTACCGCATCGAGGACATCCATGGCATGGCGGATTTCATCGCCGGCTATCCCGGCGTCGATAACACGCGCCTGGGCCTGCTCGGCATCTGCGGCGGCGGTGGTTATTCGTTGGCTGCGGCGCAAACCGACAAGCGCTTCAAGTCGATTGCGACGGTGAGCATGTTCAATTCCGGGCGGGTTCGCCGCAATGGCTACAACGACTCGCAACTGGACAGCATCCAGCAACGCCTGCAGCAGGCTTCGGCGGCCCGTGCCCAGGAAGCGGCCGGCGGCGAAGTGCTGTATTCGGGGGATGCTAACCTGAGCGACGAACAGATCGCCCAATTGCCCTTCGCGCTGTATCGGCAGGGCTACGAGTACTACTGGAAAACCCACGCGCACCCCAACTCGACCTTCAAATACACCACCAGCAGCCTGCTGGACCTGATGCGCTTCGACGCCACCCAGCAGATCGAACTGATCCGGCAGCCGTTGCTGATGATCGCCGGCAGCAAGGCCGACAGCCTCTACATGACCGAGGATGCGTTCGCCAAGGCCACCGGCACCCAGGACAAGGAGCTGTTCAAGATCGACGGCGCCACCCATATCGAAACCTACTGGGTGCCCCAGTATGTGGGCGCGGCCATCAGCAAGCTGACGGCGTTCTACGCCAGGACGCTCTGATCGCCGCAACGGCTCGTCATTTCAATAGGCTCGACCAACGAGGAATTCTCATCATGAACAAGACCCTGTTGGGGCTCGCGGTATGTGCCGCGGCGCCCTTGGCTGACGCGGCCGGCCAGGCTGAAAACCCCAGCGAGCCTTTCGCCACCCAGCAGATCAGTCGTGCAGGTAGCCAGGCTTCGGTCGCGGGCCCGGAGGATTACTTTTCCGGGCGGGTGCGCGTCGATCCGCTGTTTCCCGCCAGCAGCCCGATCAATGCCTCCGGCGCCTACGTGACCTTCGAGCCGGGCGCGCGCTCGGCCTGGCATACCCATCCCGCGGGGCAGCGCCTGGTGGTGGTTTCCGGCGTGGGCCTGACGCAGGAGTGGGGCAAGCCGGTGCAGGAAATCCATCCGGGCGACGTGATCGTCTGCCCGCCGGGCGTCAAGCACTGGCACGGTGCCGTGGCGACGAGCGCCATGACCCATCTGGCGGTGACCGGCGCGGTGGATGGCAAGAGCGTGCAATGGCTGGAGAAGGTCACCGATGACCAATACAACGCCCGTTAAGCGGTGCAGGCCCGGAGGGATGACAGTGGCCTTCGCGCTACTGAGCCTTAACCTGGCGATGACGCCGAGCCACGCCGCGCAGAACCCTAGGGAGCCTCAAGCCATGTCCTCCGTACCCGCCGTTTCCGAGACGCTGTCCCACAAGCAGCAGGCCATTCCGTTGATCGCGGCGGCCATGGCCACCAGCAACATGCCGCGGCTCAATGCCGCCTTGAACCAGGGGCTGGATGCCGGGCTGACCGTCAGCGAGGCCAGGGAAATCCTGGTGCAGCTCTATGCCTACGCCGGCTTTCCGCGCAGCCTCAATGCCCTTGGCGAGCTGATGAAAGTGCTCGAGGCGCGCAAGCAACGCGGCATCGAGGATGTTCCGGGGCGCGAGCCCAGCGCCAGCATTCCCACGGGCGACGCGCTGCTGGCGGCGGGCAAGGCCAACCAGACGCGGATTTCCGGCGCGCCGGTCCAGGGGCCGCTGTTCGACTTCGCCCCGGTGATCAACCAGTACCTGCAGGCCCATCTGTTCGGCGACATCTTCGAGCGCGACAACCTGGATTGGCAAAGTCGTGAGCTGGCCACGGTCGGCGCGTTGGCCGCCACCCCCGGCGCGGAGCCGCAACTGCGCTCGCACATGGCCGCCAGCATCAGGGTAGGGCTGAGCGCCGGGCAATTGCGGCAACTGGTCCGGGTGCTGGCCGAGCAGGGCGAGGCCGATGCGGCCAAGCGGGCCGGCGAGGCGTTGGAAAAACACCTGGCGGCAAGCGTCGGGCGGCCATGAGTCGGCCCCCGCTCAGGGCATCAGTCCGCGTAACGCAGGGCGTCGCGCAGCAGGGTAAAGGCCGGTGAGCTCTGGCGCCGGCTGGGGTAGTAGAGGTGGTAGCCGGAGAAGGGTTCGCACCAGTCCGCCAGCACGCGAATCAAGCGACCCTGCTCGACATGGGCCAGCACCAGGTCTTCCGGCATGTAGGCCAGCCCCAGCCCCTTGAGGGCGGCGTCCAGGCGCATGGCGATGTTGTTGAACACCAGCTGGCCCTCGACCCGCACCTTCAGTGCCTGGCCCTTTTTCTCGAACTCCCAGGAGAAGATCCCGCCGTAGGTCGGCATGCGCAGGTTGATGCAGTTGTGCTGCATCAGGTCGCTTGGCACTTTTGGCTTGGGGTAGCGGGCGAAGTATTCCGGGGAACCGACCACCGCCATCCGCATGTCGGGGCCGATGCGCACCGCGATCATGTCCTTGGCGACTTGCTCGCCCAGGCGCACGCCGGCGTCGAAGCCTTCCGCGACGATATCGGTCAGGCCGTAGTCGACGATGATCTCGATGTTGAGGTCGGGATGCTCGGGCAGCAGCTTCTCCAGCGCCGGTTGCAGGACCGTGATCGCCGAATGCTCGCCAGCGGTGATGCGCAGTTTGCCCGCCGGCTTGTCGCGGAACTTGCTGAGCAAGGCCAGCTCGTCGTTGATTTCCTCGAACCGGGGGGAGACCACCCGCAGCAGGTGTTCGCCGGCTTCGGTGGGGGAGACGCTGCGGGTGGTGCGCGCCAGCAGCCTGACGCCCAGGCGTTCTTCCAATTGGCGCATGGCCCGGCTCAAGGCCGGCTGCGACATGCCGAGCCTGGCGGCGGCGCGGGTGAAGCTGCGCTCCTGGGCCACGGCGGCGAAGATCGCGAGCAGGTCGTAGCTTTCAGTGGTCATTTATCCGCCCCTGTTATGAACGATGGGGGATTATGCCATCCGATACAGGCAATCGTTCAGCACTTCATGGCCCTTGAGGGGAGGCGCGGCGGCGAGCGGACTAGACCCGGCCGAGGGCAAAGTCCGCCGGATCGAAGCGCTCGCTCGTGTCCATGCGGATATTGCGCAGGCCCAGGGTTTCCAGGTGCGAGGCATAGAGCGGTTCGGAAAAATAGCTGATCAGCAGCGAGCGGCGGCGTGCGCCGCTCGGGTTCAGGCAGCCCGCGTGCACCAGATCGACATCGAACACCAGGATGTCCCCGGCGGCGCCTGAAAGCTGCACGGACCGCGACTCGTCGGTGAAGTCCAGTGGCGGCTCTCCCGGTCCGGGGCGATGGCTGCCGGGGACGATACGGGTGGCGCCATTCCCGGGGCCATAGTCGTCGAAAAAAGCCAGGGCGTTGGCTATGTCGCCTGGCCGCTGGGCCGACAAGTCGCGGTGCAGTTGCTGATGGCCGCCACCGGCAAGGGGCTCGCGACCTTCCACCTGGGAGAGGAAGAAGCGTTCCCCGATCAACTCGCCCACCACCGCCAGCACCTGCGGCAGGCGACACACCGCCTGAACCGTCGAATCCGCGTCCAGCAGCGAATGGCGCCAGTCCATGCCACGGGGCACAGGCCATTGGTTCGACGGCATCACGCCTGCGTCGAACACGGCACGCAGCTCACCCAGCCACTCGGCCGGGATTGCTTGGCGCAGCAGCACGTAACCCTCTCGATGGAGTTGCTCGCGGTCGGTCATGGTCCCTATGCCTGGAAGAATCGCTCGGGGCGGCAGGGAGCAAGGGCAGGAGAGCCCTGGCCGTCGATAATTTCCTCGCTGGCCAGACGGCCGGCTATCGCCGCCAGCGTGACGCCAGGGTGCATCGCACACACATACACATCGCCGATATCGGGCAGATAGCCGATGATGGGCGTGCCATCGACCGGCATGGGCCTGAGCCCGACACAGGCCGACTCCAGCTCGATGGACGCAACCCCGTGGAGCTCGTTCCGGATGGCCTGGGCGGTGCGCAGCGCTATCGCGGCTGGCTGGTTTTCCAACGTGTCGTCCAGGTAGTCTTCCGCCGCCAGCAGCGTGTCGTCCGGGCCTTGCCGCACTTCCATTTCCGGGCTGGAGATAAGGGTGCGCACGAGGTCGGGTTGTGAGGCGTAGCTGATCAATATGGCTGGGGAGGCCGCTATTGGCAGGGGCAGGTTCAGCAACTCGGTCAGCTGCTTGATGCCCGTCCCGGCGGCCAGCACGACAACGTCGGCCTCGATACGGCCCCTTGCGGTTGCGACGCCCGTCACCTGCGCACCCTGGGTGGTAAAGCCGAGCACCCGCGTCTGGGTGAGCACCTGCGCGCCATGAGCCTGGGCGCCGGCGATCAACGCCTGGGTTGCTTGCACGGCGTCCAGCGCGCCTTCTTCGGCGGCGTACATGGCCTGCTGTGGGGGATGCTTGAGGTTTGGCTCGAGGTCGAGGATCTGTGAGCGTGACAGTTGGGTTGCCGAAGGCGGGTGACCCGAGGCGTGCAGCGTTTCACTCGGGTTTGTGCCGTAAGACAGGGCACCGGTCCAGCGCACCTTCAGGCCAGGCAGCTCGGTTTCGAGCCGGCGGTATTCCTGGATCGCCGCACCGCGCAATGAGGCGATGGGATCGGGCCCGTCGTGGGCGGTGTTGATCCAGGCGAATGAGCGTCCCGTCACCCCGGACGCTATGTCTTCAGCCTCCACCAGAATGACCTTCGCGCCTCTGCCCGCCAGGTGATACGCCAGGGACGCGCCCACTATGCCCGCGCCAATGACCACGACGCGTTTGTTTACCGCGTTCCCCATATCAACCTCCATGTTGTCGACCTGATGAGGGTAGGGCATCCAGATAAACGAATACCCTGAGAACCGAGCGGCCTGCTTCGCAAGCTCCCTGTTATTTCTTTTGCACTGCTATTTTTTGCACTCCGCCAACACCACTTTGCAAGTGCCGGGCGTGCCGCCGGAGCGGCCGGCATAACGGATGCAGTTATTCAGGGATTTCTGGCGCGCCATGCCCAGGGTGGAACCCCAGGCCAGGCCACCCTCGCCGGAAGTGGGCAGCGCTTTGGCGTAACAGTTCGAGCCGATGCTGGCGGTCGAATAACGATACTTGGCGGCTTTGCTTGAACATCCCGCGATCAGCGCCAGGTTGATGGCGAGCAGGGAAAACAGGATCCATGACGAGTATGGGCGTACTGCTGTTCTGGTCATTCCGGTTCCCCTGTATCAAGACGGTAGAGGCGTGTTCGCAGTGCTGTTCTATTCAGCTTAGAGGGTATCGCGCCTGGCCCTGGGGCCGTCTGGCGGAGTGGATGCGTTTGGGTGTGCCTTGCGTCGGTTGCCATCCGTGTTTGCCTTATTGCAGTCATGGTTCTTGCGGCCAATTGTCCTGGATTTCGTACCACGAAGCCTTGAACGCCACCTGAATGTGTTTCTGTTTATCCGCGGTGAAGGGCGTATCCAGAGTGCCCAGGGCGATCGAGATCCAGTCGGCGTATTCGCCCTGGTCCCTGGACCAGAACAGCGACGAACCGCACTGGCCGCAAAACTGGCGCAGCACCGATTCGGACGATCGATAGGACTGGAGGCTCCCGGCACCCTGCACGATGCGCAGATCGCTGCGCAACACACTGCCATAGCTGGCGAATGCCGCCCCATGGCTTTTCCGGCACTGGCTGCAATGGCAGTGGGAAAGCGCCTTGGGGCGCGACGAGAGCTGGTATTTGACGGCACCGCAAAGGCAGCAGCCCTGGAAGGTGTCAGTCATTTAAGGGTGTACCTTGAAACGGAAGGGCGCCCATTTAAGCAGCCGGTGTCGGGGATGTCGAACGGCTGACTATTGCTGTTCGTTAACACTGGCTTTCGCCCAGAAGCGACGCTCGCCACTGGCTGCTCGAAGCCGAGAGAGTGTAAAAGCGCTTCCTCGAGCCCTTGTTGTGATTCCTGAGGGTTTCATAGTAAGGATTGTCCGTGAAGCGCTTTATTCAAGGTGTTAGGCGCCACCCGTCAGCATAAAGCTCAAGGCGCCCGGGCAAGTAGAGTCAGCCACAGGGCAATACCGAAATCGCCCCTGATCGTATTGCGACTGCCCGCGACACTTGCATAACCGTAGTCCTTGGCCAGAGCATAAAGCGCTTCCGGACTGACGTTGCCGCCAAAAACAGAAATTGCATTTGAAAATGCTTGCGCAGGAAAGAATATTCTTCCAAACCAAGATGCTCTGACACCTGCAATCTCCAGGATTACATCCTCGTTTGCAGCAGCAAGTTCGTTAATACTGCGATCAGAGACCGACTCTAGACCTGTATCAAGGCTTTTCCCTCTCAGGGCGAGTACGGATGCACCGTATATATGATTGGTAAGCTGGCCGAACTTTCTGCCAGGGACTTTGAAGGTGGAAAAGTCCTTGCTTTTCTTATAGATCAGCTGCGCAACTTGGTAATCCAACTCGAATGCTTCTGAAACCGCAGAAAGATCAGTGCGATTTATCGGGAAGATGAATCCAAAATAAGCATCCCTGGTCGCATCAATTTTCTCATGAAGATGCCTCGCCTTTTCCTTGTATAGCAATTCAACGTCTTCGCACGTCACGCTACTCAAGTGAACAACATCCAATGATCTGTTCATAGCAATTCCCTTCGACTATCCCGAGAGATGATATATAGCTAACGATTGAACTCAGGGGCGGGCTTTAGATCGTCCCTGCGAACGAAGCGAGCAATTTAAGCGCATGGTCATGTTTTTTATTAATGATCAAGTTCCTCCGTGAAAGTGATTGCGAATGTATTACGTATAGTTCGAAAATGGCGTTTCATAATATCGATGTGCGTTTATTTATATAGCCAATCCCTCCAAGGGGGCAGCAAGGGATATTCCCTCCTTTGGCAAGTCAAATGTTGAATCGTCCCTGATTTCCTGGGCACCAGCGAACGATTGCAAAGGGTGGTAAGCCGTCAGGCGTGACTGGCGTGGATTCAACCGGACGTTGCACCGGGAGGGAGATCCTGCATTCACTCCAGGCAGGCTTCAGGCGTCGCCGGCAGGCTATCGAGAAACGCCGCAATCTGCCGGCGGCCGCGCAAGTGCAGCGTGGGAATCTGCGGACCTATGGCCAGGCGTACCGCCTCGATACCCGGGCGGTAGCCTCGATCGAAAGTCCATACGAAGCGCAGGAAGGTCAGGAATGCCCGATCGAGCTTTTCCGCGCAGCCTGCGGCAAGGTCAGGCCGGGGACGGTTCATGATGCTGCGTATGATCACCCGGGTGAAACAGGTGAGCCGTGGCGTATCGAGCCAGATGATCAGGTCGGCACGGGGCAGGCGAAGGTCGAAGGTCCGCCGGGCATAGTTGCCTTCACACACCCAGGCAGCCGGTGCGAGCGCCGCGCGGACCCGTTCGCGGAACTGCTCGGCGTCGGGTTCGACCCAACCGGGCTCCCAGAACAGCGTGTCCAGGTGGACCACAGGCAGGTTCCGGCGCTTGCCGAGGGCACGGGCGAGGGTGGATTTGCCACTCCCGGCATTACCCAGAATTACAATCCGTTGCATGGGCGCTTCCTGTCGCGAAAAAAGCCGGCGATTGTGCAGGTTTTGCATCGCCAGTTAAAGGCGAATAGTTGGGCCGACCGCACCGGGAATGGAATGTGTGTTGCCAGTGTGGGGCCTGAAGCCGAGAGCGGGATGTCGATCCATCCTGGTCCCCATTGAACGCCTGCTCCCGACCCTTTGTCGCCTGTCGGCAGCTCTCTCCTTTTAGGGGTGTCTACTGCTAGTGAGGCCCTGTAGGTACAGGGAGGAGAGCAGCATGAGCAATGAACAGGTGGCACCGGAAACCAAAGGGGTTGCAGTGCAGGTACTGGCAACCATTGACCTGGGTCCCGAAATCGAGGGCATGGCCGGGCGCCAACTCAGAATGCGCCTGGTGACCATCGAGCCTGGAGGCGTATTCGGGCCGATCCACAACCATAAAGACCGGCCAGGCGTCGTCTACATACTGGAAGGCACCATCACTGACCATCGCGATGGCGGCGACACCGACTATGGCCCGGGAGTGGGGTGGCCCGAGGACCGGGACACCACGCACTGGCTTGAGAACAAAGGGCCGATTCCGGCGCGGGAGATCTCGGTCGATATTATCCGGCAAGAGTGAGCCCGGGCGAACATCGATACGGGCGAGCCAGACGCGCGGTTCGCCCAATGCCCATCATTCCCCCGCACCCGCCGCGCCATTGGTTGGGTCGCCCTCGGCCAGCATGCGCATCAGGATTGCCCGCTCCTTCGGCCCTGGCACCAGGCCGCTGGTCTGGCCTTCCAGGACGATGATGCCGTCTTCGTTGGTCATGCTGATGGCCGCCGTAGCCCGGCCTTGTTCGTCCAGCGCCTGGATGACCCAGTGGCAGGTGATGGTGTCGCCGGCATACACCGGCTGCTTGAACTGGAAGCTCATGGCCGAGGCCAGCCAGCCGATCTGTCCGCCGATTTCGGTGAGCAGGCTGGCGGTCAGCAGGCCATGGGAAACCGGTGCCCTGAAGCGCCGGGCCGCGGCGAACTCGGCATCGAAATGCACCGGGTTGTAGTCGCGGGACAGCGTGGCGAAGCCCTGGATATCCGCCTCTGAAAAACAGCGGGAGAGGGTGAAGCGGTCGCCTGCCTGAAGCCCTTCGGTGGCGCGCTGTCGGAAGCTTTTCATTGCGGTTCCTGGTCCTTTTGCGTATTCGGGGGAGTGCGGTTTCGAGCCTTTTGGATACCCGTGGAACATACCGGTTCAGCGCAGGATCTGCTCGATGAACAGCAGCACGGCGATGATGATCATCAGCGCCCCCGAGAGGCGGCTGACCGCTTGCGCGGCCACCGGGCGCGTCTGCAACACGGCGCGGGAAGCAAAGCCCACCAGCAGGTAGATCACCGCGCAGCTGAAGGCATGCAGCAGCCCCAGTGCGACGATTTGCAGCGGCACCGGCCAGGCGGCCAGCGGGTCGGTGAATTGTGGCAGCAAGGCCAGGAACAGCAGGAATACCTTGGGGTTGAGCCCGCTGACGCAGGCGCCCTTGAGGGTCCAGCGAGCCCAGGACGCGGAAGGCTGGGCCTCCCCGGCGCGGGGCACGGACGGGTTGCGCAGCATATTGATGCCCAGCCAGAGCAGATAACCAGCCCCGCCAAGGGTCAGCAGCGAGAGGGCCAGGGGGTTGCTGGCGATCAGCCCGCCGACCCCGGCGGCCACTATCAGCGTCGCCAGCAGATGCCCGATCAACAGGCCGGCCACCGCGGGTATCACCACTCGCCCGAACAGGCCGGCCGATATCGCGTAGGCCCAATCCGCCCCGGGGGTGATCACAAATAGAAACGACACCGCCCAGAACGCCGCGAAAATACTCAGGTTCATGGCCGTCTTGCCTTGTGCTGCTGGGCGAATGCTGTTTCTGGGCTGTCGACGGTGGTGTTAATCGGGGAGGGCATGCTTCTTTCTCGCAAAGATCAGGTTTGCGGAAAGATTAATGGAGTGCGGTGAGAATATTTTCTCTATTATTCCAGTCCGAATAAAGTTTTGGGGTAGATCCTTCCAGATGGACAGAATTGATCAGAAGATTCTTGCCGAGCTGCAGGCGGACGGGCGTTTGTCGGTGACCGAGCTGGCGGAGCGGGTCGGCCTGAGCCTGTCGCCATGCCATCGTCGCGTGCGGGCGCTGGAGGAGTCGGGGGTGATCCAGGGCTATCGCGCCCAGTTGTCGCCCAGCGCCCTGGGCCTGACGTTTTCGGCGATGGTGTTTGCCACGCTGCGCGAGGGCGATCACCAGGCGGTGGCCGCCTTCGAAGCGGCGCTGCTGCCGATCCCGCAGGTCGTCGAGGCGCAACGGCTGTTTGGCGAGCCGGATTACCTGCTGCACGTCATCACCCACGACCTGCCGGCCTTCCAGCAGCTTTACGATGACCGCCTGTCCAAGCTGCCCAACGTCCAGCGCCTGACCTCGACCCTGGTGATGAAACGGGTGATTCAGGACCGCTCGCTGCCGTTGTGAGACGCGTCGACGCATACATCAGAACAACACTTCAGGGAGATACCGATGCGTGAACGAAAATCGGCAAGATTGCTGGTCATCAACCCTTCGCGAAAGGTCTTGCTGTTTCGCTTCCTGCACAAGGAAGGGGCGCTGGCGGGGGATGACTATTGGGCCACGCCCGGTGGCGGGCTTGAAGGGGACGAAACCTTCCAGGTCGCGGCGATTCGTGAATTGCACGAGGAAACCGGTATTCAGGTCAGCGCGGTGGGAGAGCCGGTGGCCGGTCGCCGGTTCCCCATGCAACTGCCCAGCGGCGAATGGGTGACCTCGGTCGAGCAGTATTTTGTGGTGCACGCACCAGACCAGCCGCTCTCTCGTGCCGGCTGGACCTCGTCCGAGGCCCAGGTGATGGCCGATCATCATTGGTGGTCCGCCGATGATCTGCGAGCCACCGAGGCCACCGTCTGGCCGCAAGCGCTGGTGCACATGCTGGAAGAAGCGGGGGTGTTCGAGCGGTCCTTGTAGCGTTTTTTCCGCGGGCTGATCCTGGCTTGATGCGGGGCTGCCGATCTCCCGCGCGGCCGGGACTTTCCGGCTAGCGGTTTATGCCGTCGATCCAGATTCGCCCTCGACATTCACAACGGCGCCGTCGGCTCGTTCCTCTCTCTACCAACCATTAGAGGGAACGCCCGATGAAAAACACCGAACTCAGCCACATCATCCTCAGTGACCACTCGCGCATCGAGGCCGCCATCAGTACCGGCGCGGCCTGGGAAGTCTGGTTCCAGGTCGAGTTTCTGATGCTGCTGCGCGCAGCCCACCTGGGGTGCACTCGCGAAGCGCCTTACCCACCGCCGAACGGCACCCTGCACCTGGATGTGCTGGCCAGCCAGGGTGTCGAGATCTATGCCATCGAGGTGAAAGTCGAGAGCGCCACCAATGCTGGCAACAAACTGTTGGCGGAAACCCGCAAGGACATCGAGAAAATCGCCAAATACGCCGAGCCGGTCGAGGCCCGCTGGGTGGTTTCCCTGGCCTATAGCGACGTGGCCAAACGCTCGTTGCGCGGGTTCACGGTGGAGAACAGCGGCCACGCTATCTACCACGAGGCCAGTGCGATCGGTTGCATGATCTTCTCGGTTTGACCCGCGCAGGCGCCAGCAGGGCATGAGGGCTTCATGGCGCCTGGCGGCTTTCGACAGTTCGTGCCCTTAGTGAGAGAACAACTGCCGGTCGCCCTGTTTCTGCGAACCTGCGACGTAGTACGCCTCGAACCAGGCGGGCTGGCCCGAGATCGCCGTGGGTTTTTTCAGCAACAGTGGCGGTGGCTGCTTCCCCTGGGTCTCATCGGCGCTGGTGAAGGCTTTTTGCATCACGCTGCGAAAGTGCAGGTGATCGAATATCAGCAGGGCCTGGATGGCATAGACCACGGCGATTTTCTGGTCCTCGATCAGGATCAGGTGATCGCCGTTTTTTTCTTCCCCCGAAATGGACAGGTTCGAGGAGCCGGTGAAGACCTTGGCGCTCGGCAGGTTGAAGTCGGTGACGACGAACTTGTTGTGCACCGAAATGCCGGTGCCGCCGGACCACTCGCTGCGAAAAGGTTCCGGTGCGTACTTGGCGAGATAGGCGAAATCCACTTCGGCCGAGGTGCCATCGGGCTTGATCACATCCATGCCCGAGGCCTTGTCGGTCACGCCATAGTTGAACACCGGACGCTTGTAGAGGCGGCTGATCGACTCGTACAGGGGGCCGCTGGTGATCTGATTGAGGAAGGCGATGTTGAACAGCACCGAGCGGCTGGCCTGGTCGATCGCGCCGCCGATCGGGCTGAGCGACAGGTCGCTGTCGTTGTGTGGCGAGAAACAGAAATGCAGGCGCGGGCCGGCGGTCGTTGCGGTGCCGGTTTCGATCACGTGCCATTTCTGCGCCAGGTCGCTGGCCTCGAAGTTTTTCGGATCGCTGAAGCTGGCGTCGAAGACCCGACCGAACAGGTCCGCTACCTCGAGGTGCTTGAACAACAGCGCATTGTTGTTCTGCACATAACAGCCGCGGAAGCTGAAGTTGGTGGAGCCGCACAGCACCTGGTAAGGCTTGCCGTTGCGCCGGGCGATCAGCACCTTGTGATGCTGCAGGCCATGGAAATGGCTGCGTCGAACCCGGTCCGCGCCGGCCGAGGCCAGCAGGCGGCTGGCGGCCCGGGTCTCGCAGCTGTCGGGGGCGGCGTGATCGCCGGCGTCGTCGATAATGATGCGCAGGCGACTACCCAGCGCCTCCAGTCTGGCGAGGATGTCCGGTTCGTTGAAGTCGTAGGCGAAGACATCGAGGGTGGTGTCCGGCTGCCGTAGGACTTCATCCAGCACCGCGAAAATCATCGATACCGCCTC
Organism: Pseudomonas sp. GW456-L12; assembly: GCF_059424045.1. Classification (NCBI taxonomy): domain Bacteria; kingdom Pseudomonadati; phylum Pseudomonadota; class Gammaproteobacteria; order Pseudomonadales; family Pseudomonadaceae; genus Pseudomonas; species Pseudomonas sp. GW456-L12. The sequence continues at coordinate 17,573 of NZ_JBWKZA010000049.1, forward strand.
GAAGCCGAGCCACTGGTACATGGCCGTCTCGGTCTTCGGGTGGTCGAGCCCGTCCTTGGTTTTCGATGGAATCAGGCTCTTGCCATACACATCGACCTTGACGCCCGCGGGCACCCGGTCGCGGAAGGCCTGCGAGGAGGTAAAGCCCCGGGTGAAACCAATGTCGAGGATGCCTTCGTAGCTGATGGGGTCGAGGTCGATCGCCAGTTCGATGGCCGTGCCGGGAACCAGCTGGCCGTCGTTGGCCATGTGCATCATCCGGCCCCGGTAGGTGAAGGTGCCTTGGTCGACCTCATGGGGGACGTGAACCCAGCGAAACTTCTGGAAGGGCGCTTCCAGCGAGGAAAACTTGCGCTGGCCATCCACCGCGCTGTGGGCGGGCTCGTCATAGGCAAAGGCGATGCGGTTGGGCAGGGGCTTGAAGTCGGTGCTGCCGGGAAACCGGCATTCGATGGCGAACCCCACCAGGTCGGGGGGAGGGGTGTCGACATCGAAACCGATCAGGCACATGCGTTCGCCGCGCCACAGCTTCATGGTGAAACCGTCGAGCGTCTGGGTGTTGTAGAAATCGGCCATGGGGGCGCTCCTTGCGCGGGGGGACGAGTCAAGCCGGGGCTGGATGTGTGCAGCGTAGAACAGCGCGGCGGGCGGTGGCGGTTTTAGCACGGGCCGGGTCGCGGGGGCGGGTTGTATTGCGCCCCGATGCTCTTATATGTTGCAAGCCCGACCCGTTCGACTCCTTGCAGAGAAGCCCTCGATGAACCTCGCCACCCTGTTGCTGTTTCTCCCGGCCTGCTTCGCCCTGAACATGGCGCCCGGGCCGAAACCGAAAAAAAGACCGCGCCCCTGGGGCTGGCCGCGCTGGCCCGGCAGGAGTTCCTGGTGGCCATCGGCAACCCCAAGGCGATCCTGATCTTCACCGCCTTCCTGCCGCAATTCGTCGACCCCGCGGCCCCGGTCCCCGGCCAGTTCCTGGTGCTCGGCGCCTTGTTCCTGCTGCTGGAATGGATAGCCATCAGCGCCTACGCCTGCATGGGCCTGCACATGCGCCGCTGGTTCGCCGAGCCGCGCGGCAAGAAGATCTTCAACCGCTGCTGCGCGGCGTTGTTGTCGGCGGCGGCTTCGGTGTTGCTGTTGGCGCGGCGGGCTTGAGTTGTCCGTAGATGTGCGTGCTCTTGCCGGGGGCCGTTGACGTCGCCTTCCAGCGTGATGGTTGGCACTTTGAACGATATGCAGATCGCTTCGCAGCACCTGCCCTAAGGGGCGAATGCCACCCATGGCTTTACGGCGCTGGCTGCAATGGCCAGTGGGAAAGCGCTTTGGGGCGGGACGAGCGCTGGTATTCAATGGCGCCGCACAGGCAGTTGCCCTGGAAGGTGTCAGTCATTCAAGGGCGCACCTTGAAGCGCAAGGGCGCTCATATAAACGGCCGGTGTTGGGGAGGTAGAAGGGCTGGTTTCGGCCGTGGATTCAATCGGCCGATGCAGCGGATTGGCTATAAGCGGGTACTCAAGCTACGGGCCTGGCGTTGTGCTCGCTGCGGTTCAGTCTTCCGGCAGGTTATTGAATATTTTTTCCAGGGTTCCGTTCAGTTTGGTGATCTGGGCCTCGGTCAGGCCTTTGAAACTGGTGCGGAAGATATCGCTGGTGCAGTGCTGGACTTCTTCGATGGTATGGCGGCCGATATCGGTGAGGGAGACCTGAGTCACGCGCCCATCGCTGGCGCTAGTGTTGGTCTCCACCAGGCCATCGGCTTTCATGCGATAGACAATTTTGGTGATGGTCGAGAGCTTTGCGATGGCATGGATGGAGATTTCCGAAATGCTTGATTCGCCATTTTCCTTGAGGATGAACAGAATCCGCCAGCGCGGGATATCCATATCGATTTTTTTCAGCGCTTTCTCCATGGCCATGGAGTAGCGGCCATGCAGGCGAGCCAGCCAGTAGAAGGGAAAATCTTCCTTCTTGAAGTCTTCACTGGCGGGGTTGTATCGGCTCAGGCGCTTTTTCGGGGTGGTCATAAAGGTTGGCGTAGTCTTTCTGGTGAGCTGGGTTGATAGCGGGCGCCATTGTCGCGCCGCACGCAGCAAAAAACCAGCAGACAGGTCACAGCGTGCCTTGGGCAAGGCCTTCAGGTCGGACGCTCGTGTGTGAGGTTTTGACGAAAGTGTCGGCCACCCTTGATCGGCTAAAACAGGGTGGGTAGGAGTGCGAAGGCCGGGGTACGGTTGAGCATGCAGAGCCGCGCCTGGGGCTGTTCGGCGCTGCTGCGAATCGCAGGTGCGAGCCCGCTGATTGGCTCGATCGATTCCGTCAGGCGGCTGGCCGCCTGACGGACCCTTGAACCAGCCACTGAGCGCTCTCGCGATTACCAGCGCGGGCCGAGTTCGGCGCACATTTTGCGAACCATGGCGTCGAAGAATTTCACCGCGAAACCGCTGTCCCGAATGAGCATGGCTGTGAGTTCGGCGCACTTGCGGCTGATCGCCTCCGGCAGCGGATTGTCTTCACCGCCCAAGGCGCCGGCCTGGCACTGGATTTCGGCGGCGCGCTGCACCGTCCACAACAGGAAGAACGCCTTGGCGATACTGCTTTCGCCGACGGCAATGCCGTGGTTGCGCAGCACCAGAATGTGCTTGTCGCCGAGGCTGTCGATCATTCGGGTTTTTTCGTCATCAAACAGCGTGATGCCTTCGAAGGTGTGGTAGCCGATCCGACCGTAGAGTTGCGCCCCATAAAAGTCGTTATGAGCAAAACCGGCCTTTTTCATGACAATCGCCGAAATCGGCGTGGTGTGCGTGTGGATCAGGCACTGAATATCTGCGCGCGCACCGTGCACTGCGCTGTGCAGGGCGAAGCCGGCAGGGTTGCCGTCATAGGGCGAGTCTTCGAGCTTCTTGCCGTGCAGGTCGACCTTGAGCAGGTTGGCCGGCGTCACTTCGGTGTAATTCAGGCCGAACGGGTTGACCAGATAGTGGTGCGCCGGGCCGGGCAGGCGTGCGGAAATATGGTTGAAGATGGTCTCGGTCCAGCCAAAGAAATCCACCAGGTGGTAGCAATGCGCAAGTTGCACGCGCAGTGCCCATTCTTCGTCGCTGCACGTCTGGGGTGTTGCCGATGGGGTCTGGTCCATGTCGATGTCCTGGTTGTAGTGAGTCAGTGACGGGCCTGTTCGCCGCGAAAGCGTGCCAGGGCAATGAGGTGGCGAGTGATGGGCATCGGGATCGCCATGCCATCGGCCAGCTCCAGCACCGCATCGCCGATGGCGGCCAGCTCCAGAGGGCGGCCTTTCTCATAGTCCTGCAGCATTGAGGTGCGCACGGCGCCCATGCCGGCGCCGAGTTCGAGAAAGGTCCTTGGATCGATGCTCACGCGCGCGCCATAAGCGGCGGCCGTCAGCAGGGCTTCGTGCAGACAACTGCTGACCAGGTCGCGGAGCTCCGGCAGGCTGTAAAGCTGCTCGAGGGTGGCGCCGGTAATCACCGAGAGCGGGTTGGAGGTGAGGTTGGCGATGATCTTGGTCCACAGGTTGTCGCGGATGCGGTCGGTGGCTCGCGCTTCTATTCCGACACTTTCAATCAGTGCGCGCACACGCTCCAGGCGCGGGCTGAGACGGTTGTCGGGTTCGCCGAAAATCATCAGGTGCGGGGTGCGCGATTCGGCCACGGCGCTGGCCGGGCAGTGTGCGGTGATGAACACTACGCAGCCGATCACGTGACGCAGATCCAAGGTCCGGCTGAGAATCGACTGCGGATCGACCGCGTTCACCTGTTGCCCCGCGTAGCGTCCACCCTCGCCGTGGAAGTACCACCACGGCACGCCGTTGACCACCGGGATCACCACCGTCTCGGCAGTCATCATCGGTTGCAACTGCGGCAGCAGGGTGGCCAGGGCTTGTGCCTTGGCGCAGAGAAAAATCAGGTCTTGCTCGCCGAGGCTGGCGGCGTCGTCGCTGGCGTCGACCCGTACATGGTGGTGGCCGTCCAGGTCGTTCAGGTGGATGCCGTCACGGCGGATGGCGCTCAGGGTTTCTCCTCTGGCCAGTACCTTGACCATGTGGCCGCTAGCAGCCAGACGTGCTGCCAGGGTGCAGCCGATAGCACCGGCACCGGCGATGCCGATGCGTAGGGGGATAGCGTTCATCGCGACTCCAGATGTTCAAAGGCCGGATAAGACCGTGCTCGACGCGCCCGGCGCCCTTCGGTCGCCGGGGCAGGGCAGCCGTCAGTTGGCGAGCATTTCCTGGTGCTTGCTGGCCAGGCCCAGATAGGCTTCGATCACGCGCGGATCGTCGGCCAGTTGCTGCGCCGGGCCCTGTATGGCGATCTGGCCGGTTTCCAGCACATAGGCGTAATCGGCCACCCGCAGGGCGGCGCGCGCGTTCTGCTCCACCAGCAGAATCGATACCCCTTGCTCGCGCAGGGCGGTAATGATCCGGAAAATCTCCCGGGTAATCAGCGGCGCCAGGCCCAGGCTCGGTTCGTCGAGCATCAGGAGCTTGGGCTTGGCCATCAGTGCCCGACCCACGGCGAGCATTTGTCGTTCACCGCCAGATAATGTCGCTGCCAGTTGTTCACGGCGCTCCCAGAGACGCGGGAACAGCTCATAGATTTCGGCCAGCGTCTCGCTGTAGCGCCGGTCGCCCCGGCGATGGCGCTGGAAGGCGCCGAGCAGCAAGTTGTCGGCCACGCTCATGCTGGTGAACAGCTCGCGTTTTTCCGGCACCAGTCCCAGGCCCCGTGAGACCATCACTTCCACTTCCGGCAAGGCTTCCAGGCTGCCATCGAAATGAACCTGCCCCCGGGAGCCAAGCACGCCCATGATTGCCGAAAGCAGGGTGGTCTTGCCGGCGCCATTGGGGCCAATCACCGTCACGATCTGGCCCTTGCCCACCGTCAGGCTGGCGTCGCTCAGCGCTTCGACTTTGCCATAGGCCACGCTCAGGTCCTTGATCTCCAGCACGGCGTCGTCGACCTGGTTGCGCGGTGTGAGGTGCGGTTCCACTTGCATGTTCATCATTCGGCTCCTCCCAGATAGGCTTCCAGTACCGCGGGATCCTTCTGCACGTCTTCAGGCAATCCCTGGGCGATCCGCTGGCCGAACTCCATGACCACCACGCGGTCGACCAGGCCCATGACGAAGTCCATGTCGTGCTCGACCAGCAGGATCGCCATGCCTTCGCTGCGCAGGCGGCTGAGCAGGACGCCCAGGGCTTCCTTTTCTTTCAGACGCAGGCCGGCCGCGGGTTCGTCGAGCAGCAGCAGGTACGGGGCGGCGCACAAGGCGCGGGCAACTTCCAGAATCCGTTGTTGGCCCAGGGCCAGGCTCCCGGCCTCTTCATACAGGTAGTCGCCGAGGCCCACGCGCTCCAGTTGATGCCTGGCTTCGCCGAGCAACCGGGCTTCCTCGCGACGATCCAGGTGCAGGGCCGCCGACAGCACGCCTTGCTTGCCACGCAAATGCGCGCCAATGGCGACGTTCTCCAGCACGCTCATGTTGCCCAGCAGTTTCACGTGCTGGAAGGTGCGGCTCATGCCCATGCGTGCCACTTGCCGGGCATTCAGGCCATTGATCTTCTGGCCCATGAACAGCACATCGCCGCTGCTCGGTGTGTCGACACCGGATAGTTGGTTGAACAGGGTGCTTTTGCCGGCGCCGTTGGGGCCGATCAGCGCGAGGATTTCGCCGGAGCGGATTTCCAGGCTCATGTCGTTGTTGGCCACCAGCCCGCCGAAGCGTTTGGTCACATGCCGCGCTTCAAGGACTCGTTCGCCATGTTCAGGCCGTCGCCGATGTGCCAGCGGCACAGCCGGGGCGTCGGTGCTGTGGACCTGGCGGCGTACCTTGGCGCGGGCCGGTATCAGGCGCGCCAGCAATGGCCAGAGACCGGCGGGCGCACGCTGCATGAGGACCACGATCAGAATGCCGAACACGATGATTTCGTAGTTGCCGGTATGCCCCAGCAGAGCCGGCAACCAGTCCTGCAACCACTGCTTGAGCAGGGTCAGGATGCCCGCGCCGAGCAGGGCGCCCCAGACGCTGCCGACACCGCCGATCAAGGCCATGAACAGGTAGTCGATGCCCATGTTCAAACCGAATGGCGTCGGATTGACGAAGCGTTGGGTGTGGGCATAGAGCCAGCCGGAAATCGCCGCGAACACCGCGGAAATGATGAAGATCACCATCTTCGAACGGAAGGTGTCGACGCCCATCGATTCGGCCATTGCCTGGCCACCCTTGAGGGCGCGGATGGCGCGGCCTTCGCGAGAGTCGAGGAGGTTCTGGGTGATGACGATCGCCAGCAACAGCAGGGCCCAGATCAGGTAGAAAATGTTCTCGCCCTTGTCCAGCTTCAGGCCGAACAACGAGATCGACGGCAGGCCACCGACGCCGGTATGGCCGCCCAGAGATTCCAGGGTGCCGAACAGGTAGTACAGCGAAAGCCCCCAGGCAATCGTCCCTAGCGGCAGGTAATGCCCGGACAGCTTGAGCGTCAGCGCGCCGAGAATCAGCGCGACCGAAGCGGTGAGCACCACGCCCACCAGCAGCGTCAGCCAGGGTGACGTTCCGGCCCAGGCCAGCCAGGCCGGCAATTGTTCGGCGGTGGTCAGGTAGGCCGAGGTGTAGGCACCGAGCCCGACGAACGCGGCCTGGCCGAAACTGGTCATGCCGCCGACGCCTGTGAGCAGCACCAGCCCCAGCACCACCATGGCGTACATGCCGATGTAGTTGAGCAGGGTGACGTAGTAGGGGGGCAACAGCAGCGGCGCAATGCCCACCGCCAGCAACAAGGCAAGTAACAGGTAGCGCGAATTCATTCTTCTTCCTCCACATGACGACGGGTGAATGAACGCCAAAGCAGGAACGGAATAATCAGCGTGAACACGATGATTTCTTTATAGGTGCTGGCCCAGAACATGGAGAAGGCTTCGATCAGGCCCACCGCCAGGGCGCCGAGTGCGGCGACCGGATAGCTGACCAGCCCGCCAATGATCGCCCCGACGAAACCTTTGAGGCTGATGACGAAACCGGAGTCGAAGTACAGTGTGGTGATCGGCGCGATCAGGATCCCCGAAAGCGTGCCGATCAGCGCGGCGAGCAGGAAGGTTGACTTGCCCGCGAGCGTCGGGGAAATCCCCATCAGCCGGGCACCCATGCGGTTGATCGCGGTGGCACGCAAGGCCTTGCCATAAAGCGTGCGCTCGAAGAACAGGTACAAACCGACGATCAGCCCCAGGGACACGGTCAGGACCCAGAGGGTCTGGCTATTGAAGGTCACCGGACCGAGTTCCAGCCCGGCTTCGGAGAAGGGCCTGGTGCGGGCGCCTTCGGGGCCGTACAGCAATAGCGCCATACCGGTCATGCTGACGTGCACGGCGATCGACACAATCAGCAGGACCAGCGAACTGGCCGAGGCGATCGGTTGGAACACCAGGCGGTAGATTTGCGGCCCCAATGGTACCACCAGCGCCAGCGTCAGCAGCGCCTGGACCGCCATCGGCAACTCGGCCAATGGCAAGGTGTTGATCAGCACCGCCAGCAGCCCCGCGTAGCCGAGCTTGAAGAGAATGCGTACGGCAAGCCGAAGGCTCGCACGTGCCGCCCCCCACAGGTCGAGCGCGCAATCGATCAGTGTCAGGCCGAGTAGCAGCCAGACCAGGGCCGTCGGGTGGCCGTTCTGCAACGTGGCCATGGTCAAGGCGCCGTAGGTCACGAATTCACCCAGGGGGATCAACAGGATCCGGGTCACGGTGAACACCAGAAGGATCGACAGGGCCAACAGCGCATAGATCGCGCCGTTGGTCATGCCGTCCTGGCCCAGCAGCATGGCTATCTGGAAATTCATAATGAGAGCTCTTGTCTACAGATTGAATATCAGGCCCGCGTGCAGGTGCGGATCGCCTCGTCGGCAATCGAGCGGGGCGTGCGGCGGGCCGTGCAACCAGGCTTCGATCAATGGTCTTGCAGCAGCATCCAGGTGCCGTTCTTGACCACGATCAATTCGCGGCCGCGTTCGTCAAAGCCGCTGTGGTCTTGCGGTGTCATGTTGTAAACACCCTGGGTGCCGGCCAGTTCGTGGCTTTGCTCGAGTGCATCGCGCAGGGCCGCGCGAAACTCGGGAGTTCCGGGTGTGCCTTTCTTGGCTGCAATCGGGATTGCCTGCTGTAGCAGCAAGCCGGCGTCGAAGGTGTTCCCGCCGAAGGTCGCCGGTTTGCTGCCATTGAGCTTTTCGTAGGCCGTGGTGTAGTCGCTGGCGATTTTCTTCGAGGGGTGGCTGTCCGGGATTTCATCGATTACGAGCATCAGGCTGGCAGCCAGAATGGTGCCTTCGACCTTTTTTCCGCCCAGCTTGAGGAAGTCCGGCAGTGCCGCGCCGTGGGTCTGGTAGATCTGCCCGCGATAGCCCTGATCGAACAGTGTGGTCTGCGGCATCACCGCCGAGCTGCCGGGCGCGGCGACCAGTACCGCGTCGGGACGGCTGGCGAGTATTTTCAGGCTCTGCCCGGTGACGGACGTGTCCTGGCGCTGGAAGCGCTCGTTGGCCACGACCTTGATGTTGTGCTGCGCCGCCAGGCCGCTCACAACCTTGGCCCAGTTCTCGCCATAAGGGTCACCGGTGCCGATGAAGCCGAGTGTCTTCACGCCCTTCTTGGCCATGTGTTCGAACAGCGCCTTGGCGATCAGGTCATCGTTCTGCGTGGTCTTGAATACCCATTTCTTCTGCTCGGTCATCGGCAGCACCACCGCGGCGGTGCCAACCGGGGCCAGCAGCGGCACGCCAGCTTCGGCGACGAACTGGATCACACCCATGGCATTGGGCGAGCCGCTCGGGCCGATTATAGCGTCGACATTTTCTTCGTCGATCAACTTCTTCAGCGCCTTCACCGTAGCGCTCGGGTCGCTCGCATCATCCAGAGAAATGTACTTCACCGCCTGATCGCCAGCCTGGGCCGGCAGCAGGGGGATAGTGTTTTTCTGGGGTAGCCCGACCAGTGCGATCGGCCCGGTGGAGGAGGTAATGACCCCGACTTTCACATCTGCCTGGGCGGCAGCGCAGACAGCACTCAACAACAACGTGGACACGGCTTTTCTGAAAAGCATGACTTTCTCCGAAGAGTTGCAACGCGGCAAAAGGCTAATGGTCAGCCGCCCCGACCACGACGTGGTGCGAGTACGGCCCAAGGTACGGCCCTGTTTTTTTTGGGCGAACTGCTGCGACACCCCTGGGGCGTTACCGAGCCATTGAGGTGGCGCTCGACCATGAGCTATCGATCGAAGGCGATGAGGGCAAAAGCAGGTTGCATGCCAGAAATTTTTTGGTGCAGGGCGCAAACCCGTCATGGCGATACCCGGAGCGGGCAGTGTCGAGGCGATCCTGCCAAGGCCTTCCGGCGGTCTGTCACAGGGGCATCTGGAAGGCGGATAAAACCGGCACCACACCATGCTGGGCAAGGCTTTGATCTGGATCAATAAAGGCCTTGATCGACCCCGAAAACCAAGAATTTGAACACTGAAAAATCAGTGTTTTTTTATGTTTTTTAAGTGGTTTTTTTCACGGTTTTATTTTTTTGTTTTTGGGTTTTCTGACGGAGGAGTCAACTCGATATTTTTCAAATGTTTTGTTGTTAATCGTTATTGATATGTAATTAACTTATTGATTTATAAGGATAAATATTATG
>NZ_JBWKZA010000050.1:0-25454 GCF_059424045.1 Pseudomonas sp. GW456-L12
CCCCCCCCATCCCTGTGAAGCTTCAACTGACCCAGGAGACTACTGTTGGCCTCCTCGGTAGCGTTGCCACAAACACTGATGTTAATCGCCGACTCCTTAGAGAGATTGAAGTCGGGGCTCAAACGGCGCTCCTGCGCCTTGGGCAGTCCGTCATGCAGGTACATGTCATGCATCAGGCCCATTGCAGTATCAAATACGCCAGAGTGTTGCCTGACCACCTTGTCAATCGCATCCGCTATTTTTTTATCGGCTTTATTTGCAGATATTCTGGTTACATCGCATGTCGATTCGTAACGATTCACCCCCTTACGCTCATAGGCCAGCGTTGCGTTTTGGAGTTCTTTGAGCGCCTCCTTAAACGAAGGATCTTGAGAGCTCCCAATCTCTTTACCCAGTACGAAAAGATTGACTGCATACTCTCTCAGCTTCGCTCCGTCGCCAGTCTTATCCGCCAGTACAAAATTCGCGTTATCCCCAAGGAGCTCCTTGCACGCCTGCTGCTCAAGGTGGCGAAGCGCGTCCTTCGATTCATGAGGCCTGTCCGCACAGGAAATCTTAGCCAGGCTTACATCTGCCTTGTTCTTACCCTCTAGCAGAAAACCCGTAATGCTTCTGACATTACCATTGCCCCCCCGGAGGATCGCCACCGGGATTCCACTTGGACTTACACCATTTAGACTCATTTCAAACCACCTTGCCGGCAGCCACAACGAACACAGGCGTCCGCTGCCCACCCTGTAAGCAATACGTTTATCGACAACAATCGCGCACCTCGAAACCGATGGGCCCGCACCTCTGTTAAGGCACGGGTTCCCATCAGCTCAATGCCAGGCGACTGATTTTGTTTTGCCAAAGAAAACGAGTACGTCAGGCAATTCCGCTCGCGATCGCCTTGAGCATTTCCGCGTACTGGCTCAATTGCGAGGAGAGGATCTTGTTGAAGTTCTCGTGGTAGGAGTTGGCGCTACCGTACTTGGTCGTGAATAGCTGCAGCTGGTTCTTCAGATCGCCTTCCTGACTGTTGAAGCCGGTTTGCCAGGCCTGGAACTTTGCGGAGTCCCAGGTCGTCGTACCACTGGGGGCCGCGCTAACCATCGCCTGCAGAGGCGACAGGTCCATCATCACCCGGCAACTGCCGTCAGCAAGCACCCGAACACATGTATCAGGCAAACCCATGGCCTTGGCCCACTTCTCTGCGTTCTCCTTCGTCGTACAGGTCCAACCGTCAGTGGGGAACAGAACACCATCCGGGGCCTTTTGATACTTACTCAGCAAGGTCTGTAAAGCATTGCGCAGCCCCGAATTGACTTCAACTTTCTTGCCATCCTCCTTACCTTCTATCCACCCCCCCATCTTCGCCATGATGGTTTCGTTGAACTCCTTGTAGAAGTCCGAGTACTTGGTCAGCAGACTCTCATAGACCGACAGATAATCGTCCTTGATAAAACCGATCATATCCGTCAACTGCTGAAAGAATTCAGCGTTGCCATTGGCTTGACCCTGGCCACTCTGAATACTCTGCGGCGCACCTTGCAGCCCGCGCAGTTGTTTGCCTGCCTTATCGGCGAACGAAAGGTTCGACTGCTTGAACTCAGGGGCGCTACTAGCCTCAAGGGCTGCCAACTTGCGTAATTCGGCTTCCACCCGATGTGCCGGCACCTTGCTGGCCTCGAGCTTTTCCAGCAGCCCTTGCACGGCCTGTTGCGTCTTGATGCCGTCGGCATGGCGCGCCTTGAAACCATCGCCCAGACTATCGGCTGGTGCAGCAACAGTTGATGAACTCACCGCCTTCGCCGCGACACTGACCTCGTCGAGACGGGCATTCAGGCCGTCCAGCCGGGACACCACCGAGCGCACCGATTGCTCTAGTGCCGATGGGAGATGACGCTGATTGACCTCAGTACCATGGACCTGGGTATCCGTCACCTGAGCAGGGCGCGGGGTGCTGGAGAGCTGGGGCCGGACGCTGGTGCTGATATTCGGTTGAATCGACATGACTCACCTCCCGATCAGGCACGCGCAGAGGCGATGCTGTTCATGGTCGAGCCACGGCTGTCGACCATCTGCTGGATAGCGTCGAGCATTTTGCTGACCAGCGCTGTGTCTTCGCTGACACTCTGGCTAGCAACATCGCTGACCGCCTTGTTCAGGTTCTGCTCGGACTGATGCAGCACCTCGCTCTGGCGCTGCGAATACTCTTGCAGACGCAGGATGGAGGACAACCCGGAGCTGGTGATCATTGCCATAGAGCTGATGGCACCGCCAAGGGTCAGGTTGCGTTCGTAGGTTTTTGCCTGCAGCGCACTTTTCATACGCGCTTCCTTGGCCTCCTTGACCGCTTCACGGATGTTCGCCTCAAGGGTTGTACGCTCACTCGAACTAAGCTGGCCGTTGCCGCTTTGCAGCTCTACCGTGACGGTTTCGCCCTTGGCATTGGTGCCCGTCACCTGTTTTGGACCCGACGCAATCTTGACTGCCGGCCTCGTGTTCAGCTTGACCTGCATCTGCTCGACGTCCACATCGAGCTTGGCCGCTTTGGTCTGATTGGTCTTGATATCGGTGTGCTTCTGGCTCTGCCCACGTACGGACAACGCGGCACCGGCGATGGACATGGTGGCCGCGACAACCGCGCCACTGACCGAGGCCCACATGGCGGCCTCGCCCCCAGCCATGATTGCGACACCTTGCGCAATGGCAGCCTCATAGGCCATCTGGGTGAACTTGCCACTGATTTCAGCACTGGACTTGCGTGCGATATTGACCGCGACAATGGCCGCCACCAACACACCAATGTGCTTTTCCCAGGCCCCGGGATCGAACGACATCAGATCCTTCACCGGATCTTTTTCCGCGACCCCAGACTCCGCCTTCTCCTGCTGGACCACAGCGGCCAGAAACAAACCCATCATCGCCTGGCTTTCGCTCTCGCTGAAGCCGCTGGTGTCCAGGTACTGATTCAGCTGTTGTGGCGTCATCGTTTCGATGGACTGCGTGGCACGAGACATCAACACTTGCGCATCGAGTCGCCCACCGACACTGCTGAGGGACAATGGCTGTTTTTGATCGACGATAACCTTGCCGGCCACCTCTGCAACCTGACTGCCGATGATTGCTGCAGAACGACTTTTAATTGAAAGATCCATACTATCTAACCCTGTTGAATTGATTTAAATGTTGCGTGCCATGCTCAGATTGCTGCTGTCGATACCGTCCTGAATGCTGAAGGCCTTCTTGATCGCGTTATCCTTGGCTTGCATGGACTGATCGAAGAGTTGAACCATCTCGCCCAGATAGCTCTTCAGCGACTCGGAGATAACCTTGGCGAATTCAAGGTCGGCCAGATGCTCGGCCGCATTGCGCTGATGAATGCCAGACTTGATCCCCAAGGCAGACTGGGCAGCCGCGCCCGCGGCCTCGGTGACAGCCACCCCGCCCCCCAGCATTGACGCGTACTTGGCCAGTGAGTTGGGGTCCGACTTGAGACCTATGCTGCTACGAGCCTTGGTCATGGCCTTGGTAAAGCCCTCGCTGATCTTGCTGGCCGCGCGCGAGGCCATCTTGACCAGCTGCGGCGCTATCTTGCTGGCCACCTTGCCGAGGACCTTGCCCATTGCCTCAGCGACCTTTGCCGCCGCAGACTTACCAACGACCGCGACCACCACCACGACCGCAACCATGGCCACGGCAGCGATAATCGCGCCCAGGATCATGCCGGCCATCTGGGCCGATGCGTCGTCGACGCCGGCCTTTTTCAGAAGCTCCGTGATCGCCTTGCCGATGGCCTGAATCAACGGATTGAGGATGTTGTCCATCAGCGGCTTCATGGCCTCCTCCATGAACGACACCCCTGTCAGCTCCTTGACCAGCATGTCCGCGGCCATCAACGCGACACCCACCGCCGCCAGCGCCAGGCTGGCCCCGCCGGTAAAGGCAGCCCCGACAACACTGACCACGGTCAGCACCGCACCGAGAATCTTGCCGATACAGCCCATGGTTTTGCTGGCGGCTTCGGATTGGCGCACTTGCTCCAGGTATTCTTCGGACTTTTTCTCCATGAACTCCTGACGCGCGGCCTGCATGCTGCGAAACAGCTCCTGCTCCGCCTCCATCTTGTTTTCCGCGCTTTGGCCCATCAGCTCGGCAAAACGCGTCATCAGCAACACCATGGTCGCCGCTGCGTTCAGCTGAGTCTTGATGCCATCGAGCACCGGCTGGTCGCTTAACCCCGCGTTTTCCACCTGCCTGGCCAGCGCTTCAGCTTTTTTGCCAGCCTCATCAGCCACCTTGATTGCCGCCCTATGCTCCGCCTCGGCCTTGGTCAGTTGCTGCTGCGCGCCAGCCACCTTCCCCTGCGCCAGATCGCGAGCCTCCAGGGCCTTGGCATGCGCGGGAGTACCTGGCTCGGTTTTACCCAGCGCAGCTTCCGCATCGACCAGCTCCTTTTGCGCACTATCGACATTGGCCTTGGCTGCTGCGAGCTTCTCCTGGGAGCTACTCGCCGAGGCGGTTGCCGCATCAAACTCCGCCACCGCATTCTGGTAGCTGTCCGACAGTGCTTTATTGCCTTCAGCAGCGGCTTTGGCTGCTGACTTGAGGATCTCCATGCGCGACTTGAGCGACTCCATGCTGACATCACCCAGCAAGGTGATGAGCGAGGCCATCAGCAAGGTGAATTTGTCTTCAGCACCCTTTTTCGCCCCTGCGGTGCCTGGCGGCGGCGCAGCCAGAGATGGCCTGCCCAGCGCAGCCGCCCCCCCCCCCTGCGACTGGCTCGCGTACTTCACACCTTGCAGGTTGGCCAGCGCCGTGTCAGCAGCGCGCTGATAGGCCTTGGTGTTGGCCGCCTTAGCCGCCGCCTCGGCATAGTTTTCATTGCCGGCCTTACGAGCCAGCGCACTTAAGTTCAGCGCTTCAATACCCATTACAACTACTCCTCCGAATGATCGGCATCGACACTGCTTAACGCATCCAGATAAGCCCGAGCCTGCGCCCTCATTCCCGACTCTTGAACACGCTCAATGACATACTCAAAACACAGCTTGGCCTTACCGACCTTTCCCAGCGCAAGCTGGCACTGGCCGGTGTAGAGCATCGGCCGGTAATCCTGCTTGCCCTGGGCAAACGCCACGGCGTACAGATCAACCGCCTTCTGATAGTTCTGCTTGAGCTGGTGCACCGCCGCCAAACCCATCCAGTACTGCGCGTTATAGAAGTCGTAGATGCACAGGAAGTGGAAAAACTTTTCTGCGTCGTCCAGACGCCCCTGCTCATAGAACTCATAGGCAAAGGCGTAGAGGCTATCCATCTGCTCAGCACTGACACCGCGCAGATCCTTGAGCGACGCACCATCGAGTACGGCCTGTATCACCTCCTCAGCAATCCGCGCCTCTTCCTGCTCTGTGTGCTTTCGACTGTTCATGACTACTTAC
This sequence comes from Pseudomonas sp. GW456-L12, assembly GCF_059424045.1. NCBI lineage: Bacteria > Pseudomonadati > Pseudomonadota > Gammaproteobacteria > Pseudomonadales > Pseudomonadaceae > Pseudomonas > Pseudomonas sp. GW456-L12. The sequence goes on from NZ_JBWKZA010000050.1 coordinate 5,430, forward strand.
TCCTGAATGTTTCTTCAGCGGTGCTGACAAGGCTATTGAGCCAGTTAAAGGCAAGGGGGCACCGTCACAAAGCGCTCATTGCGGGGTTCATGAATCGCTTATGCCAGCCAGTGGTTTTGCCGGGAGCTCATCAGGCCTGCTCGACCTGCTCCAGCCAGACCAGCAGGCGCAGAACGTTTTCGATTTCCTGCAACTGGATGAAGGTGTAGCGCTGATGGGTCTTGAAAATGCGCCTGGCCAGGGCAATGTCATTGACCACCGGCACACCAACTTCAGCCGCATACTGGCGCACGGCCAATGCCCGCTGGTTGGTTTCCATCAGCGAGATAAACGGCATCAGCGTGACTTCCGGGCGGAAGTAAATTCCCACGGCGATGTGCGTGGGGTTGGCGACAATCACTCGCGAACCACGAATGTCGGATTTGATCTGCTCAGACAGCAGCTCCTGATGCAGCTCGTGCCGCCGGCCCTTGATTTCCGGGTTGCCTTCCTGCTCTTTGTGCTCGCGCTTGACCGCCTGCTTGTCCATCTTCAAATCCTTGATGTACAGCCAGTACTCACACAGCGCATCGAGAATGACGACCAGCAATATGCAGCCCAGAAAAGCCAGCACCAGTACCAGCAACAGATGGGCCCAGATCGGAAACAGGTCGACAGGTCGCGCATGCAGTTGCGCAAACAGCAAATGCCGCTGAGTCGCCCAGACCATCCAGAATGCGACCCCGAAACAACCCAAGTACAACAGGGCCTTAACGGTATCCTTGAGCGTTCTAAGGCTGAACAGCTTTTTGAAGCCGTTAACCGGATTCAACGCCCCGAAGTTCAGCTTGAGGGCTTCACTGGCGATGGCCAGGCCGGTTTGCAACAAGGTGGGCAAGGCGCTGGCGAGAAAGCACACAAGGATCAACGGGGCCACGACCTTGAGCATCAACACACCGAGTTCGGCGGCATAACGCTGCTGATCGGCAGCGAACCCCGAAGCGATGATGCGTCGATAAACCTCCATCACCTCCAGCAAGGTTCCACTGCTCGCCAGGTAGATGATTGCGCACAGCATCAGGCAGGAACTGGAAAGGTCCTTGGCCTTGAAGGTCTGGCCCTTTTTCGCTGCGTCGCGGCGCTTCTTGGGGGTGGGTTTTTCAGTTTTCGAGGCGCTGGACATATCAGCGGGCCTCCGGCTGGACGACCCAGGTCGCAAACTGATCCGGCTTATTGGCCATGCGCAAGATTTCGTCAGGCGCGTGCGCGCCGAAATACAGGATCAACACCAGTAATGCGATGGCTCCCTTGACGGTGAGCGACACCGAAAACGCGTTCATTTGCGGCGCAAAACGCGCCAACAGACCGAGCAGCGCCTCGCTGAGCAACAAGGTCGCCACCACCGGCGCGCTGATAATCAGGGTTTTGCTGATCAACGGATCGAGCAGCCCGAGCAACGGCTGGATCCGTAGTTCACACCCATGTACCGGCGAGCAGAGTTGATAGCTGCGGCTCAGGGTTTGCGCCACCAGTTTCATGCCTCCTCCCTCCAGGTAGATCACCGCAGCGAACAGCTGGAGAAAATTGGCCAACTCCGAGGTGTCGTCGCCGTTGGCCGGATCGACCGTACTGCTGAGCATCGCGCCGCGTTGGTTATCGATCAGGTTGCCCATGGCGTGCAACACCCAGAACGGCCAGGACAACAGACAGCCGAGAATCACCCCCACCCCAGCCTCCCGCAACAACAGCGCATAGAAGCCAAGCGAATCCAGGCGAGGCAGCGTGCCAGCGGTATACGGCCAGAGCGCCATGCCGACCAGCACGATCACGGCGTTTCGCGGTGCGCCAGTCAGTGCGCGACTATTGAGAAACGGCAACATGAAAAAAACCGGTGCCAGACGGGCGAAACAAACCATCGCACCGGCCATCCAGCCATGCAGGTCGAAAAATAGGCCGATATTCATGGAGCCTCACTTCAGGGCCAGGCGCATGACTTCCCGACTGAAACTCAGCAACGTCTCGCCGTACCAGCCAGAGAGCAGAAACAGACAGATCGACACCGCCAGCAGCTTGAAACCGAAGGGCAAGGTTTGCTCCTGCAGCTGGGTCACGGTCTGAAACAGACCGATGAGCAACCCCACCAGCGTGGCGACGATGATCGGCCAGGCCACCAGGATCAATATCAGGTACAGGGTTTTGTTGCCGGCAAACACCAGATCATTCATTGCGGTTTCTCATTGCGCCAGAGACAGGTATTGCCCGACCAGCCCGGTGGAAAGCAGGGACCAGCCATCCAGCGCCACGAACAGCACCAGCTTGATCGGTACGGAGATGATCACCGGGCTCATCATCATCATGCCCAGGGCCAGCAGGATGCTGGAGACCACCAGGTCGACGATGACAAAGGGCAGGTAAAGGTAGAAACCGATCTTGAAGGCGGCTTTGATTTCGCTCAGCGCATAGGCGGGCAGCAACGCGAACAGCGAGGGCTCCAGCTTCTCATCGGGATCGATATCGTTGGCCTGTGGATGCTCCCGCGCGATCTGTGCCCGCTCGAAGAACTGTGCCAGGTCCGGATCGGTGTACTTGATCAGGTACTCGCGGTAGCTGCCCAGCCCGTTATCGAGGAACTCCACCACTGCATCGATACTGGTGAACTCCACATGGTTTTCCTTGTAATAGTCATACCCTTGATGCACCACGGGACTCATGACGAACATCGCCAGCAACAGCGCAACGGCGTTGAGGGTCATGTTCGACGGCACCTGCTGCAACCCCAGGGCGTTACGCACGATAACGAAGACAATCGAGAACTTGATGTAACAAGTTCCGGCAGCAATCAGGAATGGCAGCAGCGATGCCACTGCCAACAGCCCGATCATTGAAACGTCATTCATTACCGATGCCCCGACCAACCTCACGCAGCTCGACACCCAGGCGGTCGCCCAGCTGGACTAGCTCACCCACGGCAATGCACTTGCCACCGGCACGCACTTCAACCTGACTCACGGCCGTAGCCTCCAGGGGCAGAACCTGACGCTCGATGAGCTCGTTGAGCTGAGCCATGCTCAGGGTGAGTTCGCCCAGCACGAATTCAAGCTTGACCGGTAGCTCCGATAGCGCACAGGGAACGCTCGGTGAAAGGTTATCCGGGGGAGTGAGTTGCATATGCAGACCTTCCTTGACAAAGGTGAACTGGCCGATGCATCGATCGGCCATAAAGAGTTTTCGGGTTTGCTCAGCAATGACCAGTACATCGCCCTTCGCCAGCTGCCGATGGGGCAATCGGCCCAGCTCGCTGCTGCCGAGTACGATTCGCAAAACCTGCGACACCGCCTGCACCCACGACTGCAGTGGGCGTGACGGCGGCGTGCGTTGACTCGGCCCTTCCATTACCCACAGCTCACTCTGAGGCGTGCTAATACATGGCAGACATACCCCTTGCAGCGACTCTCCTTGAATGAGCCCGAAGCCAAACAAGCGCTGGTAGTCCAGCAGATCAGGCGTGATTTCGACAGGCCGGCTCACCACTGAGAACAGAGCAAGAATCTCCTGTTCTGCATCCTCCCGATGCAGCCATTGCGACCACTGCAAACATACGGTCTGCAGCCACTCACGGGCCCCGACCATGCCTCGCCAGAGACCGTGGCAGCCTTGTGCCCAGAAGGTTATGTAACGTGTCTGCGGCGACGGCTGGCTCAGTTGCATAAGGTGTCCGTCACGCTGCCAGCAGGCCACCGCATGGCGCCGCTCATAGTCAAATGGCGCAACGCGGCGCAAGAGTAGAGTAGAGGTCACGTCTGCTGCCCCCCGTGCTCAGACTTGTCGCGAAGCACCTGACGGCGCTCCTCTTCGGCCTCTTCATCCGCTCGCTCCTGGCCATGACCCTGACGCGGTTCATTCCCCTGCTGATCCGTCAGACGCCAGCGTGGATCCGGCGCCTGCGCCAGGTTGTCGCTCAAATGACTGAAAACCAAGGCACTGCTTGGATTGAGCAGCAACTGCTCGGGACGTTCGGCCCCCGCCTTGCTGATCGTGATCAGGCCAACGGCATCACCTTTGCTGAAGGGCACCTGAAGGTAGTTCTTGCCCTCCTTGGCGATGCTGGCTTCAGGCGCGGGCTTCGGCTCACGGGTAGCTTTAGCAGGCGCCGCTGATTTCTCTACATGATGCGAATGCGAGGCCTTGTCCAGCAAAGGCAATGGCTGCGCCGGTAATGCTTGTGGGGTTTCCTGCTTGACCAGCCTATCGGCGACGGCTTGATCGGGAGCGGTGAGCGCACTGGCAACAGGTGCCTGAACGAGCGCCTGCGCGGCGACCGGTAACTGCGTAGCCGACGATGCGACTTTCTGCTGGACCGATGCATCAGCGGCGGTTTGGTCGGACGCAGCGGGCGCTCTGACAACAGGTGCCTGACCGAGCACGGCAGCGAAAGGCTGCACCGGAGCTGAGGTTGGAATCTGAACAGGCACTTTAGCCTGGGTAGCCGACAACAGTGCTTTGTGCTTGAGCAATACATCGGCGGCCCGATCAGGCATGGCAGGCACACTGGAAGCAGGCGCCTGAGCAAGCACTCGAGCCGGTGCAGTGGCCAACGGCCGCGTAGCCGGCAATGCCAACCGGGCATCGCCCGGTGCTGGCGATGAAGACGCGAGCGGCTGTTTCACTGAAGGCTGCACTGCCTGATCTACCGATGCCTTGGCCACCCTGGGCTCAGCCCCCCCTCCCACACGCAGCGCTGCCAGCGACAACTTCGACGAGACCTCACGCAGTGGCTGCAACTGCGTCAACAACACGAGCACGCCCTGCGGCATCTCGTCCAGTTCATGACGGTCTTCAGAGACCAATGGTTGGTTTTTATGGTCGGGCTCGTCACCGGGCAAAAGATCCTTGACCGGACGGGCTGCCGCTACAGGAGGGCTCACTATGCTCATTTCCAATTCACCAATAGTTCATCAATGTCATTTTCTTCCTGGCGCCACAGACGTGAACGACGCTCGACCAGCAAACGTTGCTCCAGGCTCTGGTACTTCAAATGCTTCTTTTGCAGAACCTTACGATGCCGTTGCAAACGCTCGAGCCCCTGGGCCAGCTCCTGCTGCTCGTCCATCACGCGGGCACGCTCCAATGCCAGGTTGCCGATCTGCCGCCGAATGACCGCCTGACGCCGTAACAGCGCCAGCAACTGCGCATGGCTCAAGCGCTGGTCCTCGGCACGCTGGCTTATCAGGAGCTCATTGAGCCCCTGGGCCTGTTGCTCGATCTCGTACAACTCACGCTCAAGCAGGCCCAATGAGCGCAAGGCCTTATCCAGCCCTCGCTCGCACTCATGCTGCCGGTGATCGCTGAACTCCAGCAGGCGCCGGACATTAGCCAAGGAGACCATGCAAGCTCTCCAGCGCAACCTGAGGCGCACACCCTTCGTTCAGATCCTGGCGCAGCCACTCCGTCAGCGCTTCGCGGCAGGCCATGGCCTGATCGTTGGCGGCGTTTTCCCCTGGCCGGTATTCACCCAGATCGAGAAACACCTGCAGCTCCTCGATGCGGGCCAGCACCCCCCGGGTACTGGCCGCCAGCTGCTGAACATCGTGCCCGGTGACCTGATGAGCCACCCGACTGGCGCTACGGAGCACATCAATCGCTGGAAAATGACCGCCGGCAGCCAACTTGCGGCTCAGGTAGATATGCCCATCGAGAATGGAGCGAATCTCCTCGGCGATAGGGTCCGGCTCATCGTCGCTTTCCAGCAGTACGGTGTAGAACGCCGTAATACTCCCGGTGGCCGTCACGCCCGGACGCTCCAGCAAACGCGGCAGGGAATCGAACACCGATGCCGGAAAACCACGCCGCGCCGGCGCTTCCCCCGCTGCCAGCGCGAGGTCGCGACGGGCACGGGCATAACGGGTCATGGAGTCAAGCATCAGCACCACCTGCTGGCCTTGATCGCGGAAATACTCAGCAATTGCCGTTGCCTGTAGCGCCGCATTGCACCGGTCGATCGAGGAAAAATCCGAAGTCGCGTAGACCACCACGCAACGCGAGCATTTATCCGAATCGCGCAACGCCTCGACAAACTCCGTGACTTCCCGGCCCCGCTCACCGATCAGCCCGATAACGAACACGTCCGCTTCGCTGTGGGCGATCAGCATGTTCATCAATGAAGTCTTGCCTGATCCCGCTGCGGCAAAGATGCCGATGCGCTGGCCGATGCCGCACGTGAGCAGTCCATCGATCACTCGCACGCCAGTGGCCAGCGGCTGGTTCACCGGACGGCGCTGGTCGTAGCTCGGCGGAGCAGCATCCACCGGACAGTCGCGGCCCTCGAAGGCATCGCCGGGGGCCAAACGTTCGACTATCCGCCCCTGGGGGTCGATCACGCTCCCCAGCATGGCAGTGCTGCAATGGAGGCTGAGCAACGCACCCGTGGGCACGATCAACGACTCACGGGACAACCCTCGCGCATCGCCCAACAAGCTGAGCAACACCGCATCGGGGCTGAAGCCGATCACTTGCGCTCGAGCACTCACCGTGGCGTCCCGCCAGTTGCCTCGCACCTCGCACACTTCGCCGATAACCACATCGTGCAGCGCCGCTTCAAGCAGCGGCCCATTCAAGCGCAACGGGTGGGCGCCGCGGCGCTCCAGCAATGCCTGGCTCATTGGCGAACGAGATCGCACAGCGTGGTCAACGCCGCCAGATAAGCATCCACCGTATCCGCCAACGACTCCGCGTTCGCATAGGCCGAGTCAGCCAGCAGTACCCGCACTTCCAGCATGCCGTTGGCCTCCACCAGTTGCATCTGCTCGGTCCGGGCGAACACACAACCGCGCATCAAGAAACGCAACAGGTCCTCGGAACGATGTGCCAACAGCATGTTGCTGCTCTCGATCAGCCCACTCCAGAACCATAGGCCGTCATCGACCACGCCAATGTTGATGGCGGGTAAATTGGCCAGCTCCAGCTCAATCGTGCTGTGGCCGTCAAAATTACCAATCTGCTTGTCGTTGCAACCGCTGAGCGTCAGCGCATCTCTGAGCAACGAGGCGATATCGATGTTTTGCATAGAGGACTCTCCTAAAGGGTCTTGATCACATTCACTGAAATGGCATCGGAAATCTCGCCAAACGAAACCACGTCCAGCTCCCGAAAACGGCCCTCGATCAGTTTCTTGATGTAGCGCCGCACATCCACCGAGGCCAGGACGACCATGTCCTTCTGAGGGATGTGCAGGTTATCGAGCCCGACCGCCAGCCGATCCATAAGGTCTTCGCTGGCCGAGGGCTCCAGGTTGAGGAAGCTGCCCGCAGAAGTCTGACGGATGCCCTTGCGCACCACGTCTTCGAACTCCGGCGAAAGCAGCAACACTCGCAGGTCATTGCCGTTGGCAAACTTATTACTGATGTAGCGCGCCAGACCGCCACGCACGTGCTCGACCAAGGCGATCACGTCTTTTTCGCGCGAGGCCCAGTGAGCGAGCGTTTCAAGGATCAGTTTCATGTTGCGCACCGAGATACGTTCGGCGATCAGGCGCTGCAGGATCTCGGCGACTTTCTGCACCGTGGCATGGCGATAGACTTCCTTGACCAGGTCCGGGTAGCGAGCTTCCATCTCATCGAGCAGGACCTTGCTCTCCTGCACGCCGAAAAACTCCGAAATATTGCGCGCCAGCAAGGTCACCAGGCAGCGATAGAATTCGTCATAAGCCGGGCGCAACTGATACCCCAGGCTCTGCAGCTTTTCGCGCTCGGTGCTGTGCACCCAGACGCTGGCTTGCTTGTTGCTGTCCGCCCCCCTGGTCAGATCCAGCCCCAGATGCTCAAGCTCCGGCTTGTAATCGACAACACGCAGAAGATCGAAGTGGATATCGAACTGATCCGCACGAACCTCATTGATCAGCACCGCGACCTGCCCCTGCGGCAGCGAGTCGGCACCGCGCAACCGAGGCTCGGGAATCCGGATGCCGTAATCGATGAAAAACTGACTGCGAAAACGTTCGCATAGCTGGGTCTCACGCAGCTCTTCGACCCGAGCGCTGGGCACCAGCAGCATAAGGGCGATGGTTTCGGTGGCCATGTCATCGACGTTTTCGATCAGGCCCAACTCACTCTCAGGCTCGCCCTCTTCCCCCGCCAGAGGCGCGATGGCGGTAGTAGCCGAGGCTTTTTTCTTCAGCCGATGACGGAAGAACAGCAACGCCACCAGCGCGCTGGCGATGATCAGAAATACCGCGGCCGGGAACCCCGGCAGCATCGCCACACCAACGGCCAGCAAGGCAGTGATACCCAGCACAAAAGGATGACCCAGCAGTTGGGTCATCATGTTGCGCCCCAGGTTGGCCTCGTCGCCGTTGACCCGGGTCACGATGAAACCCGCACCGATGGCGATCAACAGCGCAGGAATCTGCGCCACCAGACCGTCACCGATCGTCAGCAACGTGTAGGTCGACAGCGCCTGGGACATGTCCATGCCCAGTTGCCCGACACCGATCGCGATGCCGCCCAGAAAGTTGACGAAGATGATGATGATCCCGGCGATCGCATCCCCCTTGATGAACTTCATGGCGCCATCGAAGGATCCGTACAACTGACTTTCGCGCTCCAACGTACTGCGCCGCTCGCGGGCCTCCTTGGCATCGATGACGCCAGCCTTGAGGTCGCCGTCGATGCTCATTTGCTTACCCGGCATCCCATCGAGGGAAAACCGCGCCGCCACTTCAGCTACGCGCTCCGAGCCCTTGGTAATGACGATGAACTGAACGATGGTGACGATGGCGAAAATCACGAAGCCCACCACCAGGCTGTCACCGATCACGAACTCACCGAAAGACGCGATGATCTCACCGGCATCGGCCTGCACCAGAATCAGCCGGCTGGTACTGATCGATAACGCCAGACGGAACAACGTGGTGATCAACAGCAACGCGGGAAAGGTGGAGAAACTCAAGATCCGTTCGATGTAGAACGAACCCATAAAGACCAGGATCGCAATAACGATGTTCAGGCCGATCAGAAAATCCACCAGCGGCGTCGGCAGCGGAATGATCAGCATGGCGATGATCATGACCATCAGCGTCAGGATCAGCAGCTCTGGTCGAGAAGTGACATTGCGCAAGAGTTTGTTGAACATGATGAGTACGGACCTTGAAAACTAGGAGGTGAAACGACTCGCCAGGGTGGCGTGCTGCTCAATGGTTTCGCGGGCAAACACCAAATCGGCCAGGTCTGTGAATTGCCCAGCAATCCGCTCTAACGCCTCGTCATCGCCAAACAGCTCCAGCGGCAGCGCCAGGCAGATCAATCGCAGCAGTTGTAGCAATTGCGCGCGCTCGTGGTGTTCCACCAGCAACAACCGCTCCCCCAAGACACCGGACAGCAATTGCTCAAGCTCATCGGGAAACTGCAACAGCCCCAGCAAGAACACCAACCAGTCCGGCTCGCTGGCGTTGTGCCGACAAACTAGCTGGTCGCCGAGCAAGCGCCGGACAAACATGGCATCCACCGACCGCAGGCGCTTGAGATCGCCGAGCTTTTTCAGCAATTGGCCAAACTCGTCGCGTGAGCAACTGGGGTCCTGGGCATCGATGTCCGTCAGCAACGCAGCCTCGATGAACTCCAGGACCGAGCTACGATGCTGATAGCCGTAGATGGCCACCCAGTCTTCATAGGACTCGACCGGACCGCCTTCGGACTCCAGGAACGAGCGATAGGTGTCACGCAGCAAGGCTGCTCGCAACGCCAGCGCCTTGCCGAACATCTTGGCCTTGAGCGCCGAATTGATGCCGGCCTTCAAGCGCTTGGGAGGGGACTGAGCAAGCACCTGTTGCAGCAGGGCTTCCAAACGCTGACGGGTCGCCTCGGCCATCACTTTTGCCCGCAACAGCTCGCGCAGCACCAGCACCAGATCGCTGTCATCGGGAAACAATCCCCGGGCCTGCGCCAGCAGCCATTCGATGCTGCGCTCGGCAAGCTTGGCCAGCGACTGGATCTGCCGAGCCTTGGGAATCACATCTTCATCCAGGACCCGCTCGAAGCTTTCCGCCAAGCCTTCGAACTTGCTGCCGAAATCACCTCTGCGGCGAAACTGCGAACGCAGCGAAGCCGCCATCTCGTCACTGTTCTCGACGAAGCGCTGGACGCTGGCTGCTGGCGTGGCGTCGTCGTCTGGCACTTCAGCAGCCTTTACCTGAGGCTCGTTCCCCTGCTGCGCACGCAACATCTGCGTGCGCGACGGCACCCCGCCAATAGCAGCCATATCAGCGCTCCATCGCGCGCAGCACCGCGCGGTCGGCCGGGTCGCGGTCGACGTTGCCGATCACCTGCGAGCCAATTTGCGCGGCACCTGGCTCCAGCGGGCTATCGAGCTCTTTGGGCTGAATCAGGAACACCCGGACCGTGTTGGATTTACGGGTCTGGTGATAGCTGAACAAACGCCCCAGATAGGGAATGCTCCCCAGCACCGGGACACGCTTGACCACCTCCCCGCTCTCGTCACGGGTGAAACCTCCCACCAGCAGACTTTTGCCGCGCGGCACCCGGGCGACAGTGCTGATACGGGTACGCCCAACCGTCGGCAGCGCATCAGGCCCCGCTGATTGCTCCTTGGCAGAGTCGACCACGCTACCGTCCTCGATATTGAGTGCCATCTCGATTTCTCCGGACGCCGAAATCCTTGGCAGAGCACTGACCAAGGTGCCGTAAGTGACGTGTTCGAGCTCGACACTGCGCTCACCGATCAGGCGCGCATAGAAGGTGCGGTTATTGTCGAAAATCGCCGGAACGTTTTCCTGAGTCAGTACCACCGGCCGCGAAACCACCCGTGCGCGGTTATCGGTTTCCAGCGCCGAAATGGCAGCCATGAATGAAGTGCTATCCAAGGTGCTCAGCGAGCCGCCATTGAGCGATGCGCCCGCCCTCGAGCCGAGCTTGAGCGAGCCCTTCCAGTCGACCCCCAACTCATTGAGATCGTCTTTCTGCAGATCGATGATCCATAGGGAGAGCTCGACATGGCGCTTTGGTTCGTCGAGCGCCGCAACCAGGTTCTCGATAAACCGCACCTGCTCCGGGAGCCCCTTGACCAACAGGCTATTGGTATCGGGGTAGGCCACTACACGAATATTGCCGGCAGCCAGATCACGGGCAATAGCCCGCGGTGCGGTCTTGTCGGTAGATGCCGACTCGGGAACACCCAACCCCTCCAACGGAAAGCTCGGCATGCCGCCCAGACGCCCTCCTCCATCCTTGCTGATCGTCGTGTCAACACCACGGCTTTCGCCCTTGAGCAGAGTCTCGATGGCTGTCGCAATACCTGGCACGGTGATCTTCTGGTCACGCAACTCGTAGCTGCGATCACCCACGAAGGTGTTGCGCAGATTGATGACGCCAATGCGCTGCTGCCCGAGTTGCAGGTCGGCACTTTGGTTGTCCATGAAGTGCGCAGCCTGCACCACCAGATCGACATAGATCGGTGGTCCGGAAACATAAAAGGTCCGCAAACCATCGTTACGCAGAGGATAACGGGCATCGCGCAAGCCGGAACGACGCAGGAAGCCATCCAGCTTCTGGACATTGATGGTGTTCAGCGAGACAACCGCGCTCTTCGCCTCGGCTGCTTCGTAGACATACAGTGCCTGACCATCGCTGTACCAGATCAGCGCCATTTGCCGAACAATCCGCTCCAGCGTCTGTTGCGGTGCGACCAGCGAGAACTCTCCGCTGATAGTGCGACGGGCAGCTGCCTTGCTGAGGATGATCGGCTTGCCCAGGGACGCTGACAGCGCATCGAAGAACGTCCGCAGGCCCTCCTGACGAGCCACATAACCCTCTCCAGTCCGCGTCGGCGCCGCCAATGCGGCCACGGGTAACACACAACAAAGCGCGAGCACGACCACTCGCGGATAGGTACTTTTAAACATCATGAATTCATTCGCTCGAAAGGCGGGTTATATCGATCAAACTACTCGGCGCCACCCCGACCAGCTCTCGGATCTCTTTGGAAAAATGCGAGGAGGAGGCATAGCCAAACTCCAAGGCGACATCTGTCAGGGAGGCAGCACCTTCAGTCATGCACAGCAGGGCTTGCGCTGTCCGCCAGCCACGCAACTCGGGCTTCGCCGCTCCACCCAGCGCCTGACGGCAAAGTCTTCTGAAGTGCGAGACCGATACGCCATAACGGCCAGCAAGGTCCTGGAGCTTTTCGCTGGTTGATCCCTGCTCCAACAAAAAACCGAGCAACTGATAACTCTCACCGCCACGCAACTGACGAGCAAAGGACCGATAGGCAGCATCCCCTCGCAGCGCAAGCGTGAGATACCAGGACTCCAGACCCGAGACCGCCCGCCCTCGAGCGCGCCCCTCGCTCAGGACTGCCCAAGGCTCGTTTCGAGCGGCCTGCGCCTCAGGCACAACACCTTGGTCGATAAAGAACTGCAACTTGACAAGATTCATCTGCGACAGAGGGAACACCCAGGCATTCCCACAAACCACCTGCAGACCCGGACGCAACGCCAGCAAACCCTGCCAACCAGGAGCCAGGCATAAGCACGCCGAACTTTCGCGGTGCGCCAGACATAAGACCTTGCAGCCATTGCGAATACGAAGAACCTGCTCGCCAGGCCTCACGACGGTGCACCATTGCTCCAGCGTTACAGCCCACCCTGGCTCTTCGTCCATCCTCGACATCAGCTACCTCATCGTTGCCACCAGAAATGTTTTCCCGAGCGCATAGTGAACAGCCATCCCGGGACAATCTTGATGAGAAACTGATGACAAGCCTCCCCCCTCCCACGAAGTACTACAGGAGAAAGTGTCAATGGCTTGAGGGAGTGACGAACCAGCCAGGTCGATGATGCAGTGAGAAGTTTCCGAAAGCACCAGCAGCTAGAAGTGGAGCTCTTTTGCTAGAACCTTATTGGGAGCTAGTTGTATTTTCAATAAGCACACTCACCTTTTCAGGTTGTTATAGGGGCATATGAAAAGCAGCAAAGCAATAGCACTGAAAGAGCATTTAAATTAACCCCCCACAGCTTAAATATAAAAACATCAAGACCAAAGAAGCCTATATTGTTCGGAGAAAAAAATTGCCCCCCCTTCTTGAGATATCCACCTTCAACAACACCCTACTTGTAGACGCCTCACTACAGATAGACTCAAGCAACATCCTAGAAAACAAAAACACCAACTTCGAAGAAACTAAAAAATCGGCTGGGGAGTGCAAACAAAATGTTTTTACCGGCTGATGCTGCGTGTCGTGCCTGTTGAACAAGTGACAAAGCCGCGAATCGGCGCCTCCCTCCATTAAGCTTTCTGAACATGACACGAACCGCCGGGATACTGAGCACCGGCAGTGAGCTGTTATATGTTGCAAATCAAGCGCAACCTGCCTTTTTTCAAGCACCGATAGCGAATACGGATGTACTCGTCCAGGAAAGAATTGATCTGGCGTTCTGACGTGAAGGAAAACAGACCTCTATTGGGATCGAACATCAGGTAAAGTGAATCTTTACGATCAACAAAAAAACCCATGGTATGACCTGTTGTTTTCGAGTCGCGATCAATTAGATTTACAAAATACTTTCCATCGCCCTCGATTTCTTCAAAGCACTCTGTGCTCTTATCCTCCCAGGCAAGCTGCCTATCTCTCATATACCTGCCTATAGCGCCATGATCCTCCACTAAAGACATCAACTCTTTACGACCTTCGCAGGTATTAATATTATTAAAAAAAACCATAAATTGCCCTGAGCCTTGATCCGCCAGCCACTTCAGCACTAATGGATAACAAAGGCCCTTTTTGCTTAAATTATCAGCACCTGAAAAACTCTCTTGACTGAATTCAACTTCCAACACCCCTTCATATACAGCTACCATGTTGTGATGCAGCTCAGGAAATGTTTTTTGCAGCACGCTTATTAACTTATAAGCCTTGTGTGGAGAAAACGAACTGTGCAAATCAATTTTTTTCTTTTCACATCGGCTTTTGATAAAAGTTTTGGCCCCCTCCGTCGGCATGGCTTCATGTAAGTCCATATAAGTTCTCGGCAGTGACTCAAACGTGGCACCTAACAACTCGAACATTCTTTTCAGATGTTCAGGGACTGGTATTTTTTTGTTTTTTGGATTATTGCTTGAGTCTATCTGCATCGATCTTTTGCAGTCAGTATCTACAGGAGGTTCATCATTGATGGCAGGCCTTTCAAGAAGGGTAATGCAATTTTTTCTCCAGGCAATATAGGCTTCTTTTGCCTTTCTGCTTTCTTCTTTAACTCGAAGGGGGGATTTGCCTAAGTTCTCTTTTGAAGCTAACGCCTTGGCAAGCCACACTTCTGCTGCTTTGCTGATTTTCATATATTCTGAAATAAGCTGGAATGTGAGTTTATTGATGAACTGAAAAGATCCTTTTTTCCTGAGTCTTCAAAAAAGCCAGTGCCCCAACAAGCTGGGGCATTGGCTTTTGTCCTTAGCCTTGGTAGATCGCGCTTTCAAGCCCTCTGAAAACCTGCTGACCCGTTGGCTGATGTCTAGAAGATATTGAGTGGGTAGTCGACTATCACCCGATATTCATCGGTGTCGCTACCCAGTGCCCCATAACCATTGCCGCCACGGTTGGTCGCCCATTGCAGCTCTACCGCCAGATCCTTGGCCTTACCGCCCTGGACTACGTACTTGAGATCGATATCACGCTCCCAGTGTTTGGCATTCTCACCCTCTGCATTGTAGAAACTGGCATAACCACGGCTGCTCGGATCAACCTTGCTCAGGTCCAGCGTGCCACGGGAATAGGACATGGCCGAGGTCAGGCCCGGCAGGCCGAGGCCGGCGAAGTCGTAGGCGTACTTGAGCTTCCATGAACGCTCGTTGGGGCCGTTGAAGTCCGAGTACTGCTGCGAATTATCAAGGGGGATGCTGCCCTGGCTGATGTAGTCGAACGGTGTGTTGCCATTTACCCGCTGGTAGGCAGCGGTGAGGCTGTGATGGCCGACCCCCAGGGTGAAATGCAAGCTGTAGGTGTTATTGTCGATGTCACCCAGCAGAGCGTCGCCGGTGTCTTGGGTGTGATAGAAGTGCAGGCCTGGGTTCAGGGTTACCAGCTCATTCAGCGCATAGCTGTAGTCGAGGTCGTAGTAGTACTGGTTCCAGATGTCCTTGAGTTCGGCGGCGTACAGGCTGCTGGTCAGGCCCGGCAAGCCGCTCCAGGCCACGCCGGCCCAGTTCAGGTGGCGGCTTTCGTCGCTGTCCGCCAGTTTGCCATAGGACGTGCCGATACGCCGGTGGCCGCTCTGGTTGTAAAGCTTGGTGAAGCTGGCCTGGCCGCCTTCGAGCAGCCAACCGTCGAAGCTATGGTTGGTCAGGCTGATGCCGCGGAAGGTCTGTGGCAACAGGCGGGTCTGGCCAGCAATCACCGGGTTGTTAAGAAACAGGTCACCAGCTTTCAGCTCGGTGTCCAAGGCCCGCATTTTCAGGGTGCCACCACCGGTTGAAAACGAGCTGGGAGCTTTGCCGTTGCCATCGCTGACCGGCAGGATAGTCGAACCATCGGTACCGCCACCGCCGTCGAGCTTGAGCCCGAGCATTGCGTGGGCATCAAGGCCGAAACCGACCGTACCCTGGGTATAACCCGACTCGAAGATACCGATGAAACTCTGGCCCCACTCGATGTTGTCGTCGGTCTGCTGCTGACGGTTGCGGTTCATGTAGTAGTTGCGGGTGTCGAGTTTAAGGCTGGAACCTTCGATGAAACCTTCTTTACTGGAATGCTCTGCGGCCTGGGCACTTGCACCTATCGCCGCGGCCATTGCAATGAATAACGGACTGAGTTTGAGGATGATGCTCACGTGGGATATAGCTCCTTGGTTCGCTAATGGAAGTCTCTATTTTAAATACGGGCCCACTATTCCTATATAAATTTAGAGTAAAGAAAAACCG
Source organism: Pseudomonas sp. GW456-L12 (assembly GCF_059424045.1). Classification (NCBI taxonomy): domain Bacteria; kingdom Pseudomonadati; phylum Pseudomonadota; class Gammaproteobacteria; order Pseudomonadales; family Pseudomonadaceae; genus Pseudomonas; species Pseudomonas sp. GW456-L12. The sequence goes on from NZ_JBWKZA010000050.1 coordinate 21,329, forward strand.
CTTAATCAGGCTCTGCAGAGGATATTCTCGCAACAAAACTTGCAGTAAAAAACAACACAACTCTCTGGCGCGCCCGAAGGTCAACATGATGTTTCCACAGTTCATCCGATCGAAAGAAATCTTGAGGCACGTGATAGCACTGCCACTCAATAGTGGCCGCTTAACCAATAGCGACTATCATTTATTGGTTTTGCTGAAGCCTTGCAGGAGGAACTCTAGACGGGAGCTAACTGACAGCTCAGCACGAGTCGTACATCACTGCTACATGACGGCCACTTCAAGCAGATCATCTCCAGTAAAGATCAAGTAATACTGAAGAACACACAAACTAATTGTGAAATTTTGCCAACTGTGTAAGAACCGCTGGCACTGCCTCGGGGGCCCCCACCATGCTGGAGTCGGTGAAGTATTTATTGTTCACCACAAAACTTGGTACCACCTGAATGTTATAGCGCTGGGCAAGCTTATCGCCCAGGACCATCCAGCTTTTAACCGTGAATGAATGGATTTTTTGCTCAGCTACTTCTCTTTCCACACAAAGCCCGACAAAAAAGTCGGCAATCGCCTCGTCCGTTTCCAGTTTCCCGCCACGGCGCGCCAGTTCGAATAGGGCGTGATTGGCAATCACTTGAAGATCGAGGGTTTCAGCGACATAAAACGCCTTGGCATAGCCTTCCCATTGCTTGCTGCCAAACGTGACGGGAACCCGAGTCAAAACCACGTCCTTCCCAGCCTTGGCAGCCCACTGAGTGATGCTCGGGTCGAGTTGTCGACAGTGAGGACAGCCATACGAAAAAAACTCGAGCACTTTTGGCGACAGACTCGCCTGTTCATCCGTCACCCTATAGTTCTTTCCAGCCTGTAATGAAATAACCGGGTCTGCCATTCCCATTGGAATATAAAGTACCGCAGGCATAACCATAGCCAGCCAGAACTTACGCATAAGAGCACCTAACCTATTTATGAATGAAGTGTATTTGTGGGAGTTGTCGTGCGAAAACAAAGTCCGCTCGTTGTGTTCTACACGTTCAACACGAAAAACGATCGGAGGTTACAGTCGTTACTTTATTTTTCCCAAGCGCAGCCAATGGCTGCTTCGCGCCTATAGTTCTCTCAATAAGCAATGTACTGGATCAGTAGACCGCTGGCCTCAGACGCTCAAGTCTGAGGCAGCTATATAGATAAGTTGGTTATTTAGCCAGGGAGGCGATGCAGGGCGAGACGAAAAGATTGCCTCGATACGCACCCGCGAGCGTCCTGCAAGCCACGATCGACCACATGACCGCCAGCACCAACACCAGGCATCCGCCAAAGATATTGAAAAAGCTGGAATGCAGAACCGAGCCCAACTTGAGAGTCGTAAGCGAATAGACCCCGATAGGAAAAGTAAAGCCCCACCACCCCAGGTTAAAAGGAACACTTGCTTTGAAGTAACGGATTGTGATCAAGGTAGCCATTGCCATCCACCACAACCCCAGGCCCCAGAAGAGAATGCCGGAAATCAATCCAATGCCTTGAGCCACCTCGCCAATACCTTGCAGCCCCTGTGCCGAAAAGATCGCGGGAGCGTCGCCGCCTATGACCAGCATACCCAGCGCGCCTGTACCGATAGGGCCCAGCGACAACCAGCTGGATGCCGCCATGCTTTCGTGGGGAAGTTTGTGCAACGCCATGCGCAACAGCAGGATGACCAGAATGCTCAGCGCCACGGGCACCGAATAGGCCCACAGTACATAGCTGGTGATCAACATAATGAATTGCGCGCCCGTATCAAGCAGCTGCGGAGCCAGCAACCCACCACTGGCAGCTGCCACTTCTGCGGCAACCACGGGCAGCAGCCAGACGGCGGTCATTTGATCGATGCTGTGCTGTTGACGGGTGAACATCAGGTAAGGAATCAGCACACCGCAGGCAAGCGCCATGGCCACATCGATCCACCACAGTGCCTCGGCAACGGGTATGACGCCGGTTCCCCACCGAGGCACACCAAACACCAGAAGTCCGTTGATGATGGTCACAAGCCCCATCGGAATAGTGCCGAAGAACATCGAGACCGTGGAATGCCCGAAGATCTGCTTGGCCTCATCGAAAAACATGATCCACCGAGCCATGTACAGGACACTGAAGGTGCAGAACAGCGCGATGTTCAACATCCACAGCCCTTCGGCAATGGAGCGCAGGCCTGGGATGGCCAGCGGAAACTGAGCCAGGGCAAGGGCAAGAATGCCGGTGCCCATGGTGGCGGCGAACCAGTTCGGCGTGAATTGGCGTATCGCCTCCCGTGGTCGGCTCAAATGGCTAAGGGGTTTGGCTCCCGCATTGATAGCAGCGAGATCTCTAAGCGACATGGTGATCTTCCTGATGGGTGAATGACCGTGTGTTCATTCTAGGTGATTTCCTTATCGGCTTTTCGCCGTATTATCGTCATACGTTATCGATTTTACCGATAAGGAATTTTTCTACGGTGACGCGCTACACAACACGTACGAGTCAAACTGGTAATTTTGCCAGAGCGGGCGGTGAGCAGCGAATAGGCGGATTGGGCAATGGCCCAGACAAACTGGTCATACCACGTCGTTGGTTTTGACAGGAGCGAACCTGATCCCAGCCTAGAACTATCAATTCAGGGACACCTCCTGGTTGACGCGATGGCTGCAGTCGGGGCGAGCCCTGCCAGCACTCTCCGGCTACAGCGACAAACCGGTAGGGAAGCAACTCACAGGCTGGCTAACGACCTTCAGCAACCTGGTTTGCTGACCAAACAAGGTTGGCTAAACTGCAAGGAAATTGGCAAACTGCTGCCAATCGTAGATAGCGAAACGACTTGATAACATCGAGCCATTTCAGATCATTCCAGCAGCGGGCGAAACCATTCGCCTCATATACTCCTCCACAGTCACCCATTTGTGACACCCACTCTTGCTCATATCTATTTCAACATACTTTGCTGGTATATCTCCCCCCATGTAGAACACTTCTTTCTCGTTATTCCCAAGATGGGAAATCACATTAACGATAGTTTGAAAACGAATTTTTTTATCATTCACCAAATTGGCGGACCTCTCCTGAACAAGCTCCGCCATGCTTTTAAAATCCTCCTTTATTGAATCGGTACGAATTCTTACCAAAACATTATTTGAGCGACCATTAATAAATCTACTCACAACAGAAGGCTCGGCTGTTAGAGATAGAACATTACCTCCCAACCCACCAGAACTTGCCGAATGTTTGAATATCTGCGCTACAAAGTCATCTTCATATTTCGGATCCTCTGCATCTCCTGCCCGTGTCAGACCTCTCGTACTAATTGCCGAGTCATGGTGAGAGCGATAAAGGAACTCCGGAATATTGACTCTATTGCTTTCTATCATATGTCTCACAGCGTTCACTGAAGAGTGCCCACCGACCTCAGACTTGACAATTTTCTTTATCACCCCATCGAATGTGAGAGCACCATCATCGACTTTAGTTATTGAGCGTCTACCCCAGCCAAAACAGGATAATAGGCTAGCCCCCTCAGCCCTCTCTTCCTGATCAGCGTCAAAACTCACTCTATTTGAAGGAGCCACTCTCGTTGACCTACAAGTTTTTTTTGATAGATCCATAAGTTTATTCGGCATATCGCCCCCTTGAAGAATATCATTAAAGTTAAAAGCTTTTTATAGCCACCCTGCAATTGTCGCTATAAAAATCGAGTCAACCTCTTAACAGATGCGGACTATTCATCACTGATGATGGTTAATCAAAGAATTGCAGCAAACTCTTATCAAATCATCACATGCCCTGGTTTAGACATACTTTCCAACAACGCAACTACCTGATCCTCATCCCAATTCCCTGACCCCGTTGAAGCTGTTGGGGTAAAATACTTATCAAAAATTATCATATCCTCATCATACTTCTTCCCTGTACGGCCGAGTGCATCCAACGATTTCTTGAAATCCGGATTTCTAGCCAGTAACTCTTTAGAAAAATGATAAGAACCCGCTGTTTGCGATACCATTTTAAAATGATCATCAGGATTATCTGTTTCTGGCACCTTCTTATAAATAGACCGAGCCAGTGAAGAGTACTTTTTATAACTTTCCTTGTTCATTTCCTCTAGTAAAGAATTATTCTTATAACT
>NZ_JBWKZA010000051.1:0-23768 GCF_059424045.1 Pseudomonas sp. GW456-L12
GGGCAGGGCGGGGCTGGACGGGAGAGCTTTCGCCCCCGCCATTGCGGCAGGGGCGAAATCGGCGGCATCAGGCGGTGAGGGTCTTCACGCCTTTGCGGGTGCCCAGCAGCAGCACGTCGGCCGGGCGGGCGGCGAACAGGCCGTTGGTGACCACGCCGACAATCGCGTTGATCTGCGCTTCCAGCTCCACCGGATTGGTGATCTGCATGTTGTGCACGTCAAGAATGATGTTGCCGTTGTCGGTGATCACGCCTTCGCGGTAGACCGGGTCGCCACCGAGCTTCACCAGCTCACGGGCCACGTGGCTGCGGGCCATGGGGATCACTTCCACCGGTAGGGGGAAGGCGCCCAGCACCGGCACCAGCTTGCTGGCGTCGGCGATGCAGATAAAGGTCTTGGCTACCGCCGCGACGATTTTCTCGCGGGTCAGGGCCGCGCCGCCGCCCTTGATCAGGTTCAGATGTTCGTCGCTTTCGTCGGCGCCGTCGATGTAGAACTCCAGGTCGCTGACGGTGTTCAGTTCGTACACCGGGATGCCGTGGCCCTTGAGGCGCGCCGCGGTGGCTTCGGAGCTGGCGACCGCGCCGTCGAAGGCGGCCTTGTGCTGGGCCAGGGCGTCGATGAAGCAGTTGGCGGTGGAGCCGGTGCCGACCCCGACGATGCTCTTGTCATCGAGTTTCGGCAGGATGAGGTCGACGGCAGCCTGGGCCACGGCCTGTTTGAGTTGATCCTGGGTCATGCGGGCTCCGGAAGCGGGCAAGGGGGGAACGGAAAGGCCGGCATTATAGGCCGGTGTCCTGAGCAGGTCATTGCCCGTTTGGCGAACCGCTCTTTGTAGCCGCTGCCGAAGGCTGCGATCGACCGTCAGGTCGTGACAGACGAGAGTGGCCGGAGGACCTGCAGACCTATCGCAGCCACCGGCTGCGGCTAGGGGGCTTTTAAAACCTCTGGATTCGTGTGGTCGCCCGGGTAAACGCTGGGTTAGACTCGCTGGCCCTGCCCAACCCGCTCAGTGATGCTTTCCGATGCTCGAACAGTACGTCAAAAAGATCCTCACCTCGCGCGTTTACGACGTTGCCGTAGAAACCCCGTTGCAGACTGCCCGCCAGCTCTCCGAGCGGCTGGGCAATCAGATCTGGCTCAAGCGCGAAGACTTGCAGCCGGTGTTCTCGTTCAAGATTCGCGGCGCCTACAACAAGCTGACCCAGCTCAGCGATGCCGAGCGCGCCCGTGGCGTGGTCACCGCCTCGGCCGGCAACCATGCCCAGGGGCTGGCCCTGGCGGCCAAGGTGCTGGGGGTGAAGGCGACCATCGTGATGCCCAAGACCACCCCGGAGATCAAGGTCGAAGGCGTGCGCTCGCGCGGCGGCAAAGTGGTGCTGCACGGCGATACTTTCCCGGAAGCCCTGGCCTACTCGCTGAAGCTGGTGGACGAAAAAGGCTACGTCTATATCCACCCGTACGACGATCCACACACCATTGCCGGGCAGGGCACCGTGGCGATGGAAATCCTGCGCCAGCATCCGGGGCGCCTGGACGCGATCTTCGTGCCGGTCGGCGGTGGCGGCCTGATCGCCGGGATCGCGGCCTACGTCAAATACCTGCGGCCGGAAATCAAGATCATCGGCGTCGAGCCGGACGACTCCAACTGCCTGCAAGCGGCGATGGCCGCCGGCGAACGCGTGGTACTGCCGACCGTGGGCATCTTCGCCGACGGTGTCGCGGTGGCGCAGATCGGCCAGCACACCTTCGACATCTGCAAGGACTACGTGGATGAAGTGATCACCGTCAGCACCGACGAGATCTGCGCGGCGATCAAGGACATCTACGACGACACCCGTTCCATCACCGAGCCGGCTGGCGCCCTGGGTGTGGCCGGGATCAAGAAATACGTCGAGCAGCGTGGCGTTAGCGGGCAGACCCTGGTGGCCATCGACTCCGGCGCCAACGTCAACTTCGACCGCCTGCGCCATGTCGCCGAGCGCGCCGAACTGGGCGAGGGCCGCGAGGCCATCATCGCCGTGACGATCCCGGAGAAGCCGGGCAGCTTCAAGGCCTTCTGCGAAGCGATCGGCAAGCGCCAGATCACCGAATTCAACTACCGCTACAACACCGGTAGCGAAGCGCACATCTTCGTGGGTGTGCAGACCCACCCGGAAAACGATCCGCGTAGCGCGCTGATCGCCAGCCTGTCCGAACAGGGCTTCCCGGTGACCGACCTGACCGACAACGAACTGGCCAAGTTGCATATCCGTCATATGGTCGGCGGGCATGCGGCGCGGGTCAGTGATGAAGTGGTGTTCCGCTTCGAGTTCCCGGAACGCCCGGGCGCGCTGTTCAACTTCCTCAACAAGCTCGGCGGGCGCTGGAACATCTCGATGTTCCACTACCGCAACCATGGCGCGGCCGATGGCCGGGTAGTCGCCGGCCTGCAAGTACCGGCGAGCGAGCGCCACCTGGTACCGGCGGCGCTGGCGCAGATCGGTTACCCGTACTGGGACGAGAGTGATAACCCGGCGTATCAGCTGTTCCTCGGCTGAACGGCTACGCTGGTGGGCAAGGCCTCAAGGAGTTAATGACATGGAAACGCTGACCGTCCTCAAAACCGTCCATATCCTGGCCACCGTGTTGCTGCTGGGCAGCGCGCTGGGGCTGGCGATCTGGGTCTGGCGTGCTCGTAGTAAGGGTGACGCAAGCATCTACAGCCGGCTGTTGCGCCGGCCGCTGGTGTTCGTCTGGCTGTTGCTGGTGATCTGCCTGGCCAGCCTGCCGTTCAGTGGCTGGTGGCTGGTGCATCTGCTGGGCTGGTCGCTGGGGCAGACCTGGATCCTGGCCTCCAGCTTGATCTATACCGTGGGTGCCCTGAGCTGTTTCTGGCTGCTGGCGCGGCTCAATCGGGTCCGGATCGCTTCGGGTGTGGGCAGTCCGAAGTTCACCCTGGCGCTGGCGGTGTTCAGCTTCGTGTGTTTCTTCGCCATTGCCGGGTTGATGGGCGCCAAGCCTGTTTGACGGCCTGATCGCGAGCTTGCTCCTATAGGGGCGAGCTCGCGCTAGCTTTCTCAGTCGCGCAGGCTGATCACCGGCCAGCCACGCTGCTGGGCCAGGGCCCGCAGGTTCGGGTCCGGGTCCACGGCGATCGGGTTCGCCACCAGATCCAGCAACGGCAAGTCATTCATCGAATCGCTATAGAAGTAGCTGTCTTCCAGGCTGTGGCCGGTTTCCTCGAGCCAGCGCGTCAGGCGGGTGACCTTGCCTTCGCGAAAGCACGGGACGTCGGTGCTGCGACCGGTGTAGCGACCATCCTGCATCTCGCACTCGGTGGCGATCAGGGTTTCCACGCCCAGGCGTTCGGCGATCGGCGCGGTGACGAAGCGGTTGGTGGCGGTGATGATCACCAGCTTGTCGCCGGCGGCCTTGTGCTTGGCCAGCAGTTGCGCGGCCTTGGGCAGCAGCAGCGGCTCGATGCAGTCGCGCATGTAGTCGCGGTGCCATTGGTCGAGCACGTCCATCTCGGTGCGGCCGAGAACCTCCAGGCAGAAGTTCAGGTAAGCGGCATTGTCGAGCTTGCCGGCCAGGTAGTCCTGGTAGAACTCGTCGTTGCGGGCCTTGTAGGTGACGGCGTCGAGGAAGCCTCGTTCGCACAGGTAATCGCCCCAGGCGTGGTCACTGTCGCCGCCCAGAAGGGTGTTGTCCAAGTCGAATAAAGCCAGGCGCATCACGGTTACTCGCTGATAAGTCTGAAAAAAGGCGATCAGAATACGGTCTTTTCACAAGAGTGCACATAAGGTAGGAAGCCTCGTTGCTGCTTTCACAACCTTTGTGGAACAATGCGGCGACATGCGTTTGCGAGGTTGTTGCCGTGATCGACCCCGATGGTTTCCGCCCCAATGTCGGGATCATTCTGACGAATGATGCCGGCCAGGTGCTATGGGCTCGCCGTATCAATCAAGATGCCTGGCAGTTTCCGCAAGGGGGGATCAACCCCGAAGAGACGCCGGAAGACGCTTTGTACCGCGAGTTGAACGAAGAAGTAGGCCTGGAACGCGAAGATGTGCAAATTCTCGCCTGCACCCGGGGCTGGTTGCGCTATCGTTTGCCGCAACGCCTGGTCCGTACCCACAGCCAACCGCTGTGCATCGGCCAGAAGCAGAAATGGTTTCTCCTGCGCCTGATCTCCAACGAGCAGCGGGTGCGGATGGATTTGACCGGTAAACCGGAGTTCGATGGCTGGCGCTGGGTCAGTTATTGGTATCCGTTGGGCCAGGTGGTGACATTCAAGCGCGAGGTTTACCGCCGCGCTCTCAAAGAGCTTGCCCCGCGCCTTCTAGCGCGCGACTGACGACGGAGTTCGACCCCGAGCCATGCTCAATACGCTGCGCAAGATCGTCCAGGAAGTTAACTCCGCCAAGGATCTCAAGGCGGCGTTGGGGATTATTGTGTTGCGCGTCAAAGAGGCCATGGGCAGCCAGGTCTGCTCGGTCTATCTGCTGGATCCGGAGACCAACCGTTTTGTCCTGATGGCCACCGAGGGCTTGAACAAGCGCTCGATCGGCAAAGTCAGCATGGCACCCAACGAAGGTCTGGTCGGCCTGGTCGGTACGCGCGAAGAACCGCTGAACCTTGAAAACGCCGCCGATCACCCGCGTTATCGCTACTTCGCCGAGACTGGCGAGGAGCGTTATGCCTCCTTCCTCGGTGCACCGATCATTCACCACCGCCGGGTCGTCGGCGTCCTGGTCATCCAGCAAAAGGAGCGTCGTCAGTTCGACGAGGGCGAAGAAGCCTTCCTGGTGACCATGAGCGCGCAGCTGGCGGGGGTTATCGCCCATGCCGAAGCCACCGGTTCGATCCGTGGCCTGGGCCGCCAGGGCAAGGGCATCCAGGAAGCCAAGTTCGTCGGCGTGCCCGGCTCGCCTGGCGCGGCGGTCGGTACCGCGGTGGTCATGCTGCCGCCGGCCGACCTGGACGTGGTGCCTGACAAGAGCATTACCGACATCGACGCCGAGCTGGCGTTGTTCAAGACCGCCATCGAAGGCGTGCGCGCCGACATGCGCACCCTCTCGGAAAAGCTCGCCACCCAGCTGCGTCCCGAAGAGCGGGCGCTGTTCGACGTCTACCTGATGATGCTCGACGATGCCTCCCTGGGCAGCGAAGTGACCACCGTGATCAAGACCGGCCAATGGGCCCAGGGCGCGTTGCGCCAGGTGGTCACCGATCACGTCAACCGTTTCGAACTGATGGACGATGCCTACCTGCGCGAGCGGGCGTCGGACGTCAAGGACCTGGGCCGGCGCCTGCTGGCCTACCTGCAGGAAGAGCGCCAGCAGACCCTGGTCTATCCCGACAACACCATCCTGGTCAGCGAAGAACTGACGCCGGCCATGCTCGGCGAGGTGCCGGAAGGCAAGCTGGTCGGCCTGGTCTCGGTATTGGGTTCGGGCAACTCCCACGTGGCGATCCTGGCCCGGGCCATGGGCATTCCGACAGTGATGGGCCTGGTCGATCTGCCGTACTCGAAAGTCGACGGCATCCAGATGATCGTCGACGGCTACCACGGCGAGGTCTACACCAACCCCAGCGACGTGCTGCGCAAGCAGTTCGCCGATGTGGTCGAGGAAGAGCGGCAACTGGCCCAGGGCCTGGATGCGCTGCGCGACCTGCCATGCGTGACGCTGGACGGCCACCGCATGCCGCTGTGGGTCAACACCGGCCTGCTGGCGGACGTGGCGAGGGCGCAGAAGCGTGGCGCGGAGGGCGTGGGCCTGTACCGCACCGAAGTGCCGTTCATGATCAACCAACGCTTCCCGAGCGAAAAGGAGCAGCTGGCGATCTATCGCGAGCAACTTTCCGCCTTCCACCCGCAACCGGTGACGATGCGCAGCCTGGACATCGGCGGCGACAAGTCACTGTCGTATTTCCCGATCAAGGAAGACAACCCCTTCCTCGGCTGGCGCGGCATTCGCGTCACCCTCGACCATCCCGAGATTTTCCTCGTCCAGACCCGCGCCATGCTCAAGGCCAGCGAAGGCCTGAACAACCTGCGCATTCTCCTGCCGATGATTTCCGGCACCCATGAGCTGGAAGAAGCGTTGCACCTGATCCACCGCGCCTGGGGCGAAGTGCGCGACGAAGGCACCGACGTGCCGATGCCGCCGATCGGGGTGATGATCGAGATCCCGGCCGCGGTGTACCAGACCAAGGAACTGGCGCGCCAGGTGGACTTCCTGTCGGTCGGCTCCAACGACCTGACCCAGTACCTGCTGGCCGTGGACCGCAACAACCCGCGGGTGGCGGACCTCTACGACTACCTGCATCCGGCGGTGCTGCAAGCCTTGCAGACCGTGGTGCGCGATGCCCATGCCGAAGGCAAGCCGGTGAGTATCTGCGGCGAGATGGCCGGCGATCCGGCGGCGGCGGTGCTGCTGATGGCGATGGGCTTCGACAGCCTGTCGATGAACGCCACCAACCTGCCGAAAGTGAAGTGGATGCTGCGTCAGATCAATCTCAGCAAGGCCAGGGAACTGCTGGCCGAACTGATGACCATCGACAACCCGCAAGTTATCCACAGCTCGCTGCAACTGGCGCTGAAGAACCTGGGACTGGCACGGATGATCAATCCGGCGTCGGCCAAGACCCTTTAAAAACGATCGCGAGCAAGCTTGCTCCTACAGAGACGCTGCCAAACCCTGTAGGAGCAGCCGGTCGACGCTCGATTGCTCGCGATAGCGTACTTTCAGACGCCGCTAAATCCTCAGCTCCACTTCCCCCAGATGCCCGCCATAGGGCCCGAAGCTGCGCTCGACTATGTGCCTAGAACCATCGGCCCGGACGATCAGCGCCGTGCTGGCCCGCGTGCCGTAGCTGGGGCTGGCGATAAACACGCTCGACAGCAGGCTCTCGGTGGCCAGGCCGACCCCGGTATCGGGAAGGTCGGCAAACGGCGCGGTCTGCGCATCGCTGAGCAGGGCGAGCAGAGCCTGGGGCTGCGGGTCGTGCAGTACTTCCTGTAATGCTGCCTTGGCCTTGAGCAGCTTGGGCCAGGGCGTATCGAGCCCGGCGTTCGATAGGCCGTACACGCCACTGCCCAGTTGCTGCGGCTCACGGGCCTGGGCGTTGTAGTGCCAGAGCTGATCGGGGGTGCCCACCAGCAGGTTGAAGCCGGCATATTCCAGTGATCGGCCGACAACGTCGCTGAAATAGTCGTCTATCGACATCCTGCTGCTGAGAAAACGCGCTACCAGTTCGCCTCTGGAGCGGCGCGCGGGGGGCTGATGGGGATTGCGGATATTGGTCAGGGCGGCGAAGCGTCCGTCGGCGCCCAGGCCGAGCCAGGTGCCGCCCGCTTCCAGGTCGCGTCCGGCATAGATATCGGGGGCTTCGGGCCATTGCGCCAACGGCAGGCTGGGGCGGGCGTAGAACTCGTCACGGTTGGCCGCGACGATCAGGGGCAGGGCGTGGCCCGGCCGCCAGGCGAATACGATCAAGCACATCAGGTTGTCCCTTTTGTGTTTTTTGCTCACTTTACGCACAGAACGACTGGGTATCCATCGCCATCCAGTGGAGCCAAGGGCCGTGCATCCGTTACCATGCCGCTCTCTTTTCGGGATGCCTCCATGGAATTTCTGCTCTATCTGCTGCTGGGGGCCTGCGCGGGCATATTGGCCGGTCTGTTTGGCGTAGGTGGCGGCATCATCATCGTTCCCGTGCTGGTGTTCAGCTTCACCCTGCAAGGTTTCGATCCGTCGATCCTGACCCACCTGGCCGTTGGTACGTCGCTGGCGACCATCATTTTTACCTCGGTCAACGCGGTTCGCGAACACCAGCGCAGGGGCGCGGTGCGCTGGCCGATCTTTGCCTGGATGACCCTGGGCATCCTGCTCGGCGCCGGAGTCGGGGCGCTGACGGCCGAAGCGATCTCCGGGCCGAACCTGCAGAAAATCATCGGCGTCTTCGCCCTGGTGGTGGCCCTGCAGATGACCCTGGACCTGCGGCCCAAGGCCAGCCGCGACGTTCCCGGCAAGCTCGGGCTGACCCTGGCCGGCAGTGTGATCGGCTGGGCCTCGGCGATTTTCGGCATCGGTGGCGGCTCGCTGACCGTGCCGTTCCTGACCTGGCGCAGCGTGCCGATGCAGCAGGCGGTGGCCACGTCCTCGGCCTGCGGTTTGCCGATTGCCGTGGCCAGTGCAATAAGTTTCATGATTCTGGGCTGGCATGATCCGTTGCTGCCAGCTCATAGTCTGGGTTTTGTGTATTTGCCGGCGCTGCTGGGCATCGCCCTGACCAGTATGGTCTTTGCCCGGTTCGACGCGCGCCTGGCCCATCGGCTGTCGGCGCGCCTGTTGAAGCGCTTGTTCGCCGGCCTGCTGTTTGTGGTCGGCCTGACGTTCCTGCTCTGACAGGTTTCGCAATCCTGGCTTAATCCGCGCGTGACATGGTCGCGGCGCAATCGAGTTTCACTCTAACGAGGAGTCGCAATGCTGCCTTACCCGCAGATCGACCCGGTGGCCCTGGCCATCGGCCCGCTGAAAATTCACTGGTACGGCCTGATGTACCTGATCGGCATCGGTGGCGCCTGGCTGCTGGCGTCGCGCCGGTTGAACCGCTTCGACCCAACCTGGACCAAGGAGAAGCTCTCCGACATGGTGTTCTGGATGTCGATGGGGGTCATTGTCGGCGGGCGCCTGGGCTATGTGCTGTTCTATGACCTGAGCGCCTACCTGGCCAACCCGACGCTGATCTTCGAGGTCTGGAAAGGCGGCATGTCGTTCCACGGCGGTTTCATCGGGGTGATGCTCGCGGCCTTGTGGTTCGGCAAGAAGAATGGCAAGTCGTTCTTCCAGCTGATGGACTTCGTCGCGCCGATGGTGCCGATCGGCCTGGGCGCCGGGCGCATCGGCAACTTCATCAACGCCGAGCTGTGGGGCAAGCCGACCGACCTGCCGTGGGCGATGATCTTCCCGCCGTTCAGCGACCCGGCCCAGCTGCCGCGCCACCCTTCGCAGCTGTATCAGTTCGCCCTGGAAGGCGTGGCACTGTTCCTCATCCTCTGGCTGTTCTCGCGCAAGCCCCGTCCAACCATGGCGGTTTCCGGGATGTTCGCCCTGTTTTACGGTATTTTCCGTTTTATCGTCGAGTTCGTCCGGGTCCCGGATGCGCAGCTGGGCTATCTGGCGTGGAACTGGCTGACCATGGGCCAGGTGCTGTGCCTGCCGATGATCGTTGGCGGCCTGTTCCTGATCTGGCTGGCCTATCACCGCGCTCCAGCGGCACCGGTGGCGAAAGACGCCGCGCTCTAATTCGGATCGCAGGGCGCGAGCCCTGCCTTCAAGGACACAGGTAATACATGAAGCAATATCTCGATCTGGTCGCCCACGTCATCAAGAACGGCACCAAGCAGGCCAACCGCACGGGCGTGAACACCATCAGCTTCCCCGGCGCGATGCTGCGTTACGACCTGAAAGACGGTTTCCCGGCGATCACCACCCGCAAGATGGCCTTCAAGTCGGCCATCGGCGAGATGTGCGGTTTCCTCCGTGGGGTGAACAACGCCGCCGAATTCCGTGCCCTGGGCTGCAAGGTCTGGGACCAGAACGCCAACGAAAACGCCCAGTGGCTGGCCAATCCCTTCCGCCAGGGCGAGGACGACCTGGGTGAGATCTATGGCGTGCAATGGCGCAAGTGGCCGGCGTACAAGCAGATCCCCCTGAGCAACCCGGCCGCCATCGAGCAGACCCTGGGCCAGGGCTACCGGCAGATCGCCGAAGGCGAGGAAGACGGCCAGGCCTATGTGGTGCTGTACAAGGCCATCGACCAGGTGCGCCAGTGCGTGGACACCATCATCAAGGACCCGGGCAGCCGCCGTATCCTGTTCCACGGCTGGAACTGCGCCCAACTGGATGAAATGGCCCTGCCGCCGTGCCACCTGCTGTACCAGTTCCACCCGAATGTCGAGACCCGGGAAATTTCCCTGACCCTCTACATCCGTTCCAACGACCTGGGCCTGGGCACACCGTTCAACCTCACCGAAGGCGCGGCGCTGCTGAGCCTGATCGGTCGCCTGACCGGCTACACCCCGCGCTGGTTCACCTATTTCATCGGTGATGCCCACGTCTACGAAAACCACCTGGACATGCTCAACGAGCAGCTCAAGCGCGAGCCGTTCCCGATGCCGAAGCTGGTGATTTCCGAACGTGTACCGGAGTTCGCCAAGACCGGCGTGTACCAGCCGGAGTGGCTGGAAAAGGTCGAGCCGAGCGATTTCTCTCTGGAAGGCTACGAGCACCACGCGCCGATGACCGCGCCGATGGCGGTCTGATCGATACACCCGGCGGCGGCTCCTGTAGCCGCTGCCGCAGGCTGCGCTAAGGCCCGCAGGGCCTTCTAGCAATCCCGGAGACCACGCCCACACGTGGTCGATACGGGGCATCTGCCTCTCTGTAGGGGGTTGATGGTTTCAATGCCCGTGGCTACGGCCCACATGAGAGTCCTCGGCTTCGCTGGGGGCCACCGAGCCGCTGACTTCCAGGCGCTGCAAAATCCCGCACTGATCCAGGTCCGGCCCTTCGCTGCAGCGTTGGCGCAGGTCGAGCAGCTGTGTCTGCAAGGCCAAGAGCCCGTCGATCCGCGCCTTGACGTGGTGGATGTGTTCGTCGATCAGCGCATTCACGTTCTGGCACTGGTCCTGGGGGCTGTCGCGCAGGTTCAGCAGGCTGCGGATTTCCTCGAGGGTCATGTCCAGGCTGCGGCAGTTGCGGATGAAGGTCAGGCGTTCGGTGTGGGCCTGGGTATACAGGCGGTAATTGCCCTCGCTGCGGGCCGGTTCCGGCAGCAGGCCTTCGCGCTCGTAGTAACGGATGGTTTCGACCTGACAGTCGGTCAGTTTCGCCAGCTCACCAATTTTCATCGCGACAATCTCCGAAAGGGTGCTTGACCCTATAGTGGCTACAGGGTGTTTACTTGGCAACAGGCACCTTTTCGGACGCGACCTTATGAGCGATTCCCTGCACACCCATGGCAAGCCCGGCGCTGACTCCAAGCATGCTGACCACGACCACGACCACGACCACGACCACGACCACGACCACGATCATGGCCATGGCGCAAAACTGCATCCGCTGAAAAAACACGACCATGCTGGCCACGGCGCTTCCTGCTGCTCGTCGCCGTCGCTGGTCCAGTTGAGCGAGCCCCAGGCTGCCAGTCACGGCGATTCCTGCTGTTCGTCGGCCGCCGCGCCGTCGCGGGTTGTGCTCAGCGCGGCGTCGAGCGCCAATGCGCGCCTGAGCAGTTTCCGCATCGAGGCCATGGACTGCCCGACCGAGCAGACGCTGATCCAGAACAAGCTGGGCAAGCTGGCGGGCGTGCAGCAACTGGAGTTCAACCTGATCAACCGGGTGCTGGGCGTGACCCATGACCTGCAGGACGTCGCCCCGATCATCGCCGCCATCAAGTCCCTGGGCATGGAGGCCGAGCCCATCGGCCTGGGCGGCGAGTCCGATGCCCCGGTCGCGGCGCCGGTGAAAAAGCACTGGTGGCCGCTGGCGCTGTCCGGCGTCGGCGCGCTGGCCGCGGAGGTGATCCACTTCACCAGCGCTGCGCCGACCTGGGTGGTGGCGGTGATCGCCCTGGTATCGATCCTCAGTGGTGGCCTCGGCACTTACAAGAAGGGCTGGATCGCCCTGAAGAACCGCAACCTCAACATCAACGCCTTGATGAGCATCGCCGTGACCGGCGCCGTGCTGATCGGCCAATGGCCGGAAGCGGCGATGGTGATGTTCCTGTTCACCGTGGCCGAGTTGATCGAGGCCCGGTCCCTGGACCGCGCGCGCAATGCCATCAGTGGCCTGATGCAGATGACCCCGGAACGGGTCACGGTGCAGGAGGCGGACGGCAGTTGGGTCGAACGGGAAGCGAAAAGCATCGAGCTGGGCGCGTTGGTACGGGTTCGCCCAGGTGAGCGCATCGGCCTCGACGGCGAGGTGGTGGCCGGCAGCTCGACCATCGACCAGGCACCGATCACCGGCGAAAGCCTACCGGTGGAAAAGACCCTGGGCGACAAGGTCTTCGCCGGCACCATCAACCAGGCCGGCTCGCTGGAATACAAGGTGACCGCGGCGGCCAACAACTCGACCCTGGCGCGGATCATCCATGCCGTGGAACAAGCTCAGGGCGCGCGCGCGCCGACTCAGCGCTTCGTCGACAGCTTCTCGAAAATCTACACCCCCGCGGTGTTTGCCTTTGCCCTGGCCGTGGCGGTGATTCCACCGCTGTTCATGGGCGCCGCCTGGTTCGACTGGATCTACCGCGCCCTGGTGCTGTTGGTGGTGGCGTGCCCGTGCGCGCTGGTGATTTCCACCCCGGTGACCATCGTCAGCGGCCTGGCCGCGGCAGCGCGCAAAGGCATCCTGATCAAGGGCGGGGTCTACCTGGAGGGCGGCTACAAGCTCGACTACCTGGCGCTGGACAAGACCGGCACCATCACCCATGGCAAGCCGGTACAGACCGATTTCCTGTCCCTCGACCCGCTGGCGGACAGCAGCGCCCCGGCCATCGCCGCCAGCCTGGCGTCCCGCTCCGACCACCCGGTGTCTTTGGCCATTGCCAATGCGGCTGTGGATAAACAGCTGAGCCTGCACCTTGTGGATAACTTCGAGGCCCTGGCCGGCCGCGGTGTACGTGGCGAAATCAACGGCCAGCTCTACCACCTGGGCAATCACCGCCTGGTGGAGGAGCTGGGGCTGTGCTCGCCGGAGCTGGAAGAGCAGCTGTTCGCCCTGGAGAAACAAGGCAAGACTGTGGTGCTGTTGCTCGACAGCGCCGGCCCCCTGGCCCTGTTCGCCGTGGCGGACACGGTCAAGGAGTCCAGCCGCGAAGCGATCCAGCAGTTGCACGAACTGGGCATCAAGACCCTGATGCTGACTGGCGACAACCCGCACACCGCCGAAGCCATCGCCGCCCAGGTGGGCATCGATCAGGCCCGCGGCGACCTGCTGCCCACCGACAAGCTGCAAGCCATCGAAGACCTGTACGCCCAAGGGCACCGGGTCGGCATGGTCGGCGACGGCATCAACGACGCCCCGGCCCTGGCCCGCGCGGAGATCGGTTTCGCCATGGCCGCGGCAGGCACCGACACCGCCATCGAGACCGCCGATGTCGCCCTGATGGACGACGATCTGCGCAAGATTCCGGCGTTTGTCCGGCTGTCCCGGCAGACCTCGAACATCCTCGTACAAAATATCGCCCTGGCCCTGG
The DNA here is from genome assembly GCF_059424045.1 of Pseudomonas sp. GW456-L12. NCBI lineage: Bacteria > Pseudomonadati > Pseudomonadota > Gammaproteobacteria > Pseudomonadales > Pseudomonadaceae > Pseudomonas > Pseudomonas sp. GW456-L12. The sequence continues at coordinate 13,252 of NZ_JBWKZA010000051.1, forward strand.
TCATCAAGGCGATCTTTCTTGGGGTAACCTTCTTCGGGTTGGCCACCATGTGGATGGCCGTGTTCGCCGACATGGGCGTCAGCCTGTTGGTGGTCTTCAACGGTTTGCGCCTGTTGCGCAAATAGACGATGAGAGGACGCAGTGCTGAGTGCCGAGCTGAAGGCGTTTTACATGGTGGCCCGCCTGGGCAGCATCACCCTGGCGGCGAAAAAGCTCGGCCTGAGCCAGCCCACGGTGACCACCCAGATCCGTCATCTGGAAAGCCAGTATGCGGTCGAGCTGTTCTATCGCGGCGGCCGCCGCCTCAGCGTCAGCGAAGAGGGTGCCCGGTTGTTGCCGATGGTCAAGGTGCTGTTGCAGCAGGAAGCCGATATCGAGTTCTTCCTGCGCAATAGCGGCCAGCTGCAAGGCACCCTGCGGATTGCCGCCACGGCGCCGTATTACATCCTCGATCTGGTGAAGACCTTCCGGGAGCGCCTGCCCCAGGTGGAAGTGTCGGTGGAAATCGGCAACTCGCAGCAGGTCCTGGAATCGCTGGAGGAATACCGGGTCGACATCGCTGCGTCGTCGCAGTTGCTGGAAGATTCGCGCTTGATCCGCCGGGTGCTCGGCAGCGATCCGCTGGTGCTGGCGGTGCACCGCAATCATCCGTTGGCGGCCCTCGACCACGTGCCCTTGAACGCCCTGGCCGGGCACACCCTGCTGATGCGCGAGCCGGGCTCCACCACCCGGCGCCTGACCGAAGAGCTGCTCGACAGCGCCCGGGTCAGCTTCGGGCCGCTGCTGGAGATCGGCAGCCGCGAGTCGATCCGCGAGGCGGTGCTGCGCAATATCGGCATCAGCATCATTGCCCGCCAGGAAGTCCCCCACGATCCGCAACTGCGGGTGCTGACCATCGAGAACGCGCCGCAGATCGCCGAATACCTGTACTGCCTCAAGGAGCGCAAGGGCGCGCGCCTGCCGGCGGCCTTTCTCGGGCTGGCGCAGGAAATGGCGCCAGCCTGATCCGCCCACACCTCATCCGTAGCCGCTGCCGAGCGCAGCGAGGCTGCGAACGGGTGCGCAGCGCCCGCAAAAGGCGCCCTGCGGTTACCTCGCCAGATCGCGTTGTCGGGCCTGCGGTTGCTGCGCAACCGTTCGCAGCCTCGCGGGCTCGGCAGCGGCTACAAGGCTCTGCGTTCTCTTGAACCCAAATCCGCCAATACCACTATCGGCAGCTTTTGCCTCACTGCCACAGTAACTACGCATTCGTTCCCTAGGATGGCCTGTATCTGCTTGATGAGGTCCGTCCATGAACAACCCGATCGCAACTGCCCTGAGCAACCCCGGCGCGCCGATGAAAGTGCGCGGCATGCAGAAACGCTTTGGCGCTTTCACCGCCCTGGATAACGTCTCCCTGGACGTGGCGGCCGGCGAGCTGGTGTGCCTGCTCGGCCCGTCGGGCTGCGGCAAGACCACCTTGCTGCGTTGCATCGCCGGCCTCGAGCGCCAGGACCGGGGCGAGTTGTACCTGGGCAGCCGCGACGTCTCGCACCTGGCGCCCCAGGCCCGGGACTACGGCATTCTGTTCCAGTCCTATGCGCTGTTCCCCAACCTCAGCGTCGAAGCCAACATCGCCTATGGCCTGGCCGGCAGCGGTCGCGACGAAGTGCGCAAGCGCGTAGCGCAGATGCTGGAGCTGGTGGGCCTGACCGGCAGCGAAAAGAAATACCCCGGTCAGCTGTCGGGCGGCCAGCAGCAGCGGGTGGCCCTGGCGCGAGCCCTGGCCCCGGCGCCTTCGTTATTGTTGCTGGATGAACCGATGTCGGCGCTGGATGCACGGGTGCGCGAGCACCTGTGCACCGAGCTGCGCCAGCTGCAGCGACGCCTGGGCATCACCACCCTGATGGTCACCCACAACCAGGACGAGGCCATGTTGATGGCCGACCGTATCGCGGTGATGAACAACGGCAAGGTCGAGCAGTACGCCACGCCGCAGGAAATCTACGATCGCCCGGCCACCCCGTTCGTCGCCGAGTTCGTCGGCCAGGGCAACTGGCTGCCGTTCCGCCGCAGCAGCGACAGCCACGCCCAGGTTGGTGGGATGAACGTGCGGCTGGCGGCCGACTCCGGCAAGGCTGCCTCGGGTCGGTTGTTCTGCCGCCCGGAGGCGATCAGCGTCAACCCGCCGGTGCACGAGGAAAACCTGTTCCCGGCCAAGGTCCGGGAGATCACCTTCCTCGGCAACCGCTGCCGCATGAGTTTCGAACTCAACCAATTGCCCGGCCATCCGCTGCTGGCCGAGCTAGCCCCGGAAGCCATGCCGCGCCTCGGTGCCCAGGACATCTGGGTCGCCTTGCCACCGCGCAGCCTGCAGGTGTTTGCCTGAGATGGCCGTTGAACTGAGCCTGCCGCTACCCGCAAAACGGGCGCGCCAGGCGGCCCGTGCGCAAATCGGCGACCGCCTCTTCGTGCTCGGCGGCAAGCTGGTGCTGCTGGTGCTGCTGGGCCTGGCGGTGCTGCTGCCGTTGCTGGCGATCTTCTGGCGCGGTTTCAGCGGCGAAGCCGGGCAGGGCGGCGGCCTGGTTGCGGCCCGCGAGTTGGTGACCGGCGCCAACTTCCACTGGCTGTTGGGCAACAGCCTGAAAGTCTCCCTCAGCGTGGCCGCCATCGTGGTGCCGCTGGCCTACCTGTTCGCCTATGCCCTGCAACGCACGCTGATTCCCGGCAAGGCGATCTGGCGCGGCCTGTCGCTGCTGCCGTTGATGGCGCCGTCGATGCTGCCGGGGATCGCCCTGGTCTATCTGTTCGGCAACCAGGGCCTGCTCCGTGGCCTGCTCTCGGACAATATCTATGGCTTCTGGGGCATCGTTCTCGGCGAGGTGATCTACACCTTTCCCCACGCCCTGATGATCCTGCTGTCGGCCCTGTCCCTGGCCGATGCGCGGCTGTTCGATGCCGCGTCGAGCATGGGCGCCAGCCCGGCCAAGGCCTTTCGCAGCATCACCTGGCCGGCCACCCGGCAGGCGGTGTTCGCCGCGTTCTGCCTGGTGTTCACCCTGACCATCACCGATTTCGGCGTGCCGGTGGTGGTCGGTGGCGACTATCAGGTGCTGGCGCTGGAAGCCTACAAGGCGGTGGTCGGCCAGCAACAGTTTGGCCGTGGCGCCTTGATCGGCATGGTGCTGTTGCTGCCGGCACTGTTCAGCTTCGGTGTCGATGCCTGGCTGCGCCGTCGCCATGGCGATTCCATGAGCGGCCGGGCCCAGGTGTTCCAGCCGGCGCCTTCCCGGCTGCGGGACGGCTGCTACCTGGCGATCGTCCTGCTGATCTGCGCGGCGCTGCTGCTGGTGTTCGGCATGGCGGTGTTCTCGTCGCTGGTGAAGTTCTGGCCCTATAACCTTTCGCTGTCGCTCAATCACTACCAGTTCAACGACACCGCCGGCGGCGGCTGGCTGGCCTACCGCAACAGCCTGACCATGGCCCTGTGCACGGCGCTGATCGGCAGCGCGCTGATCTTCACCGGCGCCTACCTGATGGAGAAGACCCACACCCAGCGCGGCCTCAACCTGGCGCTGCGCATGCTCAGCTTCGTGCCGATGGCAGTGCCGGGCCTGGTGCTGGGCCTGGGCTACGTCTTCTTCTTCAACCTCAGCGGCAACCCGCTGCATGTGTTCTACGGCAGCATGACCCTGCTGGTGGTGTGCACCATAGCCCACTACCTGACCACTGCGCAGATGACCGCCACCACCGCGCTGCGCCAGCTCGATGCCGAATTCGAGGCCGCGGCGCTGTCGCTCAAGGCGCCGCTGTATCGCCACTACCTGCGGGTCACGGTGCCGATCTGCCTGCCGGCGCTGCTGGACATCCTGCGCTACCTGTTCGTCTCGGCCATGACCACCGTCTCGGCGGCGATCTTCCTCTACAGCCCCGACACCATCCTCGCGGCGGTGGCGGTGCTGAACATGGACGACGCCGGCAACGTCGGCGGCGCGGCCGCCATGTCGACCCTGATCCTCTTTACCTCGGCGGGCGTGTCCCTGCTCCTGGCCTGGGCTTCGCGCGGCTTGCTGCGCCGCTCCCAGGCCTGGCGGCAGACCGCGCCCGGCCATTGAATCTGCCCAACCCCTACTACAAGCCCCCACCCCAGAAAGGAACCGCACCATGTTCAAGCCCCTGGCTGTTGCCGCTGCTGTCCTCACTGCCTTCAGCATGAACGCCTTTGCCGCGAAGACCGAACTGACGGTCTATACCGCCCTCGAAGCCGAACAGCTCAAGAGCTACAAGCAAGCCTTCGAAGCCGCCAACCCGGATGTGGAAATCAAATGGGTGCGTGATTCCACCGGGATCATCACCGCCAAGCTGCTGGCGGAAAAAGCCCGGCCGCAGGCGGACGCAGTGTGGGGCCTGGCGGCCTCCAGCCTGGCGATCCTCGATCAGCAGGGCATGCTGGAAAGCTATGCACCGAAGGATCTGGGCAAGATCGGCGGCAACTACCGCGACGCCGCCAACCCGCCGGCCTGGGTCGGCATGGACGTCTGGGCCGCGACCATCTGCTTCAACACCGTCGAAGCACAAAAGCAGGGCCTGACCAAGCCGGTGAGCTGGCAGGACCTGACCAAGCCTGAGTACAAGGGCAAGATCGTCATGCCCAACCCGGCCTCGTCCGGCACCGGCTTCCTCGACGTCAGCGCCTGGTTGCAGACCTTCGGCGAGAAGCAGGGCTGGCAGTACATGGACGACCTGCACCAGAACATCGGCCAGTACGTTCACTCCGGTTCCAAACCGTGCAAGCTGGCGGCGGCCGGTGAATTCCCGATCGGCATCTCCTTCGAATACCCGGCCGTGCAGCTCAAGCGCCAGGGCGCGCCGCTGGACATCGTGCTGCCCAAGGAAGGCCTGGGCTGGGAAATCGAAGCCACCGCGGTGATCAAGGGCACCCCTCATGAAGAAGCGGCGAAGAAGCTCGCCGACTTCTCCGCCAGCCCCGCGGCCATGGAGCTGTACAAGGAAAACTTCGCCGTGCTGGCCCAGCCGGGGATCGCCAAGCCGCAGACCGAACTGCCGGCCGACTACGAGCAGCGCCTGATCAAGAACGACTTCGCCTGGGCCTCGAAGAACCGCGACGAGATCCTCGCCGAGTGGCGCAAGCGTTATGACGGCAAGTCCGAGAAGGTCGCCGCCCAGTAATCGACAGCCCCTGTCGCGGGCCGCCTCGCTTCTATGGACGCTTCTGTAGGAGCGAGCGGGCGGCGATCCGACTTGCCCGCGATTTGACCTCGCCGAGGTCATCGTCCAAGGACCACACCCATGAGCAACCACAACGACCTGCTGATCGTCGGCGCCGGCATCCTCGGGCTGTCCCATGCCTATGCCGCGGCCAAGCGCGGTTTGCGGGTCAAGGTTTTCGAGCGCAGCGCCACGCCCCTGGGCGCGTCGGTGCGCAATTTCGGCCAGGCCCTGGTGACCGGCCAGCCGCCGGGCGTGATGCTCGACCTGGCCAGGGCCAGCCGCGGCATCTGGGGCGACTGGGCGCAATTGGCCGGCCTGCCGCTCAAGCGCAACGGCTCTTACCTGTTCGCTCGCACCGAGGCTGAGGAGCAATTGCTGCAGGCCTTCTGCGCCGGACGTGCGCAGGAACACGGCTACCGGGTCGAACTGCTGCGCGGCGCGGCGTTGAACAATCTGTACGGCGGCCGCTTCCGCCATCAGCGCGCGGCGCTGCATGGCCTGGATGACCAGCAGCTGTATTCCCGCGAAGCCATCCCGATGCTGATCGACTACCTGCGCCGCGACCTGGGGGTGGAGTTTCATTTCTCCACCCTGGTGCGCGACATCGAGCCCGGCCAGTTGCACAGCACCGCCGGCAGCTTTCGCGCGGGGCAGATCCTGGTCTGTTCCGGGCATGACTACCAGACCCTGCTGGCCGAACCGATTGCCGCGCTGGCGCCGCAGGTCTGCCGCCTGCAAATGCTCCGCGCCCGGCCCGAGGTGTCACTGAACCTGCAACACGCGTTGCTCACCGGCCTGAGCTGCGTGCATTACGGCGCCTTTGCCGACCTGCCCGAAGCGGCGGCGGTACAGGCGCAGATCCTGCGGGACGCGCCGTACCTGCACGAAAACGGCATCCACCTGCTGATCAGCCCGACGCCCTATGGCGAGCTGATCATCGGCGACTCCCACCATTACGGCAGCGATCCCTCACCGTTCAATGCCGAACAGGTGGACACCTGGATGCTCGAGCTGGCCGAGCACACCCTGGGCTGCAAGGTGCAGGTGATCGAGCGCTGGCAGGGTGTCTATGGCGCCCGCGGCCCGGGGCCGTTTTCGTTCCTGCGCCCGGCCGTCGGGGTCAGCGTGGCCCTGATGCACAGCGGCGTGGGCATGAGCGTCGGCCCGGCCATGGCCGAGGGCAATATCGCCCGTTTGCTGGAGGAAGCCTGATGCGGCCTGAGCAGCGGATCGCCGAGGTGTTCGGCCTGTACGAGCGCTTTGGCGACAGCGACTACATCGGCGAGCCGGTGTCGCAGATCGAACACATGTCCCAGGCCGCACAGCTGGCCATGGCCGAGGGCTTCGACGACGAAGTGGTGCTGGCGGCGTTCTTCCACGATATCGGGCATATCTGTGGGCAGGATGCCGAGAGCATGGGCGGTTTCGGCGTGGCCGGCCATGAGCGGCTGGGCGCCGACTACCTGCGCCGCGCCGGTTTCAGCGAGCGCCTGGCGCGGCTGGTGGAGTACCACGTGCAGGCCAAGCGTTACCTGACCTGCAAGGAGCCGGGTTACTACGAGCGGCTCAGCCAAGCCAGCCGGCGCACCCTGGAATACCAGGGCGGGGTGATGAGCGCCGAGGAGGCCCGGGCCTTCGAGCAGGACCCGCTATGCGCGGTCAGCCTGCGCCTGCGCCATTGGGACGAACAGGCCAAGGAGCTGTGGGTGCCAGTGATGGATTTGCAGGTGCTCAAGGACAAGGCGGTGCGGTTGTTGGCTGTCTGATCCGAGTCCTGCGGTGCCCGGGGGACAGCTATCGCGAGCAAGCTCGCTCCTACAGGGGAACGCATGTTCTGTAGGAGCGAGCTTGCTCGCGATGACGTAGGCGGGGGCGCCGCAGGCTTAACTGTCGACCACCAGCTTCTGCGCCAATACCTCGATCTGCTCCTGACGCTCCGCCTGGCTCAGGCGCGGCGCCGGGTTCAGCGACGACCACTGCGGATGGGCGCGGGCCTTGTTCAGCGCCTCCGGCAGCTTGCCCTCGCGCCAGCTCTGGTCCTGGGGCGTGGCCAGCTGGATGCTGCCCAGCGCCGCATGCCCGCGCACATTCAACGCCTGCACCAGTTGCCGTTGGCGCAGGGCCAAGAGGCGCAGCACGCTGTCGTCCACGGTCAGTTCGCGCTGGCCCTTGAGCTTGCCCAGCAGGCGGCCGCCGTAGCTGCGAGCGGTTTGCAGCGCGCCACCGGCAATCGCCCCGGCCAGGGCCGCCGCGCCCAGGGTCAGGCCGCCCACCAGCAGATCGACGCCGGCCCCGGCCGCCGCGCCGGCAGCGATCCCGCCACCGACCCGGACCCCGAGTTGCTTGAGGGTTTCCGGGTTGAACAGGTCATCGCCCCAGCGTCCGTCGAGCAGCGGCACATCGCTGGCGGCGGCATCCTGCGGGCGGAAGGCGTAGAGCTTGAGCAGCGCCTCGACACAGCGCTGTTCGCGCTGGCGCACGGCCTTGCGCAGCTCGCCGATGGCCTGCTGTTCCTGCTCGACCTCGCTGACCACACTGCGCCGGCAGGCGGCGCAATCGATCAGCAGTTCGGCGATCAGCCGCGCGGCGCTTTGCTGGCGAGCCGCGCGCTGCGCCTGCTGGTCGGCGATCAGGCGTTCCAGCTGCGGCCGCGAGCTTTCCAAAAGCAACGCCAGGCTTTCATACAGCCGCCGCTCGCCGTCCTCCGGCGGTGCCACGCTGTCGAACCGCACCAGCGCGTGCAGGCCCAGGCGGGCCAGGGCTTCGCGCCAGTCCGGCTCGCGATGGTTGGCGCTGCTGACGAAGTTCAGCACCGGCAGCAACGGCTTGCCGCAGCTGGCGAGGACTTCCAGCTCGTCGCGGTACTTGGCCAATACCGGCTCGCGAGCGTCGATCACATACAGCCCGGCGTCGGAGTCCAGCAGCTGGCGCAGCACCTTGGCTTCCTGTTCGAAACGCTGGCGCGCCTCGCTGCCTTCGAGAAACCGCGCCAGGCGGGCCGGGCCGTCCAGGCGCTCGCCAGGGTGCTCCAGGCGTTCCAGGTAGTCGAGCAGGGCGATGGCGTCTTCCAGGCCGGGGGTGTCGTACAGGTCGAGCAGCGGTTCGCCGTCCACCGACAGCCGCGCGCCCTCGACATGGCGGGTGGTGCTGGGGCGATGGGAGACCTCGCCGAACCCCACGTCCCGGGTCAGGGTACGCAGCAGGGAGGTCTTGCCGACGTTGGTGTGGCCGACCACCGCCAGCTTCAACGGCGGTTTGCGAGGATCAGTCATGGCCGGTCTCCAGCCAGTTCAGCGGTGCGCAATCGGCGAATGGCAGCTCCAGCTGTTGCAGCGCCACGTGCCAGTCGCCCAGGCGTTCGGCGTCCAGCGCTTCGCCGGGCGGGGCCTGCAATAGCCAGACCCGGGTGGCGGTCGCGCTGCGGGCCAGCTCGGCGATCAGCGCCAGGCTGCCACGGTCCGGCGAGCGCCGTGGATCGCAGGCGATGGCCAGGCGCGCCGGCGGAAAGCGGCTCATCTGTTCCAGCAGCTTGTGCCGGGATTCGCGGCTGTCGAGGATGCCGGCGTCTTTCACCGTGGCCGGCAATTGCGGTGGCCAGGGGCGCTGGTCGTCCAGTTCGATGGCCACCAGCAGGGCGCCATCGCTGTCCTGTGCGCTGACGCCGCCTTCGATGCGGTGCAGCAAGTCGGGGGCGGCATCGTTGATCCCCAGGCGTTCGCTGCTGGGCATCAGCGCTTCGCGCAGCTGGCTGTAGCCAGGGAGGTTGAGGTCCAGTCGCAGGCGCGCCTGTCCGTGCTTCCAGCACCAGCGACAGAACAGCATCAACAGCAGGCGCGGCAGCACGCCGTAAATGATCAGCGAGGCCACCAGCCAGACGGCCCACATCTGGCGCACCAGTTCAGTGTTGTAAACATCCCGGGTACTGGCGTGAATCATCTCTACGGTTGGTACCCCGAAACCTATGGCCCGGGGTATGGCGCTGAGGGCGTTGGTGATCGCCACGAAGGCATCCGCGCCGAGCAGGGTGCTTTCCCAGTAGAACCCGTAGCGCTTGGTGATCAGCAACATCAGCAGGATCGCCACGGCGCTGAGCAGGGCCAGCAGCCACAGGCCGTTGACCAGGGTGCCGATGGCCCAGCGATTGAGTTTGCGCCGTTGCAGCAACAACAGCAGGGCGGGCGCCAGCTGCGCGGCCTTGGCGTCGCGGGCGAGCTTGGCGCTGAGCCACAGCCACAGGCGGCCGAGGCTGGCGCCCTGTTCGCCGGCGAACAGCAGGCCAATGGCCCAGCTCAGCAGCAAAAGCAGGTTGAGACCGAGCAGGCTGCCCAGGGCCCAGAACACATTAACCGGCGCCTGCCCGTTACCCAGGGCGGCGAAGGCCAGGCCGGCACCGCTGACCATGGCCAACACGACCATCAGCAACAGCGCCAGGCGCGCGCCCTGGACCCAGTGGCGCAGGGCGGCGGCCAGGCCGTCGCGTTCGGCCAGCCACAGCGCGCGGTATTGGAGGCGGCTTGCCAGGTCGCCGCCTGCGGTGCGCGCCAGGCGATTGGCTTCCTGGTCCTCCAGGGCGCCGGCGTGTTCTTCACGCAGGCGTACGGCTTCGGTGAGCCAGAGTTTTTGCAGTGGGGTCAGTGCTGTCACGCGTCATTCCGTTGCTCAAATGAGCACTGAGCATAACTGCTGTGGCACTGGTCGGGGTAAGTTGCGGGATGGTGAGCCTCTGGTATCCTCACTCGAATGAACAAAACTCTTCCGTTATGTCTGATCGCAGCGCTTGGTGAAAACCGAGTGATTGGCGTGAACAACAGCATGCCTTGGCACTTGCCGGGCGACTTCAAATATTTCAAGGCTACGACCCTCGGTAAGCCGATCATTATGGGGCGTAAAACTTGGGACTCCCTCGGTCGTCCGCTACCTGGGCGTTTGAACATTGTCGTCAGCCGTCAGGACGGTTTGCAGCTGGAAGGCGCGGAGGTTTATCCGTCGCTTGAGGCAGCTGTGACTCGTGCAGAGGAATGGGCTTTGAAGCAAGGAGTGGAGGAGCTAATGCTGATTGGGGGGGCGCAGTTGTATGAACTGGCGTTACCGCATGCTGATCGCTTGTATTTAACTAGAGTCGCTTTAAGCCCCGAAGGAGATGCGTGGTTCCCGGAGTTTGGCCCATATGATTGGGAGCGAACCTCCTTTACGCAAAATCCCGCTGAAGGCGACAAACCTGCCTACTGTTTCGAAGTTTTCGAAAGAACCTAAAAGCTTCGCGGGCAAGCCTCGCTCCTACAGATGAAGGCGTTCTTCTGTAGGAG
>NZ_JBWKZA010000052.1:0-21453 GCF_059424045.1 Pseudomonas sp. GW456-L12
CCCCCGACGGCCCGCCCGTCCCCTTGACCGGGAGGCTGCGGCGAGTCGAACTCTAAAGCGGCGACACCAGGCCGGTGTTTCAAGCGGCCAAAAAAAAACGGAGCCCATCGAGGGCTCCGTTTTTCACTCATGACCTGCGTTCCGAGGGATCAGAACGGAATATCGTCATCGAAGCTGTCGTCGAAGTTCTGCGCCGGCTGTGGCGAGGACTGCTGAGGCGCTGGACGCGATTCGCGTTGTGGCGCCTGCGAAGGCTGCGGACGCGACTGCTGCGGACGTGGCGCGGAGTTGCCCATGCCCTGGCCCTGGTCGCCCTGAGGACGGCCGCCAAGCAGCTGCATGGTGCCCTGCATGTCGACGATGATTTCAGTGGTGTAACGCTTGATGCCGTCTTTTTCCCACTCGCGGGTCTGCAGCTTGCCTTCGATGTAGACCTGCGAACCTTTGCGCAGGTACTCGCCGGCGATTTCCGCGACCTTGCCGAACATCGACACACGGTGCCACTCGGTCTTCTCGACCTTCTGACCGGTCTGCTTGTCGGTCCATTGTTCGCTGGTGGCCAGACTCAGGTTGGTCACGGCGTTACCGTTAGGCAGGTAGCGAACTTCAGGATCCTGGCCGCAAGTGCCGACCAATATGACTTTGTTAACCCCACGGGCCATAACGTTCTCCTAGGCTTCGCACGCCGATCGGGCTGGGTTGACCAGCTGCTCGAGGGTCGCGCGATCCAATAATTCGGTGTCCAATTTGATGTAAATGGCGGCTTCTTCGGCCACCATCACTGCATCTGTTACCCCAACAACGGCCTTCAGGCGCTCGACCAGACCGGCTTCGCGGATCGCTTCGGGCGATAACGGCAAGCGCAGGCTCGTCACGTAAGGTGGTTCGCGCATGGTAACAGCAAAGGCCAGCCAGAGTGCAGCCAACCCTGCGCAACCCAGGAATACAACCGAAAAACCGCCATGCTGGAACAACCAGCCGCCGAGAATGCCGCCCAGCGCCGAACCGAGGAACTGGCTGGTGGAATAGACCCCCATAGCCGTGCCCTTGCCGCCAGCCGGTGAAACCTTGCTGATCAGCGACGGCAGCGAAGCTTCCAGCAGGTTGAACGCGGTGAAGAACACCACCGTGCCAATCACCAGCGCCTGCAGGCTGTCGCCGAACTCCCAGAAGAATAGCTCGGTGAGCAGCAGCGTACTGACCGCGCCCAGCAGAACTCGTTTCATTTTGCGTTTCTTCTCGCCGTAGATGATGAACGGGATCATGGCGAAGAAGGAGATCAACAGCGCGGTGAGGTAGACCCACCAGTGCTGTTCCTTGGGCAGGCCGGCTTTTTCCACCAGGGCCAGCGGCAAGGCGACGAAGCTCGACATCAGCATCGCGTGCAACACGAAGATACCAAGATCCAGGCGCAGCAGGTCCGGGTGCTTGAGCGTCGGCAACAGAGCCTGGCGCGCGACCCCGGATTCGCGGTGCTGCAACGGGCCGGTCGAGTGCGGCACCATGAAGGCGACGATGAAAATGCCCAGCAGCGCCATGCCGCCGGTGGCGAAAAACAGCCCGGGCAAGCCGAAAGCGCGGGTCAGCAGCGGGCCGGCCACCATGGCCACGGCAAAGGACAGGCCGATGGTCATGCCGATCATGGCCATGGCCTTGGTGCGGTGCTGCTCGCGGGTCAGGTCCGACAACAGCGCCATGACCGCCGCGGAAATCGCCCCGGCGCCCTGCAGGATGCGCCCGGCGATCACGCCCCAGATCGAATCGGCGTTGGCCGCCAGCACACTGCCCAGGGCAAAGACGATCAGCCCCAGGTAAATCACCGGGCGACGGCCGATACGGTCGGAAATGATCCCGAACGGAATCTGGAAAATCGCCTGGGTCAGGCCGTAAGCGCCGATCGCCAACCCGATCAGGGCCGGGGTCGCTCCCGCCAGGTCCATCCCATAGGTCGCCAGGACCGGCAACACCATGAACATGCCAAGCATACGGAAGGCGAACACCAGGGCCAGACCGCTTGCCGCGCGGGTCTCGGCGCCACTCATGCGCTCGCTGTGGGGATCATGCATGGAAAAACCTCGTGTGAACCGGCGGCGATTCTACCAGTCCGATCGATTGACGGGGTATATGGCGACGCTTTGCCGCGCAGGTTTCATCTACGGCTGCACAGACCTCATTTGATAGTGTGCATCCATCCAGTATTTGCCCTTATACTCCTACGTTTTCGACGCCCGCCGAGCGAGGCCACTTTGGACAAGATCCTGATTCGTGGGGCCCGAACCCACAACCTGAAGAACATCGACCTGACCCTGCCACGGGACAAACTGATCGTCATCACCGGCCTGTCCGGATCCGGCAAATCGTCCCTGGCGTTCGACACGCTGTACGCCGAAGGCCAGCGCCGTTATGTCGAGTCGCTGTCGGCCTATGCGCGGCAATTTCTGTCGATGATGGAAAAACCTGACGTCGACACCATCGAAGGTTTGTCGCCGGCAATTTCCATCGAGCAGAAATCCACCTCGCACAACCCGCGCTCCACCGTGGGCACCATCACCGAGATCTACGACTACCTGCGCCTGCTATATGCCCGCGTGGGTACGCCACGCTGCCCGGATCACGACATCCCGCTGGAAGCCCAGACCGTCAGCCAGATGGTCGACCTGGTGCTGGCCCAGCCGGAAGGCAGCAAGCTGATGCTGCTGGCGCCGGTGATTCGCGAGCGCAAGGGCGAGCACCTGTCGGTCTTCGAGGAACTGCGCGCCCAGGGCTTCGTCCGCGCCCGGGTCAATGGCAAGCTCTACGAGCTGGATGAGCTGCCGAAGCTGGATAAACAGAAGAAGCACTCGATCGATGTGGTGGTCGACCGTTTCAAGGTCCGCGCCGACCTGCAGCAGCGTCTGGCCGAGTCGTTCGAGACCGCGCTGAAGCTGGCCGACGGTATCGCCCTAGTGGCGCCGATGGACGACGAACCCAGTGAAGAAATCATCTTCTCCGCGCGCTTCGCCTGCCCGATCTGTGGCCACGCCATCAGCGAACTGGAACCCAAGCTGTTCTCCTTCAACAACCCGGCCGGGGCCTGCCCGACCTGCGATGGCCTGGGGGTCAAGCAGTTCTTCGACATCAAGCGCCTGGTCAATGGCGAGCTGACCCTGGCCGAAGGGGCGATTCGCGGCTGGGACAGGCGCAACGTCTATTACTTCCAGATGCTTGGCTCGCTGGCATCGCATTACGGCTTCAGCCTGGAAGTACCGTTCAACCAGCTGGCGGCCGACCAGCAGAAGGTCATTCTCAACGGCAGCGGCACGCAGAACGTCGACTTCAAGTACCTCAACGATCGTGGCGATATCGTCAAACGCTCCCACCCGTTCGAAGGCATAGTGCCGAACCTGGAACGCCGCTACCGCGAGACCGAATCGGCCACCGTGCGAGAAGAGCTGGCCAAGTTCCTCAGCACCCAGCCGTGCCCGGATTGCCGCGGCACCCGCCTGCGTCGCGAAGCCCGCCACGTGTGGGTCGGCGAGAAGACGTTGCCGGCCGTTACCAGCCTGCCGATCGGCGATGCCACCGATTACTTCGGCACCCTGTCGCTAACCGGACGCCGTGGCGAGATTGCCGACAAGATCCTCAAGGAAATCCGCGAGCGCCTGCAGTTCCTGGTCAATGTCGGCCTGGATTACCTGACCCTGGATCGCAGCGCCGATACCCTGTCCGGCGGCGAAGCGCAGCGTATTCGTCTGGCCAGCCAGATCGGCGCCGGCCTGGTGGGGGTGATGTACATCCTCGACGAACCCTCCATCGGCCTGCACCAGCGCGACAACGATCGCTTGCTGGGCACCCTGAAACACCTGCGGGATATCGGCAATACCGTGATCGTGGTCGAACACGACGAGGACGCCATTCGCCTGGCCGACTATGTGGTGGACATCGGCCCGGGCGCTGGCGTGCATGGCGGACAGATCGTTGCCGAGGGCACTCCCGACGAGGTGATGTCCCATCCCGACTCGCTGACCGGCAAATACCTGTCAGGGCGCGTGAAAATCGCCGTGCCGGCCAAGCGTACGCCGCGCAACAAGAAGCTTTCGCTGTCCCTAAAAGGGGCTCGCGGCAACAACTTGCGCAACGTCGACCTGGAGATTCCGATCGGCCTGCTAACCTGCGTGACTGGTGTCTCCGGTTCGGGCAAGTCGACCCTGATCAACAACACCCTGTTCCCCCTCAGCGCCACGGCGCTGAACGGCGCGACCACGCTGGAAGCCGCTGCGCACGACAGCATCAACGGCCTGCAGCACCTGGACAAGGTGGTGGATATCGATCAAAGCCCGATCGGTCGCACCCCGCGCTCCAACCCGGCGACCTACACCGGGCTGTTCACGCCGATCCGCGAACTGTTTGCCGGGGTACCCGAATCGCGCTCGCGCGGCTACGGTCCGGGTCGCTTCTCCTTCAACGTCAAGGGCGGACGCTGCGAAGCCTGCCAGGGCGACGGCCTGATCAAGGTGGAAATGCACTTCCTGCCGGACATCTACGTGCCGTGCGATGTGTGCAAGAGCAAGCGCTACAACCGCGAAACCCTTGAGATCAAGTACAAGGGCAAGAGCATCCACGAGGTCCTGGAAATGACCATCGAGGAAGCGCGGGAGTTCTTCGACCCGGTGCCGGCGCTGGCGCGCAAGCTGCAGACGCTGATGGACGTGGGGCTTTCCTACATCAAGTTGGGGCAATCGGCGACGACCTTGTCCGGCGGTGAGGCGCAGCGGGTCAAGCTGTCTCGCGAGCTGTCCAAGCGTGACACCGGCAAGACCCTCTACATCCTCGACGAACCAACCACCGGCCTGCACTTTGCCGATATCCAGCAATTGCTGGACGTTCTGCATCGCCTGCGTGACCACGGCAACACCGTGGTGGTGATCGAACACAACCTGGACGTGATCAAGACCGCCGACTGGCTGGTGGACCTGGGGCCGGAAGGCGGTTCCAAGGGCGGACAGATCATTGCCGAGGGTACGCCGGAGCAGCTGGCAGAAATGCCGCAATCCCATACCGGCTACTACCTCAAGCCACTGTTGACCCGCGACCGGGCCTGAGCCCAATGAAAAAGCCCCTGCCATTGTGAAATGGCAGGGGCTTTTTTGTGCTCGTCAGTCCTGCATTTGCCTGCAGGCGCGGGCTAGAACATCAGAACTGCGACTGCAGGTAGTTTTCCAGACCGATCGACTTGATCAGGCCCAACTGCTTTTCCAGCCAGTAGGTATGGTCTTCTTCGGTATCGGCCAACTGCACACGCAGGATGTCGCGGCTGACATAGTCCTTGTGCTTCTCGCACAGTTCGATGCCTTTGCACAGTGCAGCGCGGACCTTGTACTCCAGGCGCAGGTCGGCGGCGAACATGTCCGGCACGGTGGTACCGACATCCAGATCGTCAGGGCGCATGCGTGGCGTGCCCTCGAGCATCAGGATGCGACGCATCAATGCATCGGCGTGTTGAGTCTCTTCTTCCATCTCGTGATTGATGCGCTCGTAGAGCTTGCTGAAGCCCCAGTCCTCATACATACGCGAGTGGATGAAATATTGGTCACGCGCCGCCAGTTCACCCGTCAGCAACGTGTTGAGGTAATCGATTACGTCCGGGTGACCTTGCATCGCCCTACATCTCCCTGCTTGAAAGTCTGTATTTTGAACCAAGCTGACTTGCAGGTCACTGTAAAAACGCTAACAAAGTGAAGATTTTCAGAGAAAAGTAGCCGAAAAAACGCAAAAACCGCCCAAATGAGGGCGGTTCTGCTTCTCGTTTAGACTTAGTTAAGCTGTACGCCCAACGCCTTTGCGATTCCTTCTCCATAAGCCGGGTCAGCCTTGAAGAAATGCTGCAGTTGACGCTGGACCACGTCCGAGCTGACACCCGCCATTGCGCCGGCGATGTTGTTGATCAACAGGGCTTGCTGCTGATCATTCATCAGGCGGAACAGAGCGCCTGCATGGCTGTAGTAGTCGGTGTCTTCGCGGTGATCGTAACGGTCCGCCGCACCGCTGAGGGCCAGCGCCGGCTCCGCGTAGCGAGGAGCCTGCTTCGGCGCATCGGCGTAGCTGTTCGGCTGATAGTTCGGTGCCGCGCCACCATTGCTGCCAAACGCCATGGAGCCGTCGCGCTGGTAGCTGTTCACCGGGCTGCGCGGAGCGTTGACCGGCAGTTGCTGGTGGTTGGTGCCGACACGATAGCGATGAGCATCGGCGTAAGCGAATACGCGGCCTTGCAGCATGCGGTCCGGCGACAGGCCGACGCCTGGAATCATGTTGCTAGGACCAAAGGCAGCCTGCTCGACTTCCGCGAAGTAGTTCAGCGGGTTGCGGTTCAACTCCAGCTCACCGACCTCGATCAGCGGGAACTCCTTCTGCGACCAGGTCTTGGTCACGTCGAACGGGTTCTCGTAGTGAGCGGCAGCCTCAGCCTCGGTCATGATCTGAATGCATACGCTCCATTTCGGGAAGTCACCGCGCTCGATCGCGTTGAACAGGTCACGTTGGGCGTAATCCGGATCGGTACCCGCCAGGCGGGCAGCCTCGGCCGGTGCCAGGTTCTTGATGCCCTGCTGGGTCTTGTAGTGCCATTTCACCCAGTGACGCTCGCCCTTGGCGTTGATCAAGCTGTAGGTGTGGCTACCGAAGCCGTGCATATGACGATAGCCGTCCGGAATCCCGCGATCCGAGAACAGGATGGTGACCTGGTGCAGCGCCTCGGGAGAGTGTGACCAGAAGTCCCACATGGCCTGGCCGCTCTTCAGGTTGCTCTGCGGCAGGCGTTTCTGGGTGTGGATAAAGTCGGGAAACTTCAGTGGATCGCGAATGAAGAACACAGGCGTGTTGTTGCCGACGATGTCCCAGTTACCTTCTTCGGTATAGAACTTCAGGGCAAAACCGCGCGGGTCGCGTTCGGTATCAGCCGAACCACGCTCGCCACCTACGGTGGAGAACCGCAGGAAGGTAGGAGTCTGCTTACCCACGGACTCGAAAAGCTTGGCACTGGTGTATTCGGTGATGTCGCGGGTCACAGTGAAAGTGCCGTAGGCACCCGAGCCCTTGGCGTGTACGCGACGCTCAGGAATGTTTTCACGGTTGAAGTGGGCAAGCTTCTCGATCAGGTGAAAATCATCGAGCAACAGCGGGCCACGAGGGCCAGCAGAACGGGAATTCTGGTTATCGGCGACTGGAGCGCCACTTGCGGTGGTAAGCGTTTTGTTTTGGCTCATGCTCAATCTTCCTCTGTCAGTCTTGGAACTGCCGGCTAATCGGCTGACGAGGAGTATCGACCATCAAGATGACAGCATCAAATGCATTAAATTATTGCTATCGATAGAAATTTTCTAATACAGCAGACACAAAAAACCGGGCACTAGGCCCGGTTCTTTGTATTTGACGTCTTACTCAGCGGATACAGCTTCACCGCCGACAGCACGATCAACCAACTCGACGTACGCCATAGGCGCGTTGTCGCCAGCGCGGAAACCGCACTTGAGGATGCGCAGGTAGCCACCCTCACGGGTAGCGTAACGCTTGCCCAGGTCGTTGAAGAGCTTACCAACGATAGCTTTCGAACGAGTACGGTCGAAAGCCAGACGGCGGTTAGCCAGGCTGTCTGTCTTGGCCAAAGTGATCAGCGGCTCAGCAACGCGGCGCAGTTCTTTAGCTTTCGGCAGTGTAGTTTTGATCAGCTCGTGCTCGAACAGCGACACCGCCATGTTTTGGAACATGGCCTTGCGGTGCGAGCTGGTGCGGCTCAGGTGACGACCACTTTTACGATGACGCATGGTTCATTCCTTACCAAACACAACGTTCGGTGATTACGACGATCAGGCAGTCGCCTTGTCGTCCTTCTTAAGACTTGCAGGCGGCCAGTTGTCGAGGCGCATGCCGAGGGACAGACCGCGGGAGGCCAGAACGTCCTTGATTTCGGTCAAGGATTTCTTGCCAAGGTTCGGAGTCTTCAACAGTTCTACTTCGGTACGCTGAATCAGGTCGCCGATGTAGTAAATGTTTTCCGCCTTAAGGCAGTTAGCCGAACGTACAGTCAGTTCCAGATCGTCAACCGGGCGAAGCAGGATCGGATCGATCTCGTCTTCCTGCTCGATTACCACTGGCTCACTGTCACCTTTGAGGTCCACGAACGCAGCCAACTGCTGTTGCAGGATGGTTGCAGCACGACGGATAGCCTCTTCAGGATCCAGGGTACCGTTGGTTTCCAGATCAATAACCAGCTTGTCCAGGTTGGTACGCTGCTCGACACGGGCGTTTTCCACCACGTATGCGATACGGCGAACCGGGCTGAACGAAGAGTCAAGCTGCAAGCGACCGATGCTGCGGCTTTCGTCTTCATCGCTCTGACGCGAGTCTGCCGGTTCATAACCACGACCACGAGCTACTACGAGCTTCATGTTCAGGGCGCCGTTAGACGCCAGGTTAGCGATTACGTGATCGGGGTTAACGATCTCGACATCATGATCCAGCTGAATATCGGCAGCGGTAACCACCCCCGAACCCTTCTTCGACAAGGTCAGCGTAACTTCGTCACGGCCGTGCAGCTTGATAGCCAGACCTTTAAGGTTCAACAGGATTTCAATTACATCTTCCTGTACACCTTCGATGGCGCTGTACTCGTGGAGCACACCGTCAATCTCGGCCTCGACTACTGCACAGCCGGGCATTGAGGACAACAGGATGCGGCGCAGCGCGTTGCCCAGGGTGTGGCCAAAACCACGCTCGAGAGGCTCGAGGGTGATCTTGGCGCGGGTTGGACTGACAACCTGCACATCAATATGGCGGGGTGTCAGGAACTCATTTACCGAAATCTGCATGGATGCACCTATTTTCTAGCCCTTACTTGGAGTAGAGCTCGACAATCAGGCTTTCGTTGATGTCGGCGGACAGATCACTGCGAGCTGGAACGTTCTTGAAAACGCCCGACTTCTTCTCAGTGTCTACTTCTACCCATTCTACGCGGCCACGTTGGGCACACAGATCGAGAGCTTGGACAATGCGAAGTTGGTTTTTTGCTTTCTCGCGAACAGCGACCACGTCACCAGCACGAACCTGGTAGGACGGAACGTTAACGGTCTGACCGTTTACGCTGATCGACTTGTGCGATACCAGCTGACGGGATTCGGCACGAGTCGAACCGAAGCCCATACGGTATACAACGTTGTCCAGACGGCATTCGAGCAGTTGCAGCAGGTTTTCACCGGTTGCACCCTTCTTGCCAGCAGCTTCTTTGTAGTAGCCGCTGAATTGACGCTCGAGAACGCCGTAGATACGACGGACCTTCTGCTTTTCACGCAGTTGGGTGCCGTAGTCGGACTGGCGACCGCGGCGCTGGCCGTGGATACCAGGTGCTGCTTCGATGTTGCACTTGGATTCGATAGCGCGCACGCCGCTCTTCAGGAAGAGATCGGTGCCTTCGCGACGAGCCAGTTTGCATTTTGGACCAATGTAACGAGCCATTCTTTACAATCTCCTGGATTACACGCGGCGCTTCTTCGGCGGACGGCACCCGTTATGCGGGATTGGCGTCACGTCGGTGATGCTGGCGATCTTGTAGCCACAGCCGTTCAAAGCGCGGACTGCGGATTCACGACCTGGACCTGGGCCCTTGACGTTAACGTCGAGGTTTTTCAGGCCATATTCCAGCGCAGCTTGACCAGCACGCTCAGCAGCTACTTGAGCAGCGAACGGGGTGGACTTGCGGGAACCGCGGAAACCCGAACCACCGGAGGTTGCCCAGGAAAGAGCGTTACCTTGACGGTCGGTGATGGTCACGATGGTGTTGTTGAAAGACGCGTGGATGTGGGCGATGCCATCAACCACTGTCTTTTTAATCTTTTTACGAGGACGAGCAGCAGGTTTTGCCATGACTAAATTCCTGTCGATTCGCTGGTGCGATTACTTGCGGATCGGCTTACGCGGACCTTTGCGAGTACGCGCGTTGGTCTTGGTACGCTGACCGCGCACTGGAAGACCACGACGATGGCGCAGACCGCGGTAGCAGCCCAGATCCATCAAGCGTTTGATTTTCATGTTGATTTCGCGACGCAGGTCACCTTCAGTGGTGAACTTCGCCACTTCGCCACGCAGCTGTTCAATTTGCTCGTCGCTCAGATCCTTGATCTTTGCGGCTGGGTTGACCCCAGTCTCTGCACAGATTTTCTGCGCAGTCGTGCGACCAACACCATAGATGTAGGTCAGCGAGATAACAGTATGTTTGTTATCTGGAATGTTAACGCCTGCAATACGGGCCATTCAGTGGGACTCCAATTGACAGCTACCTACGCCCCGGAAGCCAAGAAATAGGGCGCGAGATAATATCGCTGTAATAACAAATAATCAACCCAGCAGCGCACTAGCTGCTGGGCTTGAAGCACAATCACACTCAGCCTTGGCGCTGTTTGTGACGCGGTTCCGCGCTGCAAATTACTCGAACAACACCTTCGCGGCGAATAATCTTGCAGTTACGGCACAGCTTTTTCACCGATGCACGAACTTTCATCACCAACTCCTCGAACCTTATGGGTCAGCGCAGCATGCCGCTGCCGTAACCCTTCAGGTTGGCTTTCTTCATCAGGGATTCGTACTGGTGCGAAACGAGGTGCGATTGTACTTGCGACATAAAGTCCATAACAACCACGACCACGATCAGCAACGAGGTCCCGCCAAGGTAGAACGGAACGTTTGCTGCAACCACCAGGAACTGGGGCAACAGGCAGACGGCCGTCATATATAGAGCACCGAACATGGTCAAGCGGGTCAGAACGCCATCAATGTAGCGCGCAGACTGCTCACCTGGACGGATGCCCGGAATAAAGGCACCGGACTTCTTCAGGTTTTCCGCTACGTCTTTCGGATTGAACATCAACGCCGTATAGAAGAAGCAGAAGAAAATAATCCCTGCACTAAACAGCAGAATATTCAACGGCTGACCAGGAGCGATCGACTGCGAGATGTCCTGCAACCAGCCCATACCTTCAGACTGACCGAACCAGGCACCCAACGAAGCCGGGAACAGCAAAATGCTGCTCGCGAAAATAGCAGGAATAACGCCTGCCATATTCACTTTCAGCGGCAAGTGGCTAGTCTGCGCAGCAAACACCTTGCGGCCCTGCTGACGCTTGGCATAGTGAACAGCAATACGACGCTGGCCACGCTCAATGAACACCACAAAACCGATAATCGCTACTGCCAGCAAACCGATGGCAACCAGGGCAAAAATATTGATATCACCCTGACGCGCAGACTCGAAAGACTGCCCGATCGCTCTCGGAAGACCGGCGACGATACCTGCGAAAATCAACATCGAGATACCGTTGCCAACACCACGCTCAGTAATCTGCTCACCCAGCCACATCATGAACATCGCACCAGCCACAAAAGTGGATACCGCGACGAAATGGAAGCCAAAGTCACCAGTGAACGCAACGCCCTGCCCCGCCAGACCAACGGACATGCCGATGGCCTGAACAAGAGCTAGGACGACAGTGCCGTAGCGGGTGTACTGGCTGATCTTGCGACGGCCAGCTTCACCTTCCTTCTTCAACTGCTCCAGCTGCGGGCTGACGGCGGTCATCAGCTGCATGATGATCGATGCCGAGATGTACGGCATGATCCCCAGCGCAAAGATGCTCATCCGTTCCAGCGCGCCGCCGGAAAACATGTTGAACAAGCTAAGAATGGTCCCCTCATTCTGTCGAAACAGGTCTGCGAGTCGGTCAGGGTTAATACCTGGAACCGGGATGTGTGCGCCTATTCGGTAGACGATAATCGCCAAGAACAGAAAACGCAGACGAGCCCAGAGTTCAGACATACCGCCTTTGCCGAGCGCAGAGAGAGCACCTTGCTTAGCCATTTATTCCTCGAACTTGCCGCCAGCTGCTTCGATAGCCGCACGCGCACCTTTGGTGGCTGCGATGCCCTTGATAGTCACAGCGCGAGTAACTTCGCCGGACAGCATGATTTTCACACGCTGTACGTTTTGGTTAATCACGTTGGCATCTTTCAGGGACTGCACGGTGACGATGTCGCCTTCCACTTTAGCCAGCTCGGACAGACGCACTTCTGCGCGGTCCATGGCCTTCAGGGATACGAAACCGAACTTTGGCAGGCGACGATGCAGCGGCTGTTGACCGCCTTCAAAGCCTGGAGCAATGGTGCCACCGGAGCGGGAAGTCTGACCCTTGTGACCACGGCCACCAGTCTTACCCAAACCACTACCGATACCACGGCCCGGACGATGCTTTTCGCGACGGGAACCCGGCGCTGGACTCAGATCATTGAGTTTCATCGATTAACCCTCGACACGCAGCATGTAGTAAGCCTTGTTGATCATCCCGCGGTTCTCGGGAGTATCCTGGACTTCTACAGTGTGACCGATGCGACGCAGACCCAGACCCTTAACGCACAGTTTGTGGTTAGGGATACGGCCGGTCATGCTTTTGATCAGCGTTACTTTAACGGTAGCCATGATCAGATGATCTCCTGGACGCTTTTGCCACGCTTGGCGGCAATGGATTCAGGGGACTGCATTGCTTTCAAACCCTTGAAAGTGGCGTGAACCACGTTTACTGGGTTAGTCGAGCCGTAGCACTTGGCCAGAACGTTCTGAACGCCAGCAACTTCGAGGACAGCACGCATAGCGCCGCCAGCGATGATACCGGTACCTTCAGAAGCAGGCTGCATGTACACCTTCGAAGCGCCGTGAGCGGACTTCATTGCGTACTGCAGGGTAGTGCCGTTCAGATCAACTTGGATCATGTTGCGGCGAGCAGCTTCCATTGCCTTCTGGATCGCAGCAGGCACTTCACGCGACTTGCCACGGCCGAAGCCAACGCGACCTTTACCATCACCAACCACGGTCAACGCGGTGAAAGTGAAGATACGGCCGCCTTTTACGGTTTTGGCTACGCGGTTAACTTGAACCAGCTTCTCAATGTAGCCTTCGTCGCGCTTTTGGTCGTTATTTGACATAACTTAGAACTCCAGCCCAGCTTCACGAGCAGCATCAGCCAGCGCCTTGACGCGGCCGTGATACTTGAAGCCAGAGCGGTCGAAAGCCACCTGCGAGACGCCAGCGGCTTTTGCACGCGTAGCGACCAGCTGGCCAACCTTAGTGGCCGCGTCGATGTTGCCAGTGGCGCCATCACGCAGTTCTTTATCCAAAGTCGAGGCACTTGCCAGGACCTTGTTGCCGTCGGCCGAAATGACCTGGGCGTAGATGTGCTGCGAAGAGCGGAACACGCAGAGACGCACGACTTCGAGTTCGTGCATTTTCAGGCGTGCTTTGCGAGCGCGACGCAGTCGAGTAACTTTTTTGTCGGTCATTTGCTATGCCCTACTTCTTCTTGGCTTCTTTACGACGGACGACTTCGTCCGCGTAGCGCACACCTTTACCTTTGTAAGGCTCTGGCGGACGGAAGTCGCGGATCTCGGCGGCCACTTGACCTACCAGCTGCTTGTCGATGCCCTTGATCAGGATATCGGTCTGGCTAGGAGTCTCAGCGGTGATGCCTTCCGGCAGCTCGTAGTCCACTGGATGCGAGAAGCCAAGGGCCAAGTTCAGCACTGTGCCTTTTGCTTGTGCCTTGTAACCAACACCGACCAGCTGGAGCTTGCGCTCGAAGCCTTGGCTTACGCCTTGGACCATGTTGTTTACCAACGCACGAGTGGTACCGGCCATTGCGCGAGTTTGTTGGTCGCCATTGCGAGCAGCGAAACGCAGCTCACCAGCTTCCTGAACAATTTCAACGGACGAGTGTACGTTCAGTTCGAGAGTGCCCTTGGCACCCTTCACCGAAAGCTGTTGGCCGGCGAATTTAACTTCAACACCAGCTGGCAGCTTAACGGGGTTCTTAGCGACGCGAGACATGCTTATCCCCCCTTAGAACACAGTGCAAAGAACTTCGCCGCCGACACCGGCAGCGCGCGCAGCACGATCAGTCATCACACCTTTGTTGGTGGAGACGATAGACACGCCGAGACCGCCACGAACTTTCGGCAGATCTTCAACGGACTTGTACTGACGCAGGCCTGGACGGCTAACGCGCTTCACTTCCTCGATGACCGGACGGCCTTCGAAGTATTTCAGCTCGATGGACAGCAGTGGCTTGGTTTCGCTGCTGATCTGATAACCCGCGATGTAACCTTCGTCCTTCAGGACTTTTGCTACAGCCACCTTCAGCGTGGAAGACGGCATGCTTACGACGGACTTTTCAGCCATCTGGGCATTACGGATTCGAGTTAGCATGTCCGCTAACGGGTCCTGCATACTCATGGGCTAGACGCTCCTGATACAAAAAAAATGAGCCTTGCGGCTACAGCTTGTCGCCGAGAAATTCCGGGCAAAAAACACGGGCTCAGGCGAGCCGGTCATTCTAGACACACCCCAGAAATGAATCAAGCCCCAAAAGGGGCTTGATTCATGTTCAAGGCCACCGGCGGTCAGGATCTTGCGACCCCGAACACCGCGACTTTGATAGCTATTACCAGCTGGCTTTAACCAGACCTGGTACGTCACCACGCATTGCAGCTTCACGCAGCTTGTTACGGCCGAGGCCGAACTTGCGGTAAACGCCGTGCGGACGACCAGTCAGGCGGCAGCGGTTACGCATGCGCGAAGCGCTTGCGTCACGTGGCTGCTTCTGCAGAGCTACGGTAGCTTCCCAACGCGCTTCTGGACTTGCGTTCAGATCGACGATGATAGCTTTCAGCGCTGCACGCTTGGTGGCGTACTTGGCAACGGTGAGCTGACGCTTCAGCTCACGGTTTTTCATGCTCTTCTTGGCCATTTTCCTACTCCAATCAGTTGCGGAACGGGAATTTGAAAGCACGCAGCAGAGCGCGGCCTTCATCATCGTTCTTGGCAGTGGTGGTCAGGGTAATGTCCAGACCGCGGAGAGCATCGATCTTGTCGTAGTCGATTTCCGGGAAGATGATCTGCTCTTTCACGCCCATGCTGTAGTTGCCACGACCGTCGAAGGACTTGGCATTCAGGCCGCGGAAGTCGCGAACCCGAGGCAGGGAGATCGACAGCAGACGATCCAGGAACTCGTACATACGCTCACGACGCAGGGTCACTTTGACGCCGATCGGCCAACCTTCACGGACTTTAAAGCCAGCGATGGATTTCCGAGCGTAGGTCACAACGACTTTCTGGCCGGTGATCTTTTCCAGGTCAGCAACAGCGTGCTCGATGACTTTTTTGTCGCCGATCGCTTCGCCCAGACCCATGTTCAGGGTGATTTTGGTAACGCGCGGAACTTCCATCACGTTCGAAAGCTTAAGTTCATCCTTAAGTTTCGGAGCGATTTCCTTCCGGTAAATCTCTTGTAGTCGTGCCATGGTCTTCTACCTAGCAGTGTTCAAGCATCAACCGCTTTTTGGGTCGACTTGAAGACACGAATTTTTTTGCCGTCTTCTACTTTGAAACCAACGCGGTCAGCCTTGTTGGTTTCGCCGTTGAAAATGGCGACGTTGGAAGCGTGCAGTGGCGCTTCTTTCTCGACGATACCGCCCTGTACGCCCGACATCGGGTTAGGCTTGGTATGACGCTTAACCAGGTTCAGACCACCAACAACCAGACGGTTGTCAGCGAGAACCTTAAGCACCTTACCGCGCTTACCCTTGTCTTTGCCGGCGATCACGATGATCTCGTCGTCACGACGAATCTTTTGCATGTCGGATCTCCTTACAGCACTTCTGGGGCGAGCGAGACGATCTTCATGAACTTCTCAGTACGAAGTTCACGGGTCACTGGCCCAAAGATACGGGTGCCGATCGGCTCTTGCTTGTTGTTCAACAGAACAGCAGCGTTGCCATCAAAGCGGATGATGGAGCCGTCAGCACGACGGACGCCATGGCGAGTGCGGACTACAACAGCAGTCATCACTTGACCTTTCTTCACCTTACCGCGAGGAATTGCTTCCTTGACGGTAACTTTGATGATGTCACCGATACCAGCGTAACGACGATGGGAGCCACCCAGCACCTTGATGCACATAACGCGGCGAGCGCCGCTGTTATCGGCCACATCGAGCATGGATTGAGTCTGAATCATATAATTTCTCCGACCCTTAGCCCTTAGACTTCCACAGCGCGTTCGAGAACATCAACCAGAGCCCAAGACTTGGTCTTGGCCATCGGACGAGTTTCACGAATAGTGACTTTGTCGCCGATGTGGCACTGGTTGGTTTCGTCGTGCGCGTGCAGCTTAGTCGAACGCTTAACGTATTTACCGTAGATAGGGTGCTTAACGCGACGCTCGATCAGAACGGTGATGGTCTTGTCCATCTTGTCGCTGACAACACGGCCAGTCAGCGTACGGACAGTTTTTTCGGCTTCAGCCATGATTACTTACCTGCCTGCTGGTTGAGCACAGTCTTCACGCGAGCGATGTCACGCTTAACTTGCGAGAGCAGATGAGACTGCCCCAACTGGCCAGTTGCCTTCTGCATGCGCAGATTGAACTGGTCGCGCAGCAGGCCGAGCAGTTGCTCGTTCAGCTGCTGTGCGGATTTTTCACGAAGTTCATTCGCTTTCATCACATCACCGTCCGTTTAACAAAGGAGGTGGCGAGCGGCAGCTTTGCAGCAGCCAGGGCGAAAGCCTCACGCGCCAGCTCTTCAGAAACACCCTCGATTTCATACAGGACTTTGCCTGGCTGAATCTGGGCAACCCAGTATTCGACGTTACCCTTACCTTTACCCATCCGAACTTCGAGTGGCTTCTTGGAAATAGGCTTGTCCGGGAATACACGGATCCAGATCTTGCCGCCACGTTTTACGTGACGGGTCAGAGCACGACGCGCTGACTCGATCTGACGAGCGGTGAGACGACCACGAGCAACAGACTTCAGCGCGAACTCGCCGAAGCTGACTTTGCTACCGCGCAATGCCAGACCACGGTTGTGGCCGGTCATTTGCTTGCGGAACTTCGTACGCTTTGGTTGCAACATTTGGCGTACCCCTTACTTAGCAGCTTTTTTACGAGGCGCAGGTGCTTGCGGCTTAAGCTCTTCTTGGCGACCACCAATTACTTCGCCTTTGAAGATCCAAACCTTCACACCGATCACACCGTAAGTGGTGTGAGCTTCGTAGGTGGCATAGTCGATATCGGCACGCAGGGTGTGCAGTGGCACACGACCTTCGCGATACCATTCAGTACGTGCGATTTCAGCACCGCCGAGACGACCGCTCACTTGGATTTTGATGCCTTTGGCACCAATGCGCATGGCGTTCTGTACTGCGCGCTTCATAGCGCGACGGAACATTACACGACGCTCCAGCTGCTGAGCTACGCTCTGGGCAACCAGCATACCGTCGAGCTCCGGCTTGCGGATCTCTTCGATATTGATGTGCACAGGCACACCCATTTGCTTGGTCAGGTCCTGACGCAGTTTCTCAACATCTTCACCTTTCTTGCCGATCACGATGCCGGGACGAGCGGTGTGGATGGTGATGCGTGCAGTTTGAGCCGGACGATGGATATCGATACGGCTTACGGACGCGCTTTTTAGTTTGTCTTGGAGGTACTCACGCACATTCAGATCTGCGAGCAAATAGTCCGCATAAGTCCGACCGTCTGCGTACCAGACGGAGGTGTGCTCCTTGACGATTCCCAGGCGAATGCCAATGGGATGTACTTTCTGACCCATCTCTTCGACTCCGTTACTTGTCAGCAACCTTGACAGTGATATGGCAAGACCGCTTGACGATGCGATCAGCACGGCCTTTGGCACGCGGCATGATGCGCTTCAGCGAACGCCCTTCGTTGACGAAAACGGTGGAGACCTTCAGGTCATCAACGTCTGCGCCTTCGTTATGCTCGGCGTTGGCTACGGCCGACTCCAGCACTTTCTTCATGATCTCGGCGGCTTTCTTACTGCTGAAAGCCAACAGGTTGAGCGCTTCGCCCACCTTCTTCCCGCGGATCTGGTCGGCGACCAAGCGGGCTTTCTGGGCGGAGATTCGAGCGCCCGACAACTTAGCGGCTACTTCCATCGTTCCTTACCCCTTAACGCTTGGCTTTCTTGTCAGCCACGTGCCCGCGATATGTACGGGTACCGGCGAACTCGCCCAGTTTGTGGCCGACCATGTCTTCGTTCACGAGAACTGGAACATGTTGACGACCGTTATGCACAGCAATGGTCAGACCGACCATTTGTGGCAGGATCATGGAACGGCGCGACCAGGTCTTAACTGGTTTGCGATCGTTCTTTTCCGCCGCCACTTCGATCTTCTTCAGTAGGTGAAGATCAATAAAAGGACCTTTTTTCAGAGAACGTGGCACTGTCGTATCCCTCTATTTACTTGCGACGACGGACGATCATTTTGTCGGTACGCTTATTACCACGAGTCTTCGCGCCCTTAGTCGGGAAGCCCCATGGCGATACCGGATGACGACCACCAGAGGTACGACCTTCACCACCACCATGTGGGTGGTCAACCGGGTTCATGGCAACACCACGAACGGTTGGGCGAACGCCACGCCAGCGTTTGGCACCAGCTTTACCCAGCGAACGCAGGCTGTGCTCGGAGTTCGAGACTTCGCCCAGGGTCGCACGGCATTCAGCCAGGACTTTACGCATCTCACCGGAACGCAGACGCAGGGTCACGTAGACACCTTCACGAGCGATCAGCTGAGCCGAAGCACCAGCGGAACGAGCGATTTGCGCGCCTTTACCTGGCTTCAGTTCGATGCCGTGTACGGTGCTACCAACTGGAATGTTACGCAGTTGCAGAGCGTTGCCCGGCTTGATCGGTGCCAGAGCACCTGCGATCAGCTGGTCGCCAGCGCTCACGCCTTTAGGGGCGATGATGTAGCGACGCTCGCCGTCTGCGTACAGCAGCAAAGCGATGTGAGCAGTACGGTTTGGATCGTATTCGATACGCTCGACAGTGGCAGCGATGCCATCTTTGTCGTTGCGACGGAAGTCGACCAGACGGTAGTGCTGCTTATGACCACCACCAACGTGACGAGTGGTAATACGGCCATTGTTGTTACGACCACCAGACTTCGATTTCTTCTCGAGCAGCGGTGCGTGAGGAGCGCCTTTATGCAGCTCCTGGTTGACCACCTTGACCACAAAACGGCGGCCAGGGGAAGTCGGTTTGCATTTAACGATTGCCATGATGCACCCCTTCCTTACTCAGCACTGCTGCTGAAATCGAGATCTTGGCCTGGCTGAAGGGAGATAACTGCCTTCTTCCAGTCATTACGCTTGCCCAGACCGCGAGCGGTACGCTTGCTCTTACCCAGAACGTTCAGGGTAGTAACGCGCTCCACTTTCACGCTGAACAGGCTTTCGACGGCCTTCTTGATTTCCAGCTTGGTTGCATCAGTAGCAACCTTGAAAACGAACTGGCCTTTCTTGTCTGCCAGAACCGTAGCCTTCTCGGAAACGTGCGGGCCAAGCAGAACTTTAAATACGCGTTCCTGGTTCATCCCAGCAGCTCCTCGAATTTCTTCACGGCCGACACAGTGATCAACACTTTGTCGTATGCGATCAGACTAACTGGATCGGAACCTTGCACGTCACGTACATCAACGTGTGGCAGGTTACGAGCAGCCAGGTACAGGTTCTGATCAACAGCGTCAGACACGATCAGAACGTCGGTCAGACTCATGTTGTTCAGCTTGCCCAGCAGATCTTTGGTTTTCGGAGTTTCAACAGCGAAATCCTGAACCACGACCAGACGATCAGTACGCACCAGCTCAGCAAGGATGGAACGCATTGCTGCGCGATACATCTTCTTGTTCAGCTTCTGGGAGTGATCCTGTGGACGAGCTGCGAAAGTGGTACCGCCGCCACGCCAGATTGGGCTACGGATAGTACCGGCACGAGCACGGCCAGTACCTTTCTGACGCCATGGGCGCTTGCCGCCACCGGAAACGTCGGAACGGGTCTTTTGCTGCTTGCTACCTTGACGGCCGCCGGCCATGTAGGCCACGACTGCTTGGTGAACCAGCGTCTCGTTGAATTCGCCGCCAAATGTCAGTTCGGAAA
This sequence comes from Pseudomonas sp. GW456-L12, assembly GCF_059424045.1. Lineage (NCBI taxonomy): Bacteria > Pseudomonadati > Pseudomonadota > Gammaproteobacteria > Pseudomonadales > Pseudomonadaceae > Pseudomonas > Pseudomonas sp. GW456-L12. Next base: position 20,033 of record NZ_JBWKZA010000052.1, read on the forward strand.
CTTCGATCGCTTGAGCGTCATTTACATTTAATTGCATGTCAGCTTCCCCTTAACCGCGAGCCTTGGCCGCCGGACGTACAACCAGGTTGCCGCCAGTAGCGCCAGGAACAGCACCCTTGACCAACAACAGATTGCGTTCAGCGTCGACGCGCACTACTTCCAGGGACTGCACGGTCACGCGCTCAGCGCCCATATGACCGGACATTTTTTTGCCCTTGAATACACGACCAGGAGTCTGGCACTGGCCAATAGAGCCCGGGACGCGGTGGGAAACGGAGTTACCGTGGGTGTTATCTTGACCGCGGAAATTCCAACGCTTGATGGTACCGGCGAAGCCTTTACCTTTCGACTGACCGGTAACATCTACCAGCTGGCCAGCTGCGAAGATTTCTGCATTGATCAGATCGCCAGCTTGGTACTCGCCTTCTTCAAGGCGGAATTCCCAAACGCCACGACCGGCAGCAACGTTCGCTTTAGCGAAGTGACCTGCTTGAGCAGCAGTCACGCGCGAAGCACGACGCTCACCTACAGTGACTTGCACTGCACGATAGCCATCGGTTTCTTCAGTTTTGAACTGGGTGACGCGATTCGGCTCGATCTCAATGACCGTGACCGGAATGGAGACACCTTCTTCGGTGAAAATACGGGTCATACCGCATTTACGACCGACTACACCAATAGTCATGTTGTAAACCTCATGAGTGTACGGGGCTTTCACCCGCTATGGCCGCCCATTTCAGAGCGTTACACGACTAAGACCGAGTCTTAGCCGAGGCTGATCTGCACTTCCACACCTGCCGCAAGATCAAGCTTCATAAGAGCATCAACGGTTTTATCCGTTGGCTGGACGATGTCCAGTACGCGCTTATGAGTACGGATCTCGTACTGGTCACGCGCGTCTTTGTTGACGTGCGGGGAGACCAGAACGGTGAACCGCTCTTTACGGGTAGGCAGTGGAATAGGACCACGCACTTGAGCACCAGTACGTTTCGCGGTTTCCACGATTTCCTGGGTGGATTGGTCGATCAGGCGATGGTCGAAAGCCTTCAACCTGATACGGATTTGCTGATTTTGCATTGGATTTCAGACTCCAGGCTGCTATTCCCACCGGGCGCAATACGCCCGTTAAAAGGAGGCGCAATTCTATAGACGGCCCCACAGAGTGTCAACCCAATAAAAAAGCCCCCGCAAGCGGGGGCTTTTTCATGAGTCGTCGATTACTCGATGACTTTGGCTACGACGCCAGCGCCGACGGTACGACCGCCTTCACGGATAGCGAAACGCAGACCATCTTCCATCGCGATGGTTTTGATCAGAGTGACAGTCATCTGGATGTTGTCACCCGGCATTACCATTTCAACGCCTTCTGGCAGCTCGCAGTTACCAGTCACGTCAGTAGTACGGAAGTAGAACTGTGGACG
>NZ_JBWKZA010000053.1:0-20216 GCF_059424045.1 Pseudomonas sp. GW456-L12
CCTACAAAATCCGCAACACCCACAACACCCCCAAATAAACCACCCCAATCCCCACCGGCAGCACACAAAGCACCCGAACCTGCGAAAAGAACGAAGGCACGGCCTCCACCGGGGTCGACTCCTCCAGTTGCTGCAACGTCATGACCGCGACACCTTCCTCCGCTGGCGCATTGAGCCGGGCCTGGATCAGGGGTTCGACTGCTTCGACTTTGCGCATCAGGGTGCGGCCCCAGGTGAACAGGGCGGCGCCGATGAAGATCAGCAGGTAGATCACCAGGAATTTCCAGTGGGGCGGGTTGCTCAGGCGGATAAAGTCGGGGGTTGGGCTGTTGTCCCAGAACCAGTCCAGGGGGCGGGTGTTTTCGTAGACGGTGAACATGAAGTTCTTGATCGGGCGGTTGATGGTCGCCGCGGCGGTGGTGTAGCTGTCCAGGCGCCAGTGGAGCATTTTCAGGGTGGAAAACACGGTGGAGATCAAGGCGCCGGTAAACAGCAATGCGCCTGCGGCGATGGTCAGCCGGTATTTCAGTTGGGCCTGGGTGTAATTCATCTGTGCGTCCTGCGATGAAGAAAAGGGCCGCAATGCTAATAGTTCGTTGCCCCTGGCTGATAGGGGCGGCGCTGGCTTATGGGCTGCCTTTGGGCCTCGAAGGTTTCAGCCGGCAGGCTGCGACGAACGCTACCGGCGCCTCGGCCTGAACGACGCGCAATGCCTGCCACTGATGAATTTCCTGCCGGTGCATCAAGCTCCGTACAAACGCGAGCTAAAGCTGAACAGCGCCCCCGCCAAATCGAGACGGCCGTTCCAGGCTTTGTCAATGATAAGAATCATAATGATATGTATTTACTTACAAAAGATAATCGTTATCATTCGCGCGATCTTCAGATAATTCCTACAAAAAAAGGTATCCATGGTGGTCTCATCGCGCATTTACCCGGCCTCTCTGTCGTTGCTGGGCATTCTGGTCGTCCCTGATCTACAGGCAGAAACGGAGTCTGCTCTAACCCTTCCGGCCACCGCTGTGAACAGTGAGTACAGTGAGCAGAGCTACATGCCGACCGAGAGCAGGAGTGCGTTGAAGATCGATGCGCCGCTGCGTGATATTCCGCAAACCGTCAACGTGATCCCCCAGAGCGTGATCAAGGACCAGGGCGCGCAGTCGATGGAGGACGTGCTGAAGAATGTCCCCGGTGTCGGCCTGTCCAACGGCGACGGTCAGCGCGATCAGGTCACCATCCGCGGTTTCAGCGCCATTGGCGATATGTACGTCGATGGCATTCGCGACGACGCCCTGTATTTCCGCGACCTGTCCAATGTCGAGCGGGTGGAGGTGATCAAGGGGCCCGCGGCGGTGCTCTATGGTCGCGGCTCATCCGGTGGCCTGATCAACAGCATCAGCAAGAAGCCCAACTTCGCCCCCAAGCAGGAAGTGGGGGTCAGCTTCGACAGCGAGGGTAAGAAGCGCACGCAGTTCGATGCCGGCTGGGCCGACCAGCAGCACAACGACAAGGCTTTCCGGGTCACCGGGGCGCTGGAGAACAGCGACACCTTCCGCGATGACGGCTATATCGACCGCAAGGCCATCGCGCCGTCGGCCTATTTCAAGCTCTCGGACGATCTGGAGCTGAACCTGGGCGCGACCTATCTGTACGACAAGCGCTTGATCGACTTCGGCATTCCGGCGCGCGGCAATCGCCCGGTCGATGTGGACCGCGACAAGCGCTTCGGTTCCGTCGACCCGGATGACGACTACACCCGCAGCGAGGTGTTTTCGTTCACGGCGGGTATCGACTATCGCATCAACGACGATTTCAGCCTGAGCAACACCAGCCGCTACTACCACTACGATCTGGATCGCAATAACACGCTGGCCGACTCCAGCCCGACGCGCTTTGTCACCGCGTCCAATGGCGAACTGCTGGTGAAACTCAACCGCGGCAATGTGCAGCGCAAGGAAGACGGCTGGTTCAACCAGACCGAGCTCAAGCAACAGGCCGTGCTCGCCGGGATGAACCACAGCCTGCTCTATGGGGTGGAGCTGGGGCGCCAGGTGAAGGATCAGTCGGTGTTCAGCCAATCCAACGTGGCGCAGGTGCCGGTGTATCGCGATGCCCTGGTCGATGTGCCGTTCCAGGCCAACCGGCAGACCGCCAAAGGGAGCAACACCCAGGACACCGCCGGGTTCTACGTACAGGACCTGATCGAACTGACGCCACACTGGAAAGCCCTGGTGGGTGTGCGCTATGACGTGTTCGACCAGGAGTACTCCGACGACCTGACCCACAGCAGCCTGTCCCGCACGGACACCACCTGGAGCCCGCGCGTCGGCCTGGTGTATCAGCCTGACCAGGTGCAGTCCTATTACATCTCGGTCAGCCGTTCCTACCAGCCGTCCGCGGAAATGTTCGCCCTGAGTACCAGCAACCAGGACCTGGAGCCGGAAGAGACCACCAACTTCGAGATCGGCGGCAAGTGGGACCTGTTCGACAATCGCCTGGCCTTGACCGCGGCGCTGTTCCGTCTGGAACGCACCAATATGAAAACCACCGATCCGGCGAACCCGAGCAAGCTGGTGCTGGCGGGTGAGCAGCGTACCGATGGTCTGGAACTGACCGCCAGCGGGCAGTTGAGCGACAAATGGCAGGTCTATGCTGGCTACGCCTACCTGGATGCCGAGATCACCAAGTCCAACAGCCGCACCAACGGCGTCGCCAACGAAGGCCAGACCCCGACCTTGACCCCGCGCCACAGCGCCAATCTGTGGCTGGTGCGTTCCTTGACCCAGGAGTGGCGTGTCGGCATGGGGGCGAACTATGTCGATGACCGTTACACCGCCCTGGACAACCAGGTGGTCATGCCGGCCTACACCACGGTGGACGCGGCCTTGCTCTATAACCTGCCGAAATGGGACATGGCCCTGCGCCTGCGTAACGTCTTCGACAAGGACTATTACGCCTCGGCGCATGGCTCGGTGGACCTGATCACGCCGGGCGCGCCACGGACCCTGGAACTGAGCGCCAACTACCGGTTTTGAAGGCCTACCCTGAGACCAAAGCCCGGCAGTGCGACACTGCCGGGCTTTTTTGTCTGCGCTCGCCTTGCCTGATGGGTCTCCTATACTCATTCGCGCCGACAGGTTCACGCCGTACCCGAACGCCGCCGCAACAGCCGTCAGCTCCCTGACAACTACCCCTCCCAGTCACTGCAAGGAGACCAAACATGGCAATCCGCATTGGCGACGAAGCACCCGATTTCACTGCCGACACCACCGAAGGTCCGCTGCATTTCCACGAGTGGATCGGCGATAAGTGGGCAATCCTGTTTTCGCACCCCAAGGACTTCACCCCCGTGTGCACCACCGAGCTCGGTTATATGGCCAGGCTCAAGCCGGAGTTCGACAAGCGCAATACCAGGATTGTCGGGCTCAGCATCGACCCGGTCAGCGACCATAAAGCCTGGGTCGGCGACATCCAGGAGACCCAGGGGCATGCGGTCAACTACCCGATGATCGGTGACGAAAACCTGGTGGTGGCCAAGCTCTACGACATGATCCACCCCAATGCCAGTGGCGGCGCGCGCACCGCCGTGGACAACGCCACCGTGCGTTCGGTGTTCATCATCGGCCCGGACAAGAAGGTCAAGGCGATGCTGGTGTACCCGATGAGCGCCGGGCGCAATTTCGATGAAGTGCTGCGCCTGCTCGATGCCCTGCAACTGAATGCCAAGCACACCGTCGCCACCCCGGTGAACTGGCGCCCGGGCGAGGACGTGATCATTCCTACCTCGGTATCCGACGAGGACGCCCGGAAGAAATACCCGCAAGGCTTCAAGACGTTGAAGCCCTATCTGCGCACCGTGGAGCAACCCAAGTAACGACCACCGACAAAGGCTTGCTCACGGAGCAGGCCTGCGGGAACGACGCTGCGCCGGATGTCAGGGTTCACCCGGCAGACCGCCGCGGCGTCGCAGTCACTTCCATGGGGTCGCTTTTAGCCAGGATGGGCAGCCACTGCCCATCCGCGGTTCGAACAGTCCGTCTTACCTATCGATACCGCTGAGCGCAGGTCGAACCCTGGACGCAGCTGAATCTGTTGACGCTGATGCTCGATGAACGCTACCGGCGTATTGGCCTGAACTATGCCCAGCGTTTATTGCTGATGAATTTTTGGCCGGTGCAGTAAGCTCGGCTGAGTCCTGGCGACTGCTGATCTCTATAACGCCGTCGTCCTGGGTCCGTGCAAAGCAAGTCGCTTTGGATTGTCCATCCCCATGCTCTGCATCGGACCTGAAACCGATAAGATCCGCCTGTTCACGCGGTACATGGCGAGTAACGGCAAGGAGAAAATATGATGGGCAAGATCAGGATAGCAACGCCGGCCGATGCTCCGGCCATTCAGGCGATCTATGCACCTATGGTGTCGGATACGGTCATCTCGTTCGAGCTCATCCCGCCAACGATCGAGGAGATGGCGAGCCGGATCGAGGCGACACTGGCGACCTATCCCTATCTGGTAGCGGAGTTGGACGGCGCGGTCGTTGGTTATGCCTATGCCAGTCAGCATCGCGCCAGGGAGGCTTATCGCTGGTCGGTGGATGTCACGGTCTATATCGACCCCGCGGCACACCGTCGTGGCATCGGCCGCGCACTCTACCAGCGGCTCCTGCCGATCCTCGAGCGACAAGGCTTCCATGCCGCTTACGCCGGCATTGCCCAGCCCAACGCTGCTAGCGTTGGGCTCCATGAAGCCCTGGGCTTCACCCATATCGGCACCTATCCCGAAGTGGGCTTCAAGCATGGGCAATGGCATGGTGTCGGTTACTGGCGCAAGCCGCTGAATACAGTGACGCCGCCGAGAGAAATCGTCGCGTTCAGCGAGGCGAGAGGATACGTAGAGCTGTAGGCCTGGATGAAGTCAGCCCGCGAGCGGGGAGCGCGGGCTGACAGGCCACAGTGAAAAGCCTTATCGGCTTGGTAGTTTCTGGTCGTCAAGCACAGGTTGGGAGGTCTCGAGGGCAGTAGTGTTTCCAGTGAGAAATCTCGCCAGAAAGAGCGCCGTAAGACCACCGAAGAACTGCGAAATGATGAAAGGCGCCGCGTCCGATAGGCGAATCCCTGAGAACGTATCGGTGAACGATCGGGCAAGGGTTACCGCAGGGTTCGCAAAGCTTGTGGAGGAGGTGAACCAGTAAGCGGCCACCACGTAGGCGGCCACCACCTGTGGCACCTTCGCCTTGTGGTACTTGTCGCACAGTAGGATGGTGAGGACTAATCCAGAGGTTGCCAGGTACTCGCTGAACCATTGCGAAGGCCCGGTGCGGACATGCTGGGAGAACTCCACCACCGGCAGTTCGAACATCAGGTGTGCAGCGAAGACCCCCAGGATCGCACCCACCGTCTGTGCCGCGATATAGGGGCCTAGAAGCTTGGCGCTCAGCCCTCCGCGCAGGTAGTCGACAACCGACACCACGGGATTGAAGTGCGCTCCCGAAAAGGTGGCGAAGCAAACGATCAGTACGTACAAGCTGGCCCCCGTTGCCAACGCATTGGCAAGGAGCGCGAGTGCATCGTTACCGTTAGCCAGGCGTTGCGCCATGATTCCGGACCCTACAACGGTGCAGAGCAGAATGGCGGCACCGAGCGTTTCAGCCAAAATTTTCCGTGAAGTACTCATCTGGAAGGCTCTGAGAAGGTAAGCGATTGAGGGAAGCGGCTACAGCTAGCAGTAGCCGCAGACAGCGTTACGAGCAGCAGGACTTGGGTCTGATCTGCTCGGGCTGATTGCCTTCCACGACAAACACCGAGCTCTGCGAAGAAAGGTAGGCATCCTCGCAAGCCAGTTCGGTGGGCACTCCACGCTTATAGGTTTTGCCGCTATCACCGGTGAGTTCGCGAGCAGGCCCGCGGTAGATCACGGTCAAAGGATGACCCTTGCGAACCTGTGGCTTGGTGCCAGTGACCGTGACGGAGTAGAACTGAACGGAGCCGATCCGCTTGGTCGACGCGTCGTTCCTCGCTTCGATATTTATCCCCGTCAAACCGGCATCTTGAAGCTGCTGGTAAAACGCCTGTTCCTGTAACACACCCGAATAGCAGGCTGACCACAGCGTGGTGTCCTGCTTCAGCTCGTCAGGTATGGCGACGTTCGAAACATTGTCGGAAATTGCAAAGCGTCCACCCGGTTTCAGGACCCGGTAGATCTCTGCGAAGACGTTCTGCTTTTCAGTTTCTCCGACCAGGTTGATCACACAGTTCGAGATCACCAGGTCGATGGACTGGTCCTCCACCAGTGGATGGGTCTGGGCGCTGTCGCTGACGAACTGTTCGAAGTTTTTCCACGATGCCCAGTCAGTGCAGGGCTCGGTGTGCAGGCGTTCTTCGGCAAGATCCTGGTCAATCTTCAGATTGCTGGCCGATGCCCTGTGGAACCGCAACGGAGCACTGCCGGTGGCCTCTTGAAAGGCAGCCGCCTCGCCGCGGGCAATCTGCAACATACTCGGATTGATATCTATACCGATAACGGCGCCCTTGCTGCCCGCGATCTGCGCTGCAACGTAGCAATTGAGGCCGGCTCCCGACCCCAGGTCCAGGACCACATCGCCTTCGCGCACATACTGGGTCGGGTTACCGCATCCGAAGTTGGCCTCGGTGATCCGCTTTGGAATGTTCTTCAGGTACTGGGCACCGTAAGCCTCGCTGCAACAGCTCTCGTTGAGCTGCGATTCGAGTACGACGTTGCCCTGACGAAGCGCCTCGGTGTAGTCCGCGATGATTTCGTTTTCAAGTGCAGAAGCCATTATTCATATCTCCCGTTTAGCAGCACGAACTACCATCGGCACAGCACGATTCCTCGGCAGAACCAGCGATAGGAAGAAGCCCCTTGGTGACTTTGGGGTCCCGGATGGAGGGTGTGTTGCAGTCAAAGAAGCCACTCTTTTCCAACGGCGGCTCAACGTAGCAACGCACTGGAATGAACTGTCCCTGATAGGGCTGGCTCATCAGCAGATTGAAGGTCTTCTCGCACACTGCGGTACGCACACCACGATGGTAGGTATGGCCATCGTCGTCGACCGTATGCTTCCAGGGACCTTTGTAGATAACAGCATGCCCCTGGTCGAGACATACACCGGCTTTGCCCTTGTAGGCACTGATAGTAAACAGACGGTATTCGATACCGTCCTGAATACAGACGGGCACTTCAGACGCCAAGGCGTAGGTGATGCCATGGAAGCCGGCTTCGCAGAGTTTCTCGGCAACAAGGGGCTCGGTTATCGCCGTCCGACACTCCAGGCCCTCGACGACAAAAGGACGAACAGCGTCGGCTTCCTCATCCGCCAGAATGGCGGGAAATACCAGGCGACCCTGTCGCTCCAGACGTTCATAGATCGACTGTGCGTAGTGGCTGAAAGCGGGTTCAGCATTGAACCCTTCCCAGTAGATGGTCGAGAACGCGGAAGATGGGTCGTCGGTTCCGCTTGGCCTGCCCTGAGCGCTATTTACGCTTGGGCTGAAGGCACGACCCTGAGCTTGGCCATACTGCGCCGTGAACTCGCGACGACGATTTTCAGGGCAGATGAAGAGGGTGTTTTTGTCGTCCGCCAGGATGCTCTTCATGGACTCCGTGTGAGTCCGCCAGGCAATGTGCGCTGGCGCCTGGAACCCCTCTGTCTGATTGGCCAGTCTGAGGGCCGCTTGTAGCAGGGAAAGTGAAGACATGGTTATCTCCTTAGCACTTCAGGCAGCAGCGTTTGAACACACCTTCTTCCGGCGGCGTGACCGAGTCCATGAAGAGCTTGTCCAGGCGAGAATCCGAATGCTGCCAGTCGAAGTGAAACTCGTGCTCTTCCAGCTTCAGCTCCTTGACCGAGGCGTTGTCGAGCAGTGGTGAGCCTTTGTACAGGTGCAGCCGGGTCTCGAACTGGATCGGGTCGATGATGTTCTCCAACTGGTTCCGGGCGATGAAGTCATGGAGTTCGGCCATGTCTTCGAGGCTTATCCAAGGGTTGAACGTGATGAAGGTCGGGTTGACCTTGACCCCAGCCTCTTTCAAGAACGCCAAAGCCTCCTCGATCATCGGCACATCCATCTCCTTGAAGACCTGATCGAGGACCTCCTGCTTGGGGAACTCCAGGGCGGTGGTGATGAAGGCCAGTCCTAGCTGGCCCATTTCCTTGATGGCTTCCTTGTTCTCCAGGATGTGGTCCACCCGAGTGGTGAAGTCGTACGTCAGTTCGGGAAACAGCGAATGCAGCTTGCGGATGATTTTCAGACCGTGCGTCTTGGCATTGAAGAAGTCAGCATCGGTGAATGTCAGGTGAGTCATTCCTTGTGCGACGAGGTTGGCTACATCCCGCTCAACAAGATCATCAGAGACCAGCAGGACCTTGCCGTCATAGGCTGCATACACCGAGCAGTAAGAGCACTTGTGGTGGCAGCCGCGGGAGCCCTCGACCCCACCCACGATGGCCTTTCTACCCAGCAGCTTTTCCAACTGGGGCTGCGGATATTTGTGAAGGGGAGGGGCCAGGTCTCGCCTCGGCAGGCGGAATCCATCGCGAATCAACTGGGGTACGACGATCTCACTGGAAAGGCCACGGGGCCGATCGATGACTCCACGCAAGTCTTGTTCTTGCTCGCCATTCAGGTGCTTTGCCAGGCTGACGATGGGGTTTTCCCACTCACCCGCGATCACGTAATCACCGTACTTGGCAGCCAGGCTCTTTGCATTGATGGTCGCGTACTGCCCGAAGAAGCAGATCTTCTGGTCTGGATGTGCTTCTTTCAGCGTCTTCGCCAATTGGGTGCCGGCTGTCAGCGAGTCAAAAAGCGGTACGCAGATGAAGACGAGATCGGCGCCGCCGAACCGCTCAACGCAGAGGCCCTCTACATAGATATCGATCAACTGCGCATCAATATCTGCATCAAGTAGAGCAGTGGTTGCAGATATCGCATTAAGCGGCTGATATCCCCCTTCAAATGTACTGGCGACCAAGTATTTCATGCTCTTTCTCCTTGAGTTCAGGCGCGACGATTCGGTGGCGAGAGCCACTGTGGGTGTTGCAAGAATTCGAAGTTGGATTCGAAGTTAAGGCGATACCAGCAACAGGACGGCGAGGCCCGCCAATGCTTGCAGGGCTGAACCCGCTGTAATCAGACGCATGTATCTTCCCGTGGGGTATTCAGGAAAGGCGTCTGACTTCACCAACCAGTAGTAACTGTCGTTGGGGAGAATGGCGATGAAGGACCCGAGGCAAACTGCAAAGGTAATGCTCATCAAGTCCACTCCACTGGATGCCAAGAGGGGAGTAAGAACAGGTGGAATTGCAGCAAAAGTTGCAAGCGAGGAGCCATTCAATGTTTTGAAAATGGCAGCCAACACGAACACGCCTACGAGAATATGCGTGGTGCTGCCTGAAGGGGTGAGCGTGTGTTCAAGCAGTTCCTTTGGAAGCACCTTGCCCAGTGCCAGACCCAATGCAGATGCACAGCCGATGGTGAATAGCAGCGAGCTGGTCCTGCGCATGGCCTTGGACAGAAGATCCTGAACCTCGCCAGGCTTGCTGTTCAACGCAATCAGCAGCGAGGTGACAATCAGTGCACCGGCAGGTGTCGTGCAGAACTCGACCGCCGGATGCTGGTTCTTCGCAATCACATATCCCGTGATCAGGAGTATGAAGAATACCGCCAGAGGCATGATCACTTTGGCAACCGAGTCCTGAGGCGTAGCAGCGTCAGTTGCATGATTGGTCGTTGGCAAGTCCGTCCGGGTCGTCCAATAGGTCCAGGCCGCCCCGGCTATCCAAGTGACGACTGTGAGCAGCAGTCCCTGGTAGAGGAATCTCGGGTCATGGGTGTTCGCCCCTAATCCGATGCCGATGATCAGCGGGCCGGCAGGCATCAGCAGCTTGAATCCCGAATAGCACCCGATCGCAATGTACTTCTTGTGGTTTCCGGCAATCGGGGCCAGGGAAGCGTAGGCCGTGTCGGGACAAACCATCCCGGCGCCAAGCAATGGTGAAAGCGATACGCCAAATTTGCCAAACGAGGCGCTGCCTCGCGCCGCTATCCAGCCTGAAATGAAGAACGCACTCAGAATGACCATGGCGAAATAGCCAAGGTTATTGCCGAAGCCTTTGCTAAGCGTTTCAAAGACGCTGCTACTGCTTGCGCCTCCGAGCAAGGGGAGCAAAATCGCACCCAGCAGCATGGCGACCGGCAGAGGAATGGAAGCGCTATTCCATAGGCTTCGTAACCAGGGCCCCGTTTTAATCCTGAGCGCTTGCGTCAACATCCCTGCACCCCCTAGCGGTTACCGGAGCATGTAGCTGAGCGGCCTCATGGCCTTTCCGGGAATCTACAGTGGCAAAATAAGTTGCGGCCCGCAACTAAAATTAAGAAACAATTTTGTGACATGCTTATATCCAAAATGATTGTCGCTCTGCCTGCTAAGGTGCTATCTGCCTGAGTTCCCGAAATTTCGAGTCGTCCGCTATGCCAAAAATTGACCAGATCGACCAGGATGCAGAGGCGCTTTATGAGGCACTCAGTCACCTGGTTCGGGTCTACCAGTTCCGTGACAGGGATCGCAGTTGCTGCGAAGGCCTCTCCGTCACTCAATGCTATGCGCTTGAGCATGTGATCAAGGCCGGGCCCGTTCGTGTTCAGTCTCTGGCCAGTGAGCTTTTCCTCGACAAAAGCAACGCGAGCCGGCTGGTCGACTCGCTGGGCAAGCAGGGGTTGGTGCATCGTATCCAGGATTTGACCGATGGCCGGGCGGTGGCGATCAGCGCAACGCCAGAAGGCTTGGCTGTGTATGAAAGGATTCGGTCGGATCTGGTGGGAGAGGCCCGTCATCTTTCGAGCGACCTCTCGACAGAGGCGCGCAACGCTGCCATCGAACTACTACGTCGCTTTGCCAATGCCACTGAGCAGCGTTGCGGCCTGAAGGCGCCCGAAAACGACGAGTATCAGCCCCTCAAATGCTGCTGAGGGGAGGGCTAATGCTGATGAGTGGGCGCTGCAGGCAAGGCGGGTGTATCAGGAGTGTTTGTACAAGAACCGCATAGTGGTCAGATACGAGGTCATTGAGTCCTTGCCGGGTTGTCTGAGCGTAGGTTGAGCCGTGGGCGGAGTTGCTGCCGAAAACCCTCGTGCTCTGACAAGCGCTATCCTTGAGCCTTCCTTCCGTTGCCAGAGCCCGCCCATGCTCGATGTACACGCCGTCCGCAAAAGCTACGCCACGCCCCAGGGCCCGTTGACGGTGTTGCAGGGGGTCGACCTGCACCTGGAGCAGGGCGGCAGCCTGGCGCTGATGGGCGAGTCGGGCAGTGGCAAGAGCACCTTGCTGCATCTGATCGCCGGCCTGGACAAGGTCGATGGCGGCAGCATCCGCATCGGCGATCAGCAGTTGGAGCGGATGAACGAACACCAGTTGGCCAACTGGCGGCGCACCGAAGTCGGGCTGGTGTTCCAGCAGTTCAACCTGATCGGCAGCCTGCGGGTGGAGGACAACCTGGGGTTCCAGGCGCGGCTGGCCGGGCGTTTCGATGGGCGTTGGCAGGCGCAGTTGGTGGAGCGCCTGGGCCTGGGCAATCTGCTGCGGCGTTACCCGGAGCAACTGTCCGGCGGCCAGCAACAGCGGGTGGCCCTGGGTCGCGCCCTGGCCGGCAAACCGCGGCTGTTGCTGGCCGACGAACCCACCGGCAGCCTCGACGAAGCCACCAGCGACGATGTGCTGCAGCTGTTGCTGGAGCTGCTGGCCGAGACCCCCACCAGCCTGTTGATGGTCACCCACAGCCAGCGCGTCGCCAGTCGCCTGGGGCGGATCGCGCTGCTGCATGGCGGGCGTCTGGCCGGCGCGGGCGAGCGCTGAGGTGCGGGTGTTCTGGCACAGCCTGCGGGCGCTGCTCAGCCATTGGCGGCGGCACCTGGTGCAGTTCTTCAGTGTGCTGACCGGGCTGTGGCTGGCCACTAGCCTGTTGACCGGGGTGCAGGCGCTCAACAGCCAGGCGCGGGACAGTTACGCCAAGGCCAGCCAGTTGATCGGCGGCGCGCCCCAGGCCAGCCTGGCCACGGCCAATGGTGCGCCGTTTTCCCAGGACCTGTTCGTCGGCCTGCGCCGGGCCGGCTGGCCGGTGTCGCCGGTGGTGCAAGGCCGGCTGACGCTCAAGGGCCATGCACAGCAGCGCCTGCAATTGCTCGGGATCGAGCCGCTGTCGTTGCCGGCCGGTGCGGCGGTCGCCGGCCAGGTGCTGGACTCCGCGCGCATGGTCGAATTCGTCAGCCCACCGGGCAGCACCTGGATCGCCCCGCAAACCCTGGAAGCCCTCGGCTATCGCGAAGGCGATCGACCGACGACCACGAGCGGCCAGCCACTGCCGCCGCTGCACAGCCAGGCGGACATGGCGCCGGGGCTGCTGCTGGTGGATATCGGTTTTGCCCAGCCGCTGCTGGGCATGCCGCAGCAGATCTCGCGCCTGCTGTTGCCAGCGGATTTCGCCGCCAGCGCGCCGGCCTTGCCCGATGCGTTCAAGGGCCTGCTGGTGCTCAAGCGCGGCAGTGAGGAAAACGATCTGGCGCGCCTGACCGAAAGCTTTCACCTGAACCTCGATGCCCTGGGTTTCCTGTCGTTCCTGGTCGGCCTGTTTATCGTCCATGCCGCCATCGGCCTGGCCCTGGAGCAGCGGCGCGGCTTGCTGCGGACCTTGCGCGCCTGCGGGGTCAGCGCGCGGATGCTGATCGCCTGCCTGTGTGTCGAACTCGGTGGCCTGGCCTTGCTCGGTGGCCTGGCCGGGGTGCTTAGCGGCTACCTGCTGGCCAGCGTGCTGCTGCCGGATGTCGCCGCCAGCCTGCGTGGCCTGTATGGCGCCGAGGTGGCGGGGCGGTTGAGCCTGAGCCCCGGGTGGTGGTTGGGCGGGATAGGCCTGAGCCTGCTCGGTGCCTTGCTGGCGGGGGCCAACAGTCTGCTGCGGGCGGCGCGCCTGCCGTTGCTGGCGCTGGCCGATCCCCAGGCCTGGCACCAGGCGCATGCGCGTTGGCTGCGGCGTCAGGCCTGGGTCGCCACGGCCCTGATCGTACTGGCGGGCGCGGCCTGGACCTGGGGCGACAGCCTGGGCAGCGGTTTCGTGCTGATGGCCGGCTTGCTGCTGGGCGCGGCCCTGGGCCTGCCGGTGTTGCTCAATGGGTTGCTCAGCGCGCTGCTCGGGCGCAGCCGTTCGGTGCTCGGGCAGTGGTTCCTCGCCGATTGCCGGCAGCAGTTGCCGGCCCTGAGCCTGGCGTTGATGGCGCTGCTGCTGGCCCTGGCCGCCAATATCGGCGCCGGCAGCATGACCGCCGGTTTTCGCCAGACCTTCGCCGACTGGCTCGAGCAACGCCTGAGCGCCGAGCTGTACATCAACCCGCAGACCCCGGCGCAGGCGCGGGAGCTGCAACGCTGGCTGCCCGAGCAACCTGCCGTTGCCGCGGTGCTGCCGGTCTGGCAGGTGGCGCTGCAACTGCAAGGCTGGCCGGCGGACTTGTACGGGGTGATCGAGCATGCCAGCTACCGCCAGCACTGGCCCTTGCTCGAAGCCCTGGGCGAGCAGCCCTGGACCCGGCTGGCCAGCACCGACGCCTTGATGCTCAGCGAGCAGACGGCGCGCCGGCTCAAGGTGCGCCTGGGCGATAGGCTGGATATTCCGGTGCCGGTGGGGCAGTGGGCGCCGCAAGTGGTGGCGATCTACGCCGACTACGGCAACCCCAGGGGCCATCTGTTGGTGAATGCCGAGCACCTGCTGGCGCACTGGCCGCAGTTGACGCCCAACCGCTTTAATCTGCGCATCGAGCCAGCCGCTGTGGCGCCGCTGGTCAGTGCCTTGCGGCAGCGCTTCGGTCTCGACGACAGCCGCATGGTCGAGCAGGCGCAGCTCAAGGGCTGGTCGAGCCAGGTATTCGAACGCACCTTCGCCGCCACCGCCGCGCTCAACAGCCTGACCCTGGGGGTGGCCGGCGTGGCGCTGTTTATCAGCCTGCTGACCCAGAGCCAGAGCCGCCTGGGCCAACTCGCGCCGCTGTGGGCGCTGGGGGTAAGCCGGCGCCAGTTGATGCTGCTCAACCTTGGGCAGACCTGGTTGCTGGCGCTGCTGACCTTGCTCCTGGCGCTGCCCCTGGGCATTGCCCTGGCCTGGTGCCTGGATACGGTGATCAATGTCCAGGCCTTCGGTTGGCGCCTGCCGTTGCGGGTGTTCCCGCTGCAACTGGTGCAGTTGCTGGCCCTGGCGGTGTTGGCCACCTTGCTCGCATCGGCCTGGCCGTTGCTGCGGTTGTATCGTAGCCAGCCGGCGGATCTGCTCAGGACTTTCGCCCATGAAGATTGAACGGCTGCCTGGCCTGTTGCTGGTGTTGGCCCTGTGCGGTTGCGATAAGGGCGACGAGCCGGCGCAAGGTTTCGCCGGCCTGGGCGAGGACGCCGCGGCGTTCACCCAGGTGGTGCCGGGGCGGGTGTTCAGTTTCCCCGCCGACCATGGCGTGCATGACGGTTTTCGCATCGAGTGGTGGTACCTCACCGCCGACCTCAGGGCCAGCGACGGCCAGCGCTTCGGCGTGCAGTGGACGCTGTTTCGCAGCGCCTTGCGCGCCGAACCCGACCAGCCCGGCTGGCAGGCGCCGAATGTCTGGCTGGGCCACGCCGCGGCGACTTCGGCCACTGCCCATCACGCCACCGAACGTTACGCCCGCGGCGGGGTGGGGCAGGCCGGGGTGACCGCGCAGCCGTTCAAGGCCTGGATCGACGACTGGAGTTTCAGCAGCCAGTCCGCCGACGCCGACCCGCTGGCACACATGCAACTGCAAGCCAGCGGCGCGGGTTTCGCCTACCGCTTGCAACTGCGCAGCGACCGGCCGCTGGTGCTCCAGGGCGAGGCGGGCTACAGCCGCAAGTCCGAGCAGGGCCAGGCGTCCTATTACTACAGCCAGCCGTTTTTCCAGGCCGAGGGCAGCCTGCAGATCGACGGCCAGACCTATCAGGTCAGCGGTCCGGCCTGGCTCGACCGCGAATGGAGCAGCCAGCCCCTGGCGGCCGGGCAGAGCGGGTGGGACTGGTTCTCCCTGCACCTGGACAGCGGCGAACGGCTGATGCTGTTCCGCGTGCGGGAAAACCACAAACCGCCCTACATCACTGGCACCTGGATCGAGCCCGACGGCCGCATCCAGACCCTGCACAAGGACGATATCCAGCTCACCCCGCTGGAGGACTCCAAGGTGGCGGGGCGCACACTGCCCACCCGCTGGCGTCTGCGCATTCTCGGCCGCGGCCTGGATATCAATGCCGAGGCGCTCAACCCCAAGGCCTGGATGAACCTGCGCATTCCTTATTGGGAAGGGCCGGTGCAATTGAGCGGCAGCCATACTGGCAGCGGTTATCTGGAAATGACCGGTTACTGAGACTGGCTGCGTGCAACAAATCGATTGAAGTTACCAACGTCGCTCCGGACCGCGTCTATGCTCAAGCGGCACCGCGCACCTGAACGGCGCGGGTCTTGTCTTCAATTACAGGGATGAATGTCTATGAAGCCGCTTCACTCTCTGGCCAAAGCCGTTGCCTTGGCCACTCTGTTGTCTGCTGCCAGCCTGCATGCCCATGCCGCCGACATTCCGTTGGCCGGTACCGTGGAGGCCGATGAACTGGTGACCAAGGTGCTCTCCGTGGATGCCGCCAAGCATCGTGTGGTGCTGGAAGGCGCGCAGGGCCAACCGGTGCATGTGCAACTCAGCGATCAGGCCAAGGACCTGGGGCATTTGAAGGTGGGCGACCAGGTCAATGTGCGGGTCACTCACGCGGTGGTGGCGGTGCTGGACACCAATGTGGAAAAAGGCCTGCCGGATTCCGCCGAGCGCACCGGGGTGATTCGCGCCACCAAGGACAACCCCAACCCGGGCGGCGAAGCCTATCGCCAGGTGCAGGTGCAACTGAAGATCACCGACATCGACCTGAAGAATAACCAGCTGACCTTCCAGGGGCCGGCGGGTAACAAGAAGGTCCTGGCCGTGGAAAAACCGGAAGTCCAGGCCCGGCTGAAAGACCTCAAGGTCGGCCAGAGCGTGGTGGTGACCTATACCGACGTGTTGCAAGTTACGACC
This sequence comes from Pseudomonas sp. GW456-L12, assembly GCF_059424045.1. Classification (NCBI taxonomy): domain Bacteria; kingdom Pseudomonadati; phylum Pseudomonadota; class Gammaproteobacteria; order Pseudomonadales; family Pseudomonadaceae; genus Pseudomonas; species Pseudomonas sp. GW456-L12. The sequence goes on from NZ_JBWKZA010000053.1 coordinate 16,116, forward strand.
CAGCACGAAGGTTGATTGAGACCGGGCGCTGGTCGTTGTGGCGGCCGGCGCGCGGATCTCGGGAGGTCCGTGCGGGGAGTTGAACGAAGGTGAGCGAAATAAAAAAAATTCCGCCAGCTTTGTGTTCAGAATTCTTCAGAATATGTGCACGGACTTTCTTTTGTCGTTCGATTAAAATAGTTCTCGTTCGCCCGGTGCAAGGGCTCTTTACCGGTGCATGGATTGCCAGGCCAGAGCACTGGGCGAACACCCTCTTCGGGGTTCCCGCCCCACGATTTCCGTCATTGCGTTCATGCGACCCGCGCAGGTTCGACGCCTGTTGCCAGCGGTTGCCAAGCACTCTCGGCTCTCTCCAGCAAGACTCTTTACCGACACAGCCTGTTGTTTCATTGCCTGCTGCCCGGGTCGGCTTCAGCCTCGGGACACGGTGGTGCACAGCTGCAGGCCCAGCGCGCGCATGACCTTGACCACGGTATCGAAGCGCGGCTTGGCACCCGGGGCAAAAGCCTTGTAGAGGCTGGCCCGGCCCTGGCCGGTGGCCTTGGCAATCTGCGTCATGCCCCGGGCCCTGGCGACATGGCCCAGGGCGCGGATCAGTTCATCGGTATCGCCATCGGCCAGGACCTGGGACAGGTATTCGCTGATCGCCTGGTCGCTGTCGAGCAGGGTGGCGATGTCGAAGGCAAGCAGTGTGTCGGACATATCAGAACTCCTTGGCCAGGGAACGGGCCTGGCAGATATCGGCAGGCTGGGTGGACTTGTCGCCGCCCAGCAGCAGGACGATCAGCGTATTGCCGCGAAGCGTGAAATAGATGCGGTAGCCGGCGCCCATATTCACGCGCATTTCCGAGAGACCGCCGCCGAGGTTTTTCACATCGCCCAGGTTGCCCGCCGAAGCTCGCTCGATACGCCGAGCGATGGCTATCCTGGCGCGCAGGTCCCGTAGCGTGGTGTGCCATTGGGCAAAGGCGGTCGTCTGCAGGATCTCGTAATCCATGAGTGACTGTATCCATATAGAGACAAGATTGAAAGGAGTGATGACCCTCGGGCGACTGACGGTGCGCTTGAAGGGGTCATGGAAAGGTAAGCAGGAGAGGAGTGGGCGAGGCGGGCTGTTTCGTATCGGCATGTTGTCGATCAGGGCTGCCGAAACACCCTGTAGCCATTGCCCTGTGGTGGCTGCTGGAAAGGGTTAGCATCAGCCGTTCTGGCTGATGCTGTGGGACGGAAAATCAGAGCGCCGGCAGGCCCAGCGCCGTGGCGCATGCCTGGAGCGAGCGCTGTTGGGTGTCGGCGTACAGCTGCAGTTCATCGATGGTCGGGCGCCCCAGGGCCCGCTCGAAAGCCTGCCGGTTGGAGTGGCCGGTGTAATGGCTTTGCGCATCGTCGCCCAGGTTGGACTGGAAGATCCCGGCGGCGCTGACCGGCAGGAAGTCCTCGTACACCAGCGGCTCGGCCCGCACATGCCCGGCGTGGATCAGCGCCTCCAGGTTCGTCGGTCGATCCGCCTGTTGGCGCGCGGCCAGGCCTTGTTCGCTGGCGAAGTAGCGGAAGTACGCCAGGCCCTGTTCGCGCATGGCCTCGTGGTCATCAGGAAAGGCGCGGAAGTGTTCGGCCATCAGGGTGTTGTAGCGCTGGGCATTGGCTTCGTTGGGAAAGTCCCCCAGGGCGTCGCGGGCGGCGTTCAACAGCTGGTCGTACAGCGCCCGGCCCTTGGGGGTGAGGGCGGCGCCGCGCTGTTCGATCTCGCCGAAGCGCGCGCTGTGGCTGCCGCGGCTGTCGGGCTGGTCGGTGAAGGCCACGGCTTCCTCCAGCGCCTTGAAGCTGGTCTGGCGCAAGAGGATCGGGCATTCCCGGCGCGGCGGGCCTTCGATCACCGCCTTGGGCGTGATGCCGTGGGCCGGCATCAGCGCTTGCACCTGGTCGATGTCCAGGGTGCGCGGCGTCAGGTGGTTGATGTGCGGCCCCTTGAACGCCACCACGTCGGCGATCAGCCGGTGCTGGGCGCTCAGTTGCTGGTACTGCCCGGCCGTGACCGTGGCGCTGTGGTGCCAGCGGAAGGTTTCCAGGGCCTGCTCGACGAATTCCCCGGCGGCGTTGTCGTCGAGGCCGCCCTGGGTTTCGGCCTGTTCGATCAGGGCCAGGGCGCGCGGGGTGAAAATGCTCCGGCGGGCCAGCACCGATTCGGCGAAGCTACGCAATTGCGGGTTGTCGATCAGCTCCAGGCGCAGCAGTGAAGTGAAGACCCGGAACGGGCTGACCTGCAGGGCGCTTTCATGCACCGCGCGAAAGGCCGTGGAATGCACCGGCACCCCGGCCGGGGTGAGGTCGTAATAACCCACCGGCTGCATGCCCATTACCGCGAACAGGCGGCCCAGGGTCGCCAGTTCGGTGGCGGTGCCGACGCGAATGGCGCCGTGGCGCTCCAGGTCCAGGCGCTGGATTTCGCCGGTGCTGCGCAGCTGCCGGGCGATCCTCTCGTCGCTGTCCAGGACCCCGGCGTTGACCTGGGTCACCAGCTCCATCAGGGCACCGTACAGCGGCACTTCCTCGCGGTACATGTCCGACATCGCCCGTGAAAAACGTTGGCGGATCAGGTCTGGGCTGACGAAGCTCTGCAGGCTCATAAACAAGGATTCCCGGCGTAGTGAGACAAAGAGGGTAGCGGTGTTGGCTGGGCCTGATTCTGGTTGGCGCGGGGGTGTGCTGACAAACGAAGTTTCTTCCGGACTTCATTCTGCAAATGAATGCAGGCGGGCAGGGTGGCTACGTGCAGCTGGACCGATGGCATCCGCTGGTTTTCGCTGGACGGGCATGGCCCCTTGCGCCCAGGCAACCCGTAGCGTTTTCCGGCGGCCGAGCGGTGATGGCGATTTGCCGTTGCGCTGATAGACTTCTGAACACGACCGCATTCCATGGCTTGCGTACCGTTCAACGGAGGCGACTTGGCCTTGACGCCGCACAATGGAGGAAAGGGACTTTCACTGGCCAGGAGGCTATACAAGACGCGAATTCTGGGGCTGGCCCTCGGTTTCCTTTGCGTGTCCGCGGGCATGTACCCGCTGCATCCATCGCCCTGGGTCTGGGTGTTCATGTCGTTCAACGCGTTCATCTGGCCGCACCTGGCGTACCAGTGGGCGCGCCGCTCGCCAGTGCCGTTTCGTGGCGAGCATCGCAACCTGCTGGTGGATGCCTTCCTCGGCGGGTTCTGGGTGGCGGCCATGCATTTCAATCCGCTGCCGACCACCACCACCCTGTCGTTGATGGCGATGAACAATATCGCCCTGGGTGGCGTGCCCTTTTTCCTGGCCGGTTGTCTGGCGCAGATGCTGGGAGTCGCGCTCGGGCTGCTGCTGTTCGGCATCGGGTTCGAGGCCCAGACCAGTGCGCTGCAGCTCTATGCCTGCTTGCCGATGCTGACCCTGTATCCGCTGGCCCTGGGGTTTATCTGCTACCAGCAGGCCAATGTCCTGTCTCGGCACAAGCGCGAATTGCTGGCCCTGAGCCGCACCGACAGCCTGTCGGGCCTGCTCAACCACGGGGCCTGGAAGGACCAGCTGGAAATCGAGTTCCAGCGTTGCCGGCGCCAGGGGACGAACCCGAACCAGGGCGGCGCCATCGCGCTGATCGACATCGATCATTTCAAGGCCATCAACGACACCTACGGCCATGTCGCCGGCGACATCGTGTTGCGCCAGCTGAGCAAGCTGCTCAAGCAGAACCTGCGGATCAGCGACCTGGCCGGGCGTTATGGCGGCGACGAGTTCTGCGTGATCCTGCCGGACGTGCCGCTGGAGCATGCCGCCGAACTGATGGAGGCCTTGCGTTGCCGTTTCGGCGGATTGGGCTATGAGCAGAGCCCGGCCCTGGAGGTCAGCCTGAGCATCGGCCTGGCCGCCTATTCCCCGGACCATAGCGATGCCCTGGACTGGTTGAACGATGCCGACCAGGCCTTGTACGAGGCGAAGACCACCGGCCGCAACAAGGTCAGCTGCCGCCGCGGCGGCTGCTCGTCGAAGGTCCTGCTGAACTCCTTGTAAGGCCGCTCGCAGAGCATTGCGCCAGCATGGAGGGGGGCGAAGTTGTCAGGTAGGGTGGGCG
>NZ_JBWKZA010000054.1:0-18391 GCF_059424045.1 Pseudomonas sp. GW456-L12
CTCCCCTACAACCCCCGCAACTGCGCAATATCCCGCCTGGGCGCTGCGCCAAACAGCCGGCTGTACTCCCGACTGAACTGCGACGGGCTTTCATAGCCGACCTTGAAGGCTGCACTCGATACATCCAGGTGTTCGTTCATCATCAGGCGCCTGGCTTCGGTCAGGCGTAGCCATTTCTGGTATTGCAACGGGCTCATGGCGGTGAGTTGGCGGAAGTGGTGGTGAAAGGTCGGCGTGCTCATCTGCACCCGGGCGGCGAGTTCGTCGACGCGCAGTTGCGCGGTGTAATTCAGTTTCAGCCAATCGATGGCCCTGGCGATGCGGTGGCCCTGGCCGTCGACGGAGGCGATCTGCCGCAGCCGCGCCGACTGGTCGCTCAGCAGCAAGCGGTAGTGGATCTCACGCTGGATCAGCGGCGCCAGCACCGGGATGGCTTCGGGCTCGTCCAGCAACTCCAGCAGGCGCACGAACGAGGCCAACATGGCCGGCGTCGCGGTGCCGATGCCCACGCCCTTGCCTGTGCCTCGATCGCGAGGTTGCAGCAGCCCGCCCTGGGCGGCCAGCTCCGCCAGCATGCGCGGGTCGAGCTTGAAGCTCAGCCCGAGGCAGGGTTGCTCCAGGCTGGCCGTCGTCACTTGCGAATTGGCCGGCAGGTCCAGTGAGGTCACGAGAAAGCGTGAGGGGTCGTACGGGTAGGCTTCGCCGCCGACCCACAGCTGTTTCGCTCCCTGGGCGACGAGGACGATGCTCGGCTCTGCCATGCACACGGCGGGCGGCGAAGGGATCTCGCGGCGAAACAAACCCAGACCGGGGATCGCTGTCGGGCAGTCCCCCGAGTGTTTGATCCAGGTGCCAATGAGACGCGTGAGGGTTTCCTGGGGCGCCTGGGCGCGGGTGTCGTGTGGGCGTGTCATGTCGGTATGGCCCCTCCTTGCCAGACGTTAACCCGGCCCCGGTGCCGCTCCTACCGAAAAAACCAAAGTCCAGAGAATCAGGCAAGAATTCCAGCGAAATGCACTACTGGCCGCCTGCGCCTGGCCGGGAAAATGGCCATCCAACGTAACGCAGGATGGAGTGTGCAATGTTAGTCAACGCCTATGGCGCCCATGCGGGCGACCAACCTCTGGAACCACTGCAGATCACCCGCCGCGCCCCCGGCGCCCATGACGTGCAGATCGACATCGCCTTCTGCGGCATCTGCCACTCGGACCTGCACCAGGTGCGCGCCGAGTGGCAAGGCACGCAGTTTCCCTGCGTGCCCGGCCACGAGATCGTCGGCCGGGTCACGGCGGTCGGCGCCCATGTGCACGGCTTCCACCCGGGCGACCTGGTGGGCATCGGTTGCATCGTCGACAGCTGCAAGCATTGCGCCGACTGCGAGGACGGCTTGGAGAACTACTGCGACGGCCTGATCGGCACCTACAACTTCCCGACGCCGGACGCCCCGGGCTGGACCCTGGGCGGCTACTCGCAACAGATCGTGGTCCACGAACGCTACGTGCTGCGCATCCGCCACCCCGAGGAGCAATTGGCCGCCGTCGCGCCGCTGCTGTGCGCGGGCATCACCACCTATTCGCCGCTGCGCCACTGGAAGGTCGGCCCTGGCAAGAAAGTCGGCGTGGTCGGCATCGGTGGCCTGGGCCACATGGGCATCAAGCTGGCCCATGCCCTGGGCGCGCATGTGGTGGCGTTCACCACCTCCGACTCCAAGCGCGAGGCCGCTCGCCAGCTGGGCGCCGACGAAGTGGTGGTGTCGCGCAATGCCGAGGAAATGGCCGCCCACGCCAAGAGCTTCGACCTGATCCTCAACACCGTGGCCGCGCCCCACGATCTCGACGCCTTCCTGGTGCTGCTCAAGCGCGACGGCGGCATGACCCTGGTGGGCGCCCCGGCGACTCCGCATGCCTCGCCCAATGTGTTCAACCTGATCATGAAGCGCCGGACCCTCGCCGGCTCGATGATCGGCGGCATTGCCGAGACCCAGGAGATGCTCGATTTCTGTGCCGAGCACAGCATCGTCGCCGACATCGAGCTGGTGCGCGCGGACCAGATCAATGAGTCCTACGAACGCATGCTCAAGGGCGACGTCAAGTACCGCTTCGTCATCGACAACGCCACCCTGGCGGGCTGAGCGCGGCAAGCGCCTGATCCCGCTCATGCAGAACAACCTCTGGTAGTCCGTTGGGTGCCCGGCTTGGGCCCCCTTCGCTTCGCGGCACCGAATCCGGTGTCGCGTTTTCCTTCTGCCGCGACCGGAGCCGCTCCAGCACCGGGCCGGCCCCGATCGCCATTCACGCGCCGGCCCGGTCTTCCACCGGCGGCGTGCACCTATATTTATGCAGCGAAGCGTCCGCAGACCCAGCCGGCAACGCCCGGCGGTCAGCACGGACGCTTCCAGCCACACAGGAAACCTGTCGCCATGACCGCTACTTCTCACGCCGAGTCGCCCGCCCCCCGACACACCTGGGGCGCCGTGCTGGCCATGGCCCTCGCCGCCTTTGCCCTGGTGGCCTCCGAGTTCATGCCGGTCAGCCTGCTGACCCCGATCGCGGCCGATCTGCAGGTCAGCGAGGGGCAAGCCGGCCAGGGCATTTCCGTCTCCGGGCTGTTTGCCCTGTTCACCAGCCTGCTGATCGCCTCGGTGGCGGCCCGGGTCGAGCGCAAGCGGCTGCTGCTGTCCCTGACCCTGCTGATGATCGTCTCCGGAACCGTGGTGGCGTTCGCCCCGGACTACTTGACCTTCATGGCCGGCCGCGCGCTGATCGGCGTGGCCATCGGCGGTTTCTGGTCGTTGTCGGCGGCCACGGCCATGCGCCTGGTACCCGAGGACCAGGTGCCGCGTGCCCTGGCCATCGTCAATGGCGGCAACGCCCTGGCGACCGTGATCGCGGCGCCCCTGGGCAGCTTCCTGGGTTCCCTGATCGGCTGGCGCGGGGCGTTCTTCTGCGTGGTGCCGGTGGCCGCCCTCGCCGCCGTCTGGCTGCTGGCCAGCCTGCCGTCGCTGAAAGCGCAGCCGGCCGCCGGCACCGGCAATGTCTTCAGCCTGATGAAAAGAATGCCGGTGGCCCTGGGCATGCTCGCGGTCAGCCTGTTTTTCATGGGCCAGTTCATGCTGTTCACCTACCTGCGGCCCTTCCTGGAGACGGTCACCCAGGTCAGTGTCACCACCCTGTCGCTGATGTTACTGGTGATCGGCCTGGCCGGCCTGGCGGGCACCTTCCTGATCGAAGCCTTCCTGAAAAGCGCCCTGTATCGCACGCTGATCATCATCCCGCTGATGATGGCGGCGATCGCCATGGCCCTGGTGGTGTTTGGCGCCTCGGTGTCGGTCACCACGGTCTTGCTGGGCCTCTGGGGCCTGGTGGCGACCGCCGCTCCGGTCGCCTGGTGGACCTGGCTGACCCGGGCACTGCCGGACGATGCGGAAGCCGGCGGCGGATTGATGGTGGCGATCGTCCAGCTGGCGATTGCCGCGGGCGCTACGGCGGGCGGCCTGGCCTTCGACCTGAGCGGTTATCGGGCGACCTTCGAACTGAGCGCGGCACTGCTGGTGGTGGCCGCCGTGCTGGCGGTACTGGCCGCCACGCGCAAGCCTTTCAGGGCAACGAACGTGGCGACGTGAGCGGTGGTCGGCGTTAAGACAATGACAGAACAGGGCCAGGTGTCAGCGCGCGCTGTCGATGATCTGGCCGCCGTCAGGCGTCAGGCTGTAGCCGGTGAGGTACTGCCCATCCTTGCTGGCGAGGAACAGCACCACCGGGGCGATGTCTTCCTCCGGCGAGCCATGGCGGGCCAGCGCGTTGCTCGGTGGCGGCCCATCGGCCGCGCCCCAGGTGTCCGCCACCGGCAGGACGTTGTTCACGGTGATCCCATCCGCCCCCCACTCGCGCGCCGCCGAGCGGGTCAAGGCGCGCACCGCTTCCTTGGCCATGTTGTAGGGGCCGTAGCCGACCATGCCGAGGACCCCGGCCAGCGAGGCAAAGTTGATCACCCTGCCCGCCCCGCTCGCCTTGAGGTAAGGATGGCAGGCTTGCATCGTCCGCAGATAGGCGATCGGCCCCATCTCGAAATTGCGCTGCAACTGCTCGACCGACAGTTCGAGGACCGACGACGAGACCGCCATGGGATCGAAAGCGTTGTTGACGAGGATGTCGATGCCGCCATAGGCCGCCACCACCTGCTTCACGGCAGCGTCGATCTGGGCGGGATCGGCGATATCGCAGGCCACGCCCAGCGCGGTGCCGCCCGCGGCCTGGATATCGGCGACCACGCGATCGATGTGTTCGGCGGTGCGCGAAAGCACCGCCACCCTGGCGCCTTCCGCCGCGAACAGCTTCGCGGTGGCGCGGCCGATGCCACGGCTGGCGCCGGTGACGATGGCAATTTTTCCGTTGAGTCGAGCCATGTTGTTCTCCAATGGGTCAGAGGGTTGCCAGGTGTGCCGCCGGGAGCTGGCCATAGGGCGACGGCAGTTCGCGAGCGGCGTTCTGCGTCAGGAAAGAAACGCCCAGCAGTACCAGGCACACCGCTGCCGGCAACGCGCCGCGAGGTTTGCGCACACCCAGGTGCGCCACCGCCGACAGCAGCAGGTGGTAAAGCATCCCGGCATACGCGAGGTCGCTCAGCGCCACGCTGAAGCGCGAGACAATGGCCAGCACCGCCAGCACCTTCACCACGATCAGGCCCGCCACCAGATAGGTGGGATAACCGAGGTCGACGAGGGCCTGGCGAACCCAGTCGCGCTTGACCACGTACAGCGTCGCGGAGGTCACATAGAGCACCGACAACAGCGTGGTGCTGAACCAATATGAAGCGTGTTCGATCATGAGTTTTCTTCCTGAGTGAGGGGGTTGCGTCGACGTGGGGCAAAGATGTCGCCTAACATGAAAAGCCACAAGTAGGATGAAAAAGTGATGGTTAGTATGGAAAAGCAGACTAATGACAACGCCGCGGTCAACATGCATGAGGAAATGCGCCGGGCATTCGCCCTGCTCTCAGGCAAGTGGAAGCTGGAAATCATGTGGTTGCTCAATCAGCGGATCTACCGCTTCGGCGAGTTGCGAAAAGCCATTAGCGGTATCACCCAGCACATGCTGACCGCACAACTTCGCGAGCTGGAAAGCGACGGCCTGGTGTCGCGCACGGTATTCGCCGAAGTGCCGCCACGGGTCGAGTACGAGATCACCGCCAAGGCCCGCGCGCTAGGGCCGACGATGGAGGCGCTGGCCATCTGGTGGAGCGAATATGGCGACAGCGTGCCGGTAAAATCCAAGCCGCGCGGGCGCAAGGCCAAGGAGCTTTAAGCCGGGTCGGCCGGGCCATGCCGCGCTGACTGGAAGGCGATTTAGGGATGGGTGTACCGTTCGCCAGATCGAAGTACCCTGAGGAGCTGCTTAATATGCAAAAAGACATCTGTGAAAAGTACGGACTGCCCGTACTGCCTCCAGAAGAAATGGTCGCCATCGCGATTGCCACCCTGGGCAAGTCACCTATTTATGGCGCACGCATTTCGCTGCCGGAGGGGGGTAATGTCAGTTGGTTTATTCACTGCGGAGAACATTCGAACGCTGATGATTTTTATCAAGCGGTTCACACTGAGCATCTCAGTGAAATGCTGCCACAGGTGCTGAATTACCTTTGCCTGCCCGCTGGCGCCAAGTTCATCATCGACAACCAAGGCTACGAAGATGTCTGGATGGAAGACTGACAAGCCTTTGCCCTCGATTCAGATCTGAGTGACACAACAAGGACGTATGAAAAATGAAAGTAAAGGTATTGCTCATCGCTTCGCTAGGCGTTCTGTCGCTCACTCAAACATCACTGTCCTTCGCGGATAACAATGGGAAAAACCTCTATTCGCAGCGCTGTGCCGTGTGCCACGGAGCCGATATCAAAGGAACCGGACCACTGGCCAATAAAAGCAACCCTCCGACACCTGACCTTACAACCCCCGTGTTCAAGAAACGGCTCAATGATTATCCGGGCGTTATCGTGTCATCGATAATACTTCGCCCCAATGGCGACCTGATTCCAAGAACCTTGCGAGAGAATGGTGTAAAGATACCGCCGCACGCCTGGAGCATTCAGGACCTGCGCGATTTGAATCAATACATGAACAGTGTGATTTCAAAAAATCGATGACCCTGAGTCAGTCGGCCTCTCACGAGCACATCGCTAATGAACAATATTGATTTAAATATCTCCCCTACAGATTCAACTCAACTACAAACACATTGGCTCCTAGAACAGCCCTGGCACCAGAAGCTTCATTCCCTATCAACATGGATGCGTGCATTGAGCAGAACAGCTACGGAGTAGCGTATGAACGATAAAGAAGCACCTGTTCTGATTCAAGTTTATGTAACAGATGATGACGGCCCTTTTTTTGAAGAGCTGCCTGCTCGCAAGATTGACCAGGATACTTACGAGTTGCTCTCCTCCCCTGGTATCGCGCTGAACCTGGCGCGAGGAGATATTGTTTCAATCAAAGACAAAGAAGCACCTGCCGTCGTCTTGAAACGAGGCGGAAATTTCTGCATCCAGATCTATGCAGACTCTATTCCTCAAGAAGACATAGCCTTGCTGGAAAACGGTGTAGTTTGTGAGCTGGGTGGAACACTGGACGGTGTATTTGAGGGAAACCTGTCATTAGCGGTTCCTGCACGCAATGGGCTGGAGAAGATCAACGACTTCTTTAACAGGTTTCGAGATAGAACAGGGATTCAGTGGTACTACGCCAACATCTATAAAAACCTGGATGATGACGAGGATGAAACACTCTTATATTGGTGGCTCGAAAGCTGATAGATACTGACGTCCGCGATCATTTCACCAGGCGCTTTTCCTTCGACGGCCGATAGCCGAAATACGAGCTGTAGCACTTGCTGAAATGGCTCGGCGAGACGAAGCCGCAGGCCACCAGCACCTCGACCTGGGACAGTTCGGTGTGCTGCAGCAATCGACGCGCTTCGGTGATGCGCAATTCCAGGTAATAGCGCTGCGGGGTGGTGCCCAACTGCTCCTTGAACAAGCGCTCGATCTGCCGCCGGGAACGCCCGGCATACTCCGCCAGCTGGTCCATTTGCAGCGGTTCCTCGAGGTTGGCGTCCATCAGATTGACCACCTCGCGCAAGGGCGCGCTCAACGACACATGCATCGTCGGCTTGATGCGCCGGTAGCGGGATTCCTCGAACGACAGGATGTCCTCGATGCCCTCGACCAGCGCCTTGCCGTGCAGTCCCTTGATCCACTCCAGGGCCATATGGAAGGCGCCGGCGGGACTGGACGCCGTGAGCCGGTCGCGGTCCACCACAAAGGCCTCGCTGGTGACATGGGTGACCTTGGAAATCTCCGCCAGCGCCGGACGATGCTCCGGGTGGATCGCACAACGGTAGCCTTCGAGCAGCCCCGCGACGCCGAGGAACCAGGCCCCGTTCCACAACCCGGCCAGGGCGATGCCCAGTTCGGCGGCGCTTTTCAGCAGGCTGCTCAACTGGGGATCGGCCTTGAGCTCCGTGCGATAGCCACCGCAGATCACCAACAGGTCGAGGTCCTTGAGCGCCGCCGCGGTCAGGCGCGCATCGGGACGGATCACCAGCCCGAGGTCGCTGGTGACCTCGCCGTCCTGCAAGCCAAAAGTCGTTGAGGAGAACAAGGCGGGACGCAGCAGGTTGGCGGTGACGATGGTATCCAGGGCCTGGGTGAAGGCCGGCAACGAGAAGTGCTCGAGCAGCAGGAAGCCCGCCCGCGCATGGGCCGCGGGCGCCACCCGCGCCTCTTCCAGGTAACGCAGGTTCTTGCCCTTCATGCCGCCACTGAAATCCCGTCGTTCAACCGCCATACGCCCTCGCCTGTCTTACCCGACCCAATGCGGTTTCAGTGTAAATCACCGGAGAAACCCGGCACTGCCCACACCAAGAAACCTGCCCGGACGCCAGCGCCAACAACGCCGCCGTGGCCTGCCGTGTCAACCTCGCAGGCGTTACCGGGCGACGGGATTCTACTGCCCCGCAGGCCCACAGGGGCAGAAAATATCGGCCAGGGCGCGGCCTTAAAAAAACGGCCGCCAAGCCTCGAGTTTGAGCCTTGCGTGCCGGCTAAAAAGCAGCCGATCTGCCTGGCGCCCCGGCGCCGTTTTTTTTCGTTTCTGCGCCGCTTTTGCATTTCTGTGCGACAGATCCCACTTCGGGGGCTCCCGTACCCTTCCCTTGTGGTGTTAGGTTGGGAGGTCAGATATTTCCTAACAATCTGCAAGGAACGCCTCCCGCAATGGACTTCTCCCTCAAGCAACTGGCCGCGGCCACCCTGGTACTGGCCAGCCTGTCAGCCTTCACCACCGCCGCCCACGCCAACATCACCCCGCAGCAGAACGCGGCGATCCTCAAGAGCTTCGCCGATGCCTCGGTCACGGATTTCCGCCAGTTCCTCGGCACCTTGAGCAAAAATGAGGCGGCCAAGAGCGAGGTGGTCAAAGAAGCCAACCTCGGCCCGGCCATCAATGCCTTCCTCGACAACAAGGCGCTTTCCGCCGAGCAGCAGAACGAGATCCATCGCCTGCTGGGCCTCTATGCGCGGGTGAAGTACGGCAAGGCCGCCACCGAAACCCTGCGCGAGCTGGTGGCGATCCCCACCGTGCGCGTCGATGGCGTGCCGCAGCACGAGAACCCCGAGTTCCTCAAGATCGCCGACAAGATCAAGGCCCTGGCCCAGGCCTTCGACCTGAACTTTCGCAACATCGACAACCGCGTCTACGAGATCTCCCTGGAAGGCAGCGGCAAAGAAGTGGTGGGCATCCACGCCCATGCCGACGTGGTGCCGGTGACGCCGGAGAACTGGGTGCTGCAGGACGGCACCAAGCTCGACCCGTTCAAGGTCACCCTGGTCGGCGACCGCATGTACGGCCGCGGCACCGAGGACGACAAGAACGGCATAGTCGTGGCCCTGTACGCGATGAAGATCATCAAGGAAGAGAAGCTGCCCCTGGCGCGCAACTTCAAGCTGCTGGTGGACACCACCGAGGAAACCAGCGGCGACGCGATTCCCTACTACTTCGAACGCAACCCGACGCCCAACTACAACCTGGCGCTGGATGGCGGCTACCCGGTGGTGATCGCCGAGAAAGGCTACGGCACCGTCATGGCCAGCTTCCCGCGGCGTGCCGCCGAGGGCAAAGGCGCGGAGATCGTCTCGATGACCGGCGGCCTGGCCACCAACCAGATCCCCGGCGCCTCGGTCGCCACCCTGGTGACCGACCAGCCCGCCGAACTGGCGGCCAGCCTGCAGAAGGCCGGCGCCGAATACGCCAAGGCCCACGGCGGCGACTTCAGCGTGGCCGCCAAGGTCGCAGGCAAGGACGTCAGGCTGACGGTCACCGGCGTGTCCGCCCACTCCTCCGAGCCCGAGTCCGGGGTCAACCCGGTGGCGCGCATGCTCGACTTCATCAACGGCCTCGACGGCAAGGTCGCGCTCAAGCACAACCCGATCACCGACGCGGCGCGTTATGCCGCCGACAACTGGGGCCTGGACTACCTGGGCAACACGCTGGGGGTCGGTTTCGCCGATGACTTCATGGGCCCGCTGACCACCTCCCTGACCTATGTCGGCCAGGACGAAAAAGCCTTCAAGCTGGCGGTCAACCTGCGCGTGCCCAAGGGCAAGACCCCGGAGGTGTTGAAAAAGGAAATTGCCGACAAGCTGGCCGCCTGGAGCAAGCAGAACCAGGTCGCGGTGAACTTCGACTATTCGATCGCCGAGCCGATGTACCGCAACCCCGAGGGTGAATGGGTCAAGGCGCTGCTGGCGGTGGCCAGCGAAAACCTTGGCATGAAGCACGAGTTCGGCACCTCCGCCGGCGCCACCTCGGTGCATGAACTGCCCAACGGCGTGCAATTCGGCCTGGCCCGTCCCGAGGTCAAGTACACCGGCCACAACGACAACGAGTTCAAGACCGTCGAACAGTTCCAGCTGGACCTGCAGATCGTCACCGAGATGTTCGGCCGCATCGGCCAGTTGCCGAAACTCTGAGTCGATGCGCTGCGGCAACGCGGCTGATAGGCACAAAAAAAGCCACTGATCGAGTGGCTTTTTTCTGCATCCCAAGGCGGGAAACGCGATCAGTTGTACTCCAGTACATAGGTCAGCGTGGCATCGGCTTTGCCGGCGACGACTTCTGCGCCTGTAGTGACGTAGCGGGCCTTTGCGGCAAAGCGGTACATCTCGCTGCCAGGGCCGCTGGCCTGCCAATCCAGGGCCACCGCCTTGGCTTTGCTGAAGGGGAGTGCCACGTTTTTGTCGCTGGTCAGCGAGATGGCAACGCCTTTGGCGACGCCAGATTGTCCGGAACCGTTCAGATTCAACAAGCCATCACGAACGGAGTTGCCCTCGAAGTAGACCTTCACCGGTGGCTTGACCGTGGGATTGAGGCCTTCGCACACAACATCCAGGGCGAATGGAAAGTCCTGGACCGAGCCGCGTTTTACTTGCTCTGCCGCGGGACGCCCCATATTGACCTCGGTACTGTTCTTGGGCGTGTAGCAAGTGGTGAAGAAGGCATTATGTTCAAACCTGGTTTTAAGGCCCTTACCTTCGATGGGGAAAACCGCTCGTGCCGGAGTGGTGTAATTGGTGTCAATAAAAAAATTGGTCTTGTAGTTGAAGGAAGGCATATCGCCCTTTCCAACCCCTATATCTGTACGCACGAACACTATGCTCAATCTATCGAAAAAATAGATGATGTTCCCATTATTTATTCCGGTATTGGCAAGAGGTGGATAAGTGGGGGTGTACCAGTTAATGCTGGCAAGGTGCCCAATGCGAATGCCGACCCCAGGCACACCAGAGTCGTAAAGCCCTGGACTGCCTCTTGATACAAGGCTGGTAGCAACTTCGGTAAATCCCCATTGAGACTTACTGCACCATGACCATCCTCCAGAACGGCGTCCGACCGTTACGTCGTAGGACGCCATTACCCCGCCAATGGGGGCGTACTTCAAGGTGGTAATGGCTGGAAGACTGGCAATGATCGAAGGATTGTCTGGTGAGCCATACTCAGGCCTGTCGCAATAATCCGCTGCGTAGGCGGAAGCTCCCATGATGCAGCCCAGAGCCAATGCAAGCAGTCCCGCCTGTCGTAGCATTTTCAAAAATGTTTCCCCTCGATACGAGCTCAGAGTGGCGTTGCAGCTTCCCTTGGTGGGAATCGGCGTGAGGCCGGCAGTCTAGGCTCGACAACTGCTGGGGTTGAATCAGAGGATTCTCAAAATCGGTGCAGCACCCTGCTGCCTTTTTCGTCAGGAGAAACCATTGAAATTAAAGTTCAGCCACGTGGACGTGCTCGTCAAAGATCTTGAGCAAGCGTGTGCGTATTACGCCCGGGTCTTCGGCACAAGGATTTCCAGGACCCTGGATTGGCAGCGCGACGGTCTGCATGTGCGTTATGCGATCGTCAGGTTTGGCACGGAGCGCCTGATGCTGGTGCAACCCTTTGCCGGAAATCTCAAGGCGCTGATGGACAGCAACGGCGAAGGCACGATCTACCGTCACTGCTATAGCACCCCGGACATCGAGGCCGCCTACGACGAGTTGCTGGCCGCGGGGGTGCAGCCGGAAGACGAGAACGGCACCCCCCTGTCGCGCGACAACCTCCAGTCCCCCAGCGGCACGCGCATCCTCTGGCTACCGAAACGCTTCGGGCATTTCTCCATCGAGCTGCTTGAAGAGGCGGAGCTGGAGGCCTTCATCGAGGAAGCATTCGCCGAGGACAGGTAAGGCGCCAGCGCTCTCACGTTTCTCCTGCCGCATAGGCTGAAACTCCCAGACCGCCTGGGAGTATCGGCCAATGCGCAACCTCCTGCGCATCCCCATAGTTGTGACATCTGCCAGCAGAGGGGCCCAGGTGCGGCCCCAACGACTGGAACTGCCTAGGAGCATGTCATGACCACACCCCAATCCCCCACGAACAACCTGACCGCCGATACCCCTCCCGATCTGTACCCCGTCTTCCCCAGCAACGACACACTGACCATCACCGCCCTGGCGGATGGTGCTCCACTCGTGGAAGCGACCGGCACTAACGTTGCCCTGGACGAAACCAGCGGGTTGCAGAACGCGACGGCCACGGCCAGCCCAACGGGGGACGCCGACGACAATGACATCCTGCTGACCGCCCTGCCCTCGACCTTCGCCACCCGCTTGAGCGCCCTCGGGGCCGGTACCGCAACGGACGCGGCCTTGAGTGGCTACACCGGTGCCGTGGGCGACACCGGCAGCAATGCCTTCACCCTCAACCTGGCGCCCGGCGCGATCAATGTCGATATCAGCTTCACCGACAGCCTGGGCGCGGCGCTCAATGGCCTGGACAGCGGGCTGGATACCCTCGATGGCACCAGCATCCTGCTGTATACCGATACCAACAACAACATCCTGCTGGGCCGGGCCGGTGGCCCTGACGGGGCGATCGTGTTCGCCGCCTATATAGAGGAAACCGGGTCGCCGCTGTCGGGCGGCAAGATCTGGACCGTGGAATACCAGCCGCTCAAGCACACGGACGCCAACAACCCGGACGATGCCCTCAATCTGCTGAACAAGGTGTTTATCGGCGCCAGCCAGGACCTGACGTTCAACCTGGCCAATGCACCTTCCGGGCAGAACCTGTTCCTGATGTTCACCAAGGCCAGCCCGACCGTGGTCGACGATGGCGGCGTATTGCGGATCAGCGACCCGACGATCATCGCCACCGGCAAGGACCCCGCCGACCAGTCATCGGGTGTCAACATCAGCACCGGCGACACCATCAACACCAGCCAGGCCGGTGGCCCGACCACCTTCGGCACCAATAGCCAGATGATCACGGAACAGGAAGGCATTCGTTTTACCTTCGTCACCGGCGCCCGGCAGGACATGACCATTCCCAACCTGGATCAGAACGAAGCCGATCTCGAAGCCAACATCGACTTCACCGCAATGTTTAATGCCAAGGCGGCCAATTTCGATATCGTGCAGCTGCAAAGCGGCAAGAGTGCGGTGGTCAAGATCAGTGCCTTCAACACCGCGGTCGAAAGTGGCACGAGTTTCGTCAACGGCTATGCGAACGATACGTCGGTGGCCATCACCAATGTTCGCGTGATCAACAACGCCACCGGGCTGGTGATCGAAAACTCGGACGGCTCGGTGGATGACACGAGCATCCTCATCAGTTTTGATGGCGGCGTGGCCACCGTCACCGGCATCAAGGCCGGCTACAAGATCGAATACACCACCACCTCGGACCACAACCGCGTACTGATCGAGAACGGCGCGCCCCTGGACGCCAGGGGCAATACCCACGCCGACTTCGATATCGGTGGTCTCACCCTGCGCCAGGCCTCCACCACGACCGCCGAAATCGGCTCGCATATGATCTTCGAGGACGATGGACCGGCAGCGACCGGAACCGCCGTGGCGGGCACCGTCGACGAGGACGGCCTGGCCAGCGGTGTGGCCGGCGGTGTCGGTGACGTGGCCGGCGAGGCCACCGTGGCCAGCGGCAGCGTCAGCGGTATCTTCCAGCCCGGCGTCGATGTGCCGCTGAGCTATGCCTTGGCGAGCGATACCAGCGGCCTGCCGGCATTGAGCTCGGGTGGGGTGGCGCTGGTCTACAGCGTGGTCGGCAATACCCTGACCGCCAAGGCCGGCGCCGTCGATGTGTTCACCTTCAGCCTCAGCACGGCGGGTGCCTACACCTTTACCCTGCTGCAGCACCTGGATCACGCCGCCGGCAACGACGAGAACGACATCACGATCAACCTGGGCTCGTTGTTGCGGGCCACCGACAAGGACGGCGATACGGTCACCGCGGCGGCCGAGAAACTGGTGATCACCGTCGATGACGATACCCCCACAGCGACCGGGACCGCCGTGACCGGCACCGTCGACGAGGACGGCCTGGCCAATGGCATCGCCGGTGGTGTCGGCGATGTGGCGGGTCTGGCCACCAATGCCAGCGGCAGCGTCACCGGTATCTTCCAATCCGGGGCCGACGTGCCGCTGAGTTATACCCTGTTGAGCGATACCAGCGGCCTGCCGGCCCTGAGTTCGGGTGGGGTGGCGCTGGTGTATAGCGTTGCCGGGGACACACTCACCGCCAAGGCCGGCGCCGTCGATGTGTTCACCTTCAGCCTCAGCGCCGCCGGTGCCTACAGCTTCACCCTGCTCAAGCCTCTGGACCACGCGGCCGGCAATAACGAGAACGACATCACGATCAACCTGGGCTCGTTGTTGCGGGCCACCGACAAGGACGGTGACGCGGTAACGGCCGCGGCCGAGAAGCTGGTGATCATCGTCGATGACGATACGCCCACCGCGACCGGGACCGCCGTGACCGGCACCGTCGATGAAGACGGCCTGGCCAGTGGCATCGCTGGCGGGGTCGGTGATGTGGCGGGCGAAGCCACGACGGCCAGCGGCAGCGTCACCGGGATCTTCCAGTCCGGGGCCGACGTGCCACTGACCTATTCCCTGTCGAGTAATACCAGCGGCCTGCCGGCCCTGACTTCCGGCGCAGTGGCATTGGTCTATAGCGTCGCCGGCGACACCCTGACCGCCAAGGCCGGCGCCGTCGATGTATTCACCTTCAGCCTCAGCGCAGCGGGTGCCTACAGCTTCAACCTGCTCAAGCCGCTGGATCACCCCGCAGGCAATAATGAAAACGACATCACCCTCAACCTCGGCACGCTGCTGCAAGCCACCGACAAGGACGGCGACACGGTGACGGCCGCGGCCGAGAAACTGGTGATCACCGTCGATGACGATACGCCCACAGCGACCGGGACCGCCGCGGCCGGCACCGTCGACGAGGACGGCCTGGCCAACGGTATTGCCGGTGGTGTCGGCGATGTGGCGGGTCAGGCGACTGTCGCCAGCGGCAGCGTGAGCGGGATCTTCCAGTCCGGAGCCGACGTACCGCTGAGCTATTCCCTGTCGAGCAACACCAGTGGCTTGCCAGCCCTGAGCTCCGGCGGGGTGGCACTGACCTACAGCGTCCTGGGCAATACCCTGACCGCCAAGGCCGGCGTGACGGATGTGTTCACCCTCAGCCTGACGGTAGCGGGTGCCTACACCTTCACCCTGCTCAAGCCTCTGGATCACGCGGCTGGCAATGACGAGAACGACCTCACCCTCAACCTCGGCACACTATTGCAGGCCACCGACAAGGATGGCGACACAGTGACCGCCGCGGCCGACAAGCTGGTGATCACCGTCGATGACGACACCCCGACCCTGGCCTTCGGCAACCTGATCGGCACCGGTACCGACCATGCGCAACAGGGTTACTGGAGCATCGGATCCGGTGCCGACGGACTAGGGGCGGCCGGCCTGGATATTTCCCTGGTGAACGACCAGTTCACCCTGGTCCGGCCGGATAACACCACCACCACCGGCACCGGTACGCTGGTCGAGCAGTCGCCTTCGCCGGATGGCAATGGCGCCTACCAGTTCGCGGGCACCCTGACCGGTGACTTCGACAACAACGCGACCACGGCCAACACCACCGTCCACTACACCCTGACCGCCAACGCCAACGGCACCTATGCCCTGGACCTGCAGGAAGGCTTCCGCTCGACCGTGGTCCTCAGCAGTGCCGACGGCTCGCTGGATGCCGGCGGTCCGGATCCGGTGCGCACGCTGACCATCGGCAGCGAGCATGTGGTGTTCTTCGGCGCCAATCCGCTGGCTCCGCAGACCGGTCCGAACAGCATCCTCACCGGCATCGGGCTTGGCGCGCCCGACCCTACCGAAGCGCAGTTGCAGACCAATCCCCTGCCGTCCTACATCGGCTCGGCGGCCATGAACGTCAGCACGTCCGGCATCGGTATCGCCAACAACAACCTGGAGGGCAACACCACGGCAGGCATCAACGCCGGTGACGAGAGTTTCGTCATCAACCCCGAAACCTTGTTGACGGCCATGAGGATCTTTATCGACAACTCGGTGCAGGGCTACGACCCGGCCACCGAAGAGCTGTACTACACGATCTACTACGACAACGGCACGACCTCGGGCACCCCCATCAAGGTGCTGGCCGCCGACCTGCACGCGGAAGCGGGAGGACAGAAATCCTTCCTCGTGGAGTGGGACGACTCCCACCTGATCGACGCGGTCCAGCTCACCATGGGCAAGGGTACGATCAAGATCCCGGTGATCCAGTTCATTCAGGAGACCCAGAACCTGGCCAGCGATATCCAGCTGGCGTTCAACGCGACGGTGACGGACAAGGACGGCGATACGGCCACCAGCGCGTTCGACGCCAACCTGTTCGCCAACGACCCGAGCGACCAGGCCTTCGACTTCAGGCTGGTGGGCACCACGGGTGAGCGGGATGCCTTCAACATCGACCTGTCGGCCGCCGAGAACCAGTACCAGGTCACAGGCTTCGATGCGGGCGCCGGCCAGCGCGATGCGGTGGTGCTCATTGGTGACGCGGGGGCCGTTGTGCAGTCGGTCGACAATGCCGGCAGCGACAGCATCGTGACGGTGGCCGAGACCGGCGGACAGCTGACGACCATCACCCTGCTCGGGGTCGACCTGCTCAATACCGACATTGTGATAGCCAGCGTCTGAAACCTGGCGCGTCAAACCCATGCGAGGGTGGCCTGGAAACCACCCTCGCTTTTTTTTGCCGCACCGAACGCTCAAGCGGCACAAGGTTTGAAGAGCACGCAATGGATCGGTGCCTTCGCCTCCCCCGTTTCCCTCCCAGATAGGCTGAAACTCCCAGGTTGCCTGGGAGTATCGGCCAATGCGCAACCTCCTGGGCATCCCCATAGTTGTGACATCTGCCAGCAGAGGGCCCGGATGCGGCCCCAATGACTGGAACTGCCTAGGAGAATGTCATGACCACCCTGCAAGAAAACCTATCCCTCACGAGCGACCCGCTCGTGGTAGCGACCGGCGTCAACGTTGCGCTGGACGAAACCACCGGGCAGCAGAATGCCACCGCCACGCCAGCCCCTGCGGGAGACGCCGACGACAATGACATCCTGCTGGCCGCCCTGCCCTCGACCTTTGCTACCCGGCTGACCGCTCTTGGCGCGGGTACCGCAACGGATGCTGCCTTGAGCGGTTATACCGGCGCCGTGGGCGACACCGGCAGCAATGCCTTCACCCTCAACCTGGCGCCCGATGCGATCAATGTCGATGTCGGCTTCACCGACAGCCTGGGCGCTCCGCTCGATGGCCTGGACAGCGGCCTGGATACCCTCGATGGCATCGACATCCTTCTGTATACCGATACCGACAACAACATCCTGCTAGGCCGGGCCGGTGGCCCTGACGGGGCGATCGTGTTCGCCGCCTATATCGAGGAAACCGGGTCGCCGCTGTCGGGTGGCAAGATCTGGACCGTGGAATATCAACCGCTCAAGCACCCGGATGCCAGTAATCCGGACGATGCCCTCAACCTGCTGGACAAGGTGTTTATCGGCGCCAGCCAGGACCTGAAGTTCAGCCTGGCCAATGCCCCCTCCGGGCAGAACCTGTTCCTGATGTTCACCAAGGCCAACCCGACGGTGGTCGACGATGGCGGTGTACTGCGGATCAGCGACCCGACGATCATCGCCACCGGCAAGGACCCCGCCGACCAGTCGACGGGGGTCAACATCAATACCGGTGACACCATCAACACCAGCCAGGCCGGTGGCCCGACCACCTTCGGCACCAACAACCAGATGATCGTGGAACAGGAAGGCATTCGATTCACCTTTGTCACCGGCGCCCGGCAGGACGTGACCGTTCCCAACCTGGACCAGAACGAAGCCGACGTCGAAGCCAATATCGACTACACCGCGGTGTTTAATGCGACGACGGCCAGTTTCGATGTCGTGCAGTTGCAAAGCGGCAAGAGTGCGGTGGTCAAGATCAGTGCCTTCAGCACTGCGGTTGAAACCGGCGCGGACTTCGTCAACGGCTATGCGAACGATACGTCGGTGGCCATTACCAATGTTCAAGTCATCGACAACAGCACCGGGCTGGTGATCGAGAACTCCGACGGCTCGGTGGATGACACGAGCATCCTCATCAGCTTCGATGGTGGAGTGGCCACCATCACCGGCGTCAAGGCCGGCTACCAGATCGAATACACCACCAGCGCGAACCACAACCGCGTACTGGTCGAGAACGGCGCGGCGCTCGACGCCAGGGGCAATACCCATGCCGACTTCGACATCGGTGGCTTCACCCTGCGCCAAGCCTCCACCGCGACTGCCGAAATCGGCTCGAAAATGATCTTCGAGGACGATGGGCCGGCCGCAGCCGGAACCGCTGAGGCCGGCACTGTCGACGAAGACGGCCTGGCCAATGGTATTGCCGGCGGTGTCGGTGACGTGGCCGGTGAGGCCACCGTGGCCAATGGCAGCGT
>NZ_JBWKZA010000055.1:0-17986 GCF_059424045.1 Pseudomonas sp. GW456-L12
AGCTCTCTGTGCTCCGGGATGATGTCCATGGATTGCACCAGACAAGGAGATCTTTTCAGAGTGGATTCTAAGGTTCGAAGTCGCCGAGGGAGCAAAAGTACGAAGTGATCCATATGCTGCAATGATAATAATCGGTAAAAATAGCCAGAAGAGGACAGCCGTTGCCGTTTGGCAGTCTAAGGTATTAGGTAAGATGCCAAAACATGTTGGTGCTCGGATATAGCAATAGTGTCGTGGTCGATTCGAGCCGTACATGAACAGTCCGCGACTCACTTTTCGTATAAATCGGATGGATACCAACAATGAAGTCACCCGAAATATTTAATGCACTTTCTAAAGAAGCAATGTTTTGCAAGGAGCTTTTAGGGACTGGCGCAACGCAAATTCGCAAAGCAAATTACGCAACACAAGGTCTATATTTTCAGGCATTTAGCAATCTGAGCATTGGGCTGGAGCGCATAGGAAAGTTATGCCTAACTCTTGATCATTTCATTGATACAAATGGAAAATTCCCAACCGACAAATATTTAAAACATACAATTGGCCACGACCTCATAGAGCTATACAATCAATCGCAAGACGTAATTAAAAAAAGACAATTAAAAATACGATCCCTGCCAACATTAAACAGCCCCATACACTGCAACATTATCACCATCCTTTCTAAGTTTGCAAAAGGAGACCGCTATTCAAATTTTGACTTTCTAGTCGGAGGTCGCCAATCTGACCCCACAGGAGAATGGTACTTGAAGGTAGACATGGAGATTTACAAAAAAGATCTCACCAGAAGAAAAAAACAAATCATAAAAGAGAACTCCGAAATCTCTGGGGCATTCATGAGTAGACTCGGAATGGTATTGCATACTTCGGAACAAGGAACCCAGATAAACACCTATGAAGACGCAAGCCATCGCACAGGTGTTTTTGAGGCTGTCGCACCCAAAAGGCAGTTTTACATACTACAAATGATTCGATACTGGGTTGAGACCCTGTTGGAACTACAGTATCTAAGCATGCATATCAATCACGAAGCCACACCTTATTTTAACGAGATCCTTGGTGCATTCGGATGTGATGATTCATATTTTAGAACCCGCAAAACATGGGATAAGATATAACTCATTGAATCACTTTTTTATACCTGCTTACCGACTCGGCGATGACGACTAATTCACAGCTGCATCGACCGTTTGAACCCACAACCAAAAGCGGACACTAATGTTTGAGGTAACCGGTGCGGAGGGAACCTGCAAGCACAGCTTGCAGGCAGTTCGATAGACCTATCGGTTAGTCCTCAACGCCGATGTTCCCCCTGAACATGTCGATGGTTCTAAACTCTTTCTTTGGTAGAAGATCAATTACTTCCGACTCGAAGGGCTTTGGGAGATTGGTACCAATGGTGATTCTCCTGTCGATATACCAATCCGCTCGGTGATGGCCAAGACCCTTTTCGATTAGAAAGCAGTTGGCCATGGCCCAACTTGATGTCTTCAATACAACTGCACGTGGCTGGTTGGCAATTTGCCCATTGAAAACCGCCGACGTCATTTCGTCTTGTGGGAACGCCAACCCTTTTACCGAAATGGCATACATTGATGCGCCGCACTGTTGCTCAAGGAAGGACTTGAAATCGTTCAGCTCAGCAAAAAAACCTCGTTTAGACCAGTTTGGCTCGGTCATGTAAGAGAGCAGAAGAACTGAGTCGTTCCAGATGTATCCATGACTGTGGAGGGGAAGGCCATGGTTGATCTTTGCCACAGCGCGTCGATGCATCTCAATCATCGCCGACGAACCCTTTCCTGAAGCAGCAAGGCTTCTGGTACCGATAAGATCAAATGCAGTAACTATGCAGGAAGGCCAATTGTCAGTGAGCATATTTAGTAAGGCCTAAAGTTCAGTTAAAGGACGGGTATGGGCCGGCCCCATTGAGCGAAGCGAACGATTTTACTAGCCACTATGAAACTCTCTCAACCTTACCAATCCTGTTTGTGGCTCCTTATCCCTGCGTACCCACTTGAGCCGATTGAGTCGAGCTTTAGAAAACAGAACACTGGCAGAGGGAAAACGACAAGACCTGCGCGGAGATTACGAACTCGTTAGCAGGATGTCCATGGCCGGTTATGGCTCAAGCGCTTCCGTCCGTTTCTGGCCGTAAGCCCCCCCTCATGGGGGCGATTTCTTTCAGCCAAAATCGACCTCTCATATATGCCCGTAAAGCCAAGTTTTATTCAGCTTTTGAGCTACTGAGTTATAAGCCTCATTCGAAGTAGAAAACTTCGGCCATAACTTGAGCTCTGCGCTAGATAGATCCGACGCAAACGGGTGCGTCAAGTCAGTGTAATTAGGCCCTACCGCTGTCGCTGCTAACTCTCCGACACAACCACTCAAACATCTCAAGCCAGCGTGCGGTTGCAGCGCTTAAGCGCCGCTCCTATAGTTCGGCGTCGCAGCTAAATTCGCGAACGACCTTGGCCGGTCGAATTACAACGCAGCATCAGCACTCACAACACCTTTGCAGTCACCTATCTGGTGCTCGCGACAGGATGTTATGACGGCTGTGCGCGGTGATTCTCCTGTCGTCATATACGCGTACAACGGTCATTTTCCTCGTCGTCGGCAACACAGGTGATTGCTCCCTACACAGGAGCTGCACCGATGATTGACCAGCCACTTTCTCGCTTCATCCCCGTCGACACCCACGACGCCGATCAAGCGGTTTTCTACCTCGATACCCAAGCCTCCCTGAACGATCTGGCCAGCAGCGCAGCCCATCGTTTCACCGTGGTGCGCGACCTGATGGACAGCCTGTCCACGCTTAACCTGAAAGATATTTCCGACTGCGACTTGGCGCGGGTGACGCGAGGGGTGCATCTGCTGACCCGGGAAGGTTGTGCGGTGTTGGAGGTGATTCAGTGGCGTACGGCGCAGAAGCCCTGAGCGCTATTGAGCTGTGGCGAGGAAACTGGGTCGGGGCACGCAGCGGCCCCGACATTTGAGTCTCTGATCAAACCTTAAATGCTGTTTGTAGCCGCTGCCGAAGAATGAGGCTTGCGATCGGGTTGAGCGGCACTCCGACGAAGCGCACGCCAAACCTGGCCATGCGGTGTCACAGGTAAAGCCGGGAGGTAGGACTTGCGTCTGCTGCGCAGCCGATCGCAGCCTCATTCTTCGGCAGCGGCTACAGGGCGTCGATTCCATAGCGATGTGCCCTCTGAACGACATTCCCCGATACATAACTCCAGACACACAATTCAACCTGCGTTATTATGCGCCTGGAGTTATAAAGCACCTCTCACCCAATAAGGAGATGGAGGTGCAAAGCAGACAGCTGATCAAGGAGCTTGAAGCCGCAGGCTGGGTGCTGGAGCGCGTCACCGGCAGCCATCATCTGTTCAAGCATCCCTACCGGCCCGAGACCGTTCCGGTGCCGCACCCGAAGAAGGATCTGCCACGGGGGACGGTCAGGGCCATCAAGAAACTGGCCGGGCTGATATAGCCCCTTCGGCCTTCGCACCTTATGAGGAGATCCCCGTGCAATATCCCATCTGCATCGAGTGGGGCGACGAGCACACGGCTACCGGCATCCAGATTCCCGACATTCCTGGCGCGGTCACCGCCGGCGACACCTTCGAGGCCGCGTATAGCGCCGCCATCGAGATCGCCCACGTCATGCTCGAAGAACTGGCCCGCGAAGGGCAAGCCATTCCCCTGCCCTCGCCCACCGGCACACACCGCGCCAACCCCGACTTCGAAGGGATGGGCTGGGGCATGCTGGATATCGATATCACGCCTTACCTGGGCAAAACCGAGAAGGTCAATGTGACCCTGCCGGGTTACGTGATTCAACGCATCGACCGCTTTGTGCGCGAGCACAACATCAAGAGCCGGTCGTCTTTCCTGGCGGATGCGGCGATGGAAAAGCTGGGGCGGTAAACACCTCAAACTCTCTCTACGCACAGCCCCAGATTCCAGGCCGGCCGGTAGGCCGCCTCGCTTTTGCTTTTGATCTGAACGCCCCGTTAACCACGATGGCCGAACGCAGGCATTGAGCCGTGGGTAACCCGGCAAGGATGCCGGGTTAGCCGCCCCAGGCCATGGATGGCCTGCGGCGGCGGCCCACGGATCAATGCCGGAGTGAGGGCATGCCGAGCCTCAGCGAGGCACCGAGTGGTGGGGCAAAGCGTTTTGGTTACTTTGGCGCTCTTCCAAAGTGACCCGCCGTAAGGGCGGAACCCTAAGCCGCCGTGACCGCAGGAACGGATATGTACCCCGTCCAAAAAGTGCAGCGCCAGAACGGCCGCCATCGCGAGCAATCGAGCGTCGACCGGCTGCTCCTACAGAAACCCAGCGGCCGTTACCGCAGCAACGGATATGCCCCCAAGAAGATCGAGCCCCTACTGCACCGGCAAAAAATTCATCAGCAACAAACTCTGCGCATAATTCAACCCAATCCGCCGATAACGCTCATCCAGCATCTGCGTCAACAAATCCAACCGCGCCACAATCTTCCCAAACTCCACCGCAAAACTCAGATTGCTGCCCTCCTCCGAAATCTCATTGGAAAACAGCAACAACTCCCCATTGGCCCCCTGCCGCTGGCTGAGCATCCAGGTAGCCTTTTCAATATTGCGCGCAGCGTTACTGACAAACTGCGGGTCGATAGTGTCGGTCATAAAAAACTCGGTACGCCCGCCATGGGCAGTCACCAGCATGCTGCCGATCGCATAGATAAAAGCCCCGACCCGGTCGCCACGAAACTCCGGGCTCAGGGCATAACTCAACGCAGCCAGGTCACGACGGTTGCCCAGGGCCGGCAAAGCCTTCTGCTGCTCGATAGCCTGGCGAATATCCCGCGCGGCGCTGGTGGCATCGGTATACCCCCACTCGCGCCACTGGTTGGGGTTGCGCAGGTAAAGCTTGTTCATCAGCAGGTACAGGCTTTGCAGGTTGTCGCGCATGCTCAGGGTGGCCATGCGGTCGACGCTGGTCTGGAAGAACTCCTGGGGTTTGCCATTGCTGAACTGGTGGACCATGTCGCGCCCCTGCTGCTGGCTGCAACCCGTGGCGCAGAGCATCAGGGCAGAAGCCAGCCACAGCGGCTGGCGCAACACACGCAGGCAACATACACGCAGGGAATAACGAGAAAGCGGATAAACCATCGGCACCGTTCTGGACTCTGGCCGCGCGGAGGGTCGGCACGGCCTGGCCCTGAATAGAACCGCAAAAACGCAAAAAGTGCGGTGGCCGGGCCAACCGTGCGTCGCAGGCCAACCCCGCCGCAGCCCTGGCCGGCAGCGTGCAGGCTCGCAAAAAAACACCATCACGGTAGCGACGCCAGCCCCATGGCGGCTTGCCGCTACGGCTTCGGCGACTGGTGCAAAACCGCCTGCGGCCTTGCATACTGCGCGCCCCCGAACACCACCCAAGGAAGAAACGTGTTGGCGCCTGCCCCCTCTTTGTCGAACCTGCTTATCCGTCGCCTGTTCACCCTGTGCTCATGGATCAACGCGCTCCTGAGCGCAATCGCCGTGGCCGCCCCGCTGGCGGTGATGGTGTTCGCCGACCTGCAACTGATTGTCCCGCGGGACGTCAGCGGCACGCTGTTTGGCGGGGCCATGGGTTTCCAGCTGTACCTCGGCGTGTGGCTTGCCTGCCTCCTCGGCCTGACCCTGGCCCTGCTCACGCGCATGCCCGGCGCGCGCCTGGCCTGGATCGTCGCCGGGCTGGTACCGCTGTTGCTGGGTGCCTGGTGGCGGGTCAACTACCCGGACGACGCCGACGGCAACCTGATCTTCAGCCCGCAGTCCTGGGAGCTGGACTACGCGATGGCGATCGGCGGTGGCCTGGTCCTCAGCGGGCTGCACTGGTACCGCCGCGGGCGCCTCAAGCCCCGGCCAGCCGCCACCAGCGCGGATGTGCTGTTGCCGCGGATCGTCGGCGCGCTGCTGTTGGCTGGCGTGTTCATCCTTCCGACGCTGAATTTCATCAAGCCGCCCCTGCCTCCCTGCGCATTCAACAAGGCCGGGCAGCAACTGAGCGTGTGCCTGGGCGACGACCCGAGCGAACGGGTGATTGTCGACTAAGGGAAGGCGCGAACCCCGCCAGCAAATTGCATTGCCCGGCCCGCCGTCGCAGGATGTCGCCTGACCCACAACCGCTAAAAGGGACTTGCTGATGACAATTCGTGCTGTGGTTTTCGATTTTGGTGGCGTGCTGTTCGACTGGAGCCCGCACCACCTGTACCGCCAACTGATCCCTGACGATGCCCGCCGCCAATGGTTCCTCGAGACCATTTGCACCCAGGCCTGGAACACCCAGCAGGACGCCGGGCGGCCCCTGGCCGAAGCGACCCGCAGCCTGGTGGCCGAACACCCGGAGCATGCGCCGCTGATCGAGGCCTATTACGGGCGCTGGCCGGAAATGCTCCGCGGCCAGCTGGATGACGGCGTGGCCTTGCTGGAAGAACTGCACCAGGCGCAGATGCCGCTGTTCGGGCTGACCAACTGGTCCCAGGAAACCTTCCCCTACGCCTGGGACAACTATCCGTTCCTCCAGCGTTTTCGCGACATCGTGGTGTCCGGGCAGGAGCGGCAGATCAAGCCTGACGCCGAGATCTACCACACCACCCTGCAGCGCATTCGTGCGCACCTGCCGGAGGTGGCGCCTCAGGAGTTGGTGTTCATTGACGACCACACGCCGAATATCGTCGCCGCCAAGGCCCTGGGCTGGAATGCGATTCACCACCAGTCGGCGGCTGAAACCCGTCGCCAGTTGCAGGTCTTGGGGCTTTTGGGCGCGATGTGAAATAGCTGGATGAAGCCGTTGCCGCAGCGACAGCGGGAATCAACCGATCTGCGATAAAAAAGGCGATGGCCGCTGCCGGCCATCGCCAAATCGCCCAGCTCAGGCGCCTTGCAACGGTCCCGGTGAAACGATGATCTTGACGTTGTGTTCCTTGTTATTGACCAGCTCCTCGAAGCCCTGGCCAACGATCTGTTCCAGCTGGATACGCCCGGTCACCAGCGGCGCAATGTCCAGGCGGCCGTCGGCGATAAAGGCGATCACGTCGGCGAATTCACCGTTGTAGGCCAGCGCCCCCAGCACCTGCTTCTCGGTGGCCACCAGCTCGAAGAAGTTGAACTCGCTGGGCTCCTCGAAGATGCCCACCAGCACGCATTTGCCAGCCTTGCGGATCAGGTCGATGGCCAGCTTGGCGGTGTGCTTGTTGCCGATGCATTCGAAACTGACATCCGCCCCCAGCCCGCCGGTCAGGCGCTTGACCTCGGCCAGGGCATCGCATGCCTTGGGATCGAGCACATGGCTGGCGCCGACTTCCAGGGCCTTGGCCTTGCGCGCGCCGGACATTTCCAGGGCGATCACCTGGGCCGCACCGGCAGCCTTGGCGCACATGATGGTGCACAGGCCGATGGTGCCGGCGCCGACCACCACCACGTTCTGGCCCAGCAGGCTGCCGGCCTTCTTCACCGCATGCATGCCCACCGCCAAGGGCTCGATCAGCGCCCCGGCCTCGGCGGGAAAATGGGCCGGCAAGGCGTACAGCAAATTGGCCGGCACGTTCACCCGTTCGGCGAAGGCGCCGTTGTTCATCAGCCCGGTAAAGGCCAGGTTCTCGCAGATGTTGTACAGGCCGTGGGTGCAGTAATAACAGCTGCCGCAATGCTGGCAGGCGTCGGCGGCCACCGCCTGGCCAACGCTGAACCCCTGGACCCCGGCACCGAGGGCGACGATCTCGCCGCAGAACTCGTGGCCGAGGATGCACTGGCCCTTGATCCCGGTCAGCGGGTGCGGCGCTTCCACCGGAATGAACACCGGCCCGGCCACGTATTCGTGCAGGTCGGACCCGCAGATGCCGCACCAGTCGACCCGGATCTGCACCCAGCCGGCGGGCGGCGCCTCGGGCAGCGGCACGTCTTCGACGCGGATATCGTGACGGCCATGCCAGACCGCGGCGCGCATGCTGGGGACGGCTTTGAGGGAAACACTCATCTTGGCTTCTCCTTGTTTTTGTCGGGCTGCGACGGCCCCTTGGCCGCCGCAGAAAACTTCAGTGCTGCTGGATAAAGTCGAGGATCAGGCGATTGACCTGCTCCGCCGCTTCCATCTGCACCATGTGCCCCTGCCCCGGCAGCACCTCGATCTGCGCCTTGAGCCCGGCGCTGTGGCTCACCGGAATGATCCGGTCGTCGCTGCCCCAGATCACCAGCACCGGCTGCCCGCCGTCCTGCACCACGGGGCGCAGATCAGCCTGCTGGCGGCCCTCGGCAAACAGCTGGCCGGCCAGTTGCCCGAGGGCCGCGTCCACCCCTTCCAGGCGCTTGAACTTGAGCATGTCGTCGAGCATCTGCCGGTTCACCAGTTCGGCGTTGGAGAACAGCTGCACCAGCTGCGGCTTGAGGGCATTGCGGTTGCCGGCCTCGACAAAACCGCGCAGGTAATCGCCGTTGATTTCGGCCCCGAGCCCGGCGCTGCCGATCAGGCTCAGCGAGCGCACCCGCTGCGGCGCCAGGCGCGCGGTGTTCAAGGCCACCGCGCCGCCCATGGAATGCCCCACCAGATGGGCCACGGGAATCTCCAGGTGATCGAGCAAGGCCAGCAGCACGTCGCTCAGTTCGTCCAGGTCGCCCCGTTGCAGGGTCTTGGCCGACTCGCCATGGCCCGGCAGGTCGAGGGCGACGACCCGGCGCCCGGCGGCCAGGGCCTCGTGGTTGAACAGCCAGTTGTTCAGGTCACCGCCGAAACCGTGCACCAGCACCAGCGGCGTGCCGCCTGCGCCGCGCTCGAAGTAGCGGATCAGCCGGCCACCCAGCTCGACCTTCTGCGGTGCCGGGCCGCTGTCTTCATCGGCGGCATCGCCGGGCACGAAAGACGCCTGGAACTGCTCGATCACCGCGTCGATCTCGGCGTCGCTGGCCTCGCCCTCGACGACGATGCCGAGCAAGGCGCCCACCGCCAGGGTCTCGTCCTGGCGGGCGACCTGCCGGCGCAGCACCCCGGAGAACGGCGCCTCGACGCTGCTGGAAATCTTGTCGGTTTCCACGTCCAGCACTTCGTCGCCCTTGCTGATGCTCTGCCCCTCTTCCTTGAGCCAGGCATCGACCCGGCCTTCGGTCATCGACAGGCCCCACTTGGGCATGGTCAGGGTATGGATCTGGCTCATCGGCGGCTCCACTCGATCAGGTTCAGCACGGCCTGTTCGATCTTCGCCGCGTCGGGGATGTACAGGTCTTCCAGGGCATCGGAGAACGGCACCGGGGTGTGCGGCGCGGTGACCATTTCAATCGGCGCCTTGAGCGCGGCGAAGGCTTTTTGCGCTACCAGCGCCGAGATGTCGGTGGCCATGGAGCAGCGCGGGTTGGCTTCGTCGATGACGACCAGACGCCCGGTCCTCTCCACGCTTTCCAGGATGCTGTCTTCATCCAGCGGGCTGGTGGTGCGCAGGTCGATGACCTCGCAATCGATGCCGCGCCCGGCCAGGCTGCGCGCCGCCTCCAGCGCGGTATTCACCGTGCGCCCGTAGGACACCAGGGTCACGTCCTTGCCGTCGCGCAGGAAGTTGGCCTCGCCGAACGGAATCGCATAGGACTCCTCCGGCACTTCGCCCTGCAGGCTGTAGAGCAGCTTGTGCTCGCAGAAGATCACCGGGTCGTTGTCGCGGATGGCCTGGATCAGCAGGCCCTTGGCGTCATAGGGCGACGACGGGCAAACCACTTTCAGCCCGGGGATGTGGGTCCACAGCGAGGTGAGCATCTGCGAATGCTGGGCCGCGGCGCGCAGGCCGGCGCCGACCATGGTGCGGATCACCAGCGGGGTCTGCGCCTTGCCGCCGAACATATAGCGGAACTTGGCCGCCTGATTGAGGATCTGGTCCAGGCAGCAGCCGGCGAAGTCGACAAACATCAGTTCGCACACCGGGCGCACACCCCGGGTGGCCGCGCCCACGGCGGCGCCGACATAGCCGATTTCCGACAGCGGGGTGTCCAGCACTCGCCCGGGGAATTGATGGTAGAGGCCCTTGGTCACGCCCAGCACGCCGCCCCAGGCGTCGTTGTCGCCGGGGGCGCCGGCACCGCCGGCCACGTCTTCACCCATGATGAACACGCTGGGGTCGCGACGCATTTCCTGGGCCAGGGCTTCGTTGATGGCCTGCTGGTAACTGATTTTTCTCGCCATGATGGTGATCTCTTCTTGTTATAGAGGCATTAGGGATAGGCGACGTAGACGTCGCTGAGCAGATCGGCCGGGCTCGGCTTGGGGTCGGACTTGGCCTTGCGCACCGCGTCCTCGATCAGCGCGTCCACCTCCTGGTCGACCTGCTCCAGTTGGCTGGCCTGGACCAGGCCCGAGCGCGTGGTGCGCTCGCGAAACTGCATCAGGCAGTCGTTGTGCTCGCGGTAATGCTTGACCTCGTCGGGGGCGCGGTAGGTCTGCGCGTCGCCCTCGAAGTGGCCGTAGTAACGGGTCAGCTTGACCTCGATCAGCGAGGGGCCCTCGCCGGCCCGGGCCCGCTCCACGGCGGCGCCGGCGGCCTCGTGCACGGCGAAGAAATCGAAGCCGTCCACCGTCACCCCGGGCATGCCGAAGCCGGCGGCGCGATCGGCGATGTGATCGCAAGCCACCGACCAGTTGGACGCGGTAGCCTCGGCGTAGCCGTTGTTCTCGGCGACGAACAGGCACGGCAGGTTCCACACCGAGGCCATGTTCATGGCCTCGAACACCGCGCCTTCGTTGGAGCCGCCGTCGCCGAAGAACACCACCGACACGCCGTCGGTGCCCTGCAGCCGCGCCGCCAGGGCCGCGCCCACCACCAGCGGCGCGCCGGCACCGACGATGCCGTTGGCGCCGAGCATGCCCTTTTCGAAATCGGCGATGTGCATGGAGCCGCCCTTGCCCTGGCAGACCCCGGTCTTCTTGCCGTAGATCTCGGCCATCATCCCGTACACGTCCACGCCCTTGGCGATGCAATGGCCGTGGCCACGGTGGTTGGAGGCGATGCAGTCATCGTCCCGCAGGTGGGCCATGACCCCGGCGGCCGAGGCCTCTTCGCCGGCGTACAGGTGGACGAAACCGGGGATCTCGCCGGTGGCGAATTCCACGTGCAGGCGTTCTTCGAATGCGCGGATGGTGCGCATCACCCGGTAGGCATGCAGCAACTGCTCAGTGGTCAAAGGTGTCGACATTTTTATTCTCCAGGGTGTCTTCGGACTGAAAGTTCACGGGGTGTTGCCGGTGCTGGCGGTCGATGGCCAGCAGGCGCTGGCGCGCCGCGTGGTCCAGCACCGCGTTGACGTCGATGCTCAGCGGGCCGCCGCCATCGAGGGTGACCGTGGGCCGGTCGTGGGCGTTGAATTCGATCTCACGCTCGCCATCCAGGGCCAGGGTGCCGGCGCTCAGGCACAGCGGCTGGGGCACGTCGGGCAGCAGGTAGCCGGCGTCCCGCACGCCGCAGCCCTGCAACAGGCCCGGGGCCAGGGGCACCAGCAGCGCTTCGGGGGATTGAGGGTCGAGGCGCATCCAGGCGCCGTGGGGCTCCTGGCGGGTGACCGGCAACCACAGCCCGCAGAGCGCGGAAATACCGATGGACTGGGGCTCGGCGAAGGTCACAAAGACCTCGGCCAGGTCGCTGGCGCGGCTGATGGCGCGGGCGCCGACAAAGGCCAGGGGCGACACTGCCACGTCCACCAGGGCCACTTCGCAGAGGCCCCGGGAAGGCTCGCGCACCAGCAGGCGCTTGTTGCGCCGCAGGGCGATTGCGCCGGGCACCCGGCCGCTGACGTAGAGGCCGCCGGCCAGCCCGGCGCTGGTGGCTTCACGCAGTTCCGGGAAAGCGTTGTTGGTGCCGGTGGACAGGGTCAGCAAGGGGATATCGCCGATCTCGGCGGCCACCGCCTTGTGGGTGCCGTCGCCGCCGAGCAAGGCGATCAGCGCCACCTCGCGCTCGGCCATCCAGCGCGCCGCCCGGCGGGTGTCCTCGACGCTCTGGCGCAGGGTCAGGTCAAGGAATTCCAGGGCCGGCCAATGGTTGTCCCGGGCCTGGCGGCTGCGGCTGTTCTTCTGCACCGCGGCGGCGATCCCGGTCATGTCGGTGGGCATCAATACCTGCTCGATGCCGGTGGCGCCGAAGGCCGCCAGCAGGCGCTGGATCACCGAGACCTTGTCGGTGCTGGAAAACAGCCCGGCGTTGGCGGTGAGGCGGCGCACATCGCGCCCCGAGGCCGGGTTGGCGATGATGCCCACGCTCAGGGGACGGCGACTCATAAGCCCACCGCGGGCGGATCACAGGCAGGACAAGACATGGGGCACCTCGTTGTTATTCTTCGATGAGCCAGTCGGGGCTGGTTATCCAGGGATAGAGCAAGGCCGGTGCCAATTGCCCTGGAAAACCCGGACAAGGCCGATCCAGAGCGGTTGCCTTGACGCTGGCGAGGCCTTGGCCAGCCCCACCGATGAGACGTTGCATGTCAGGTTGCACGGGGCTTCGGCGAGACCTTGAGACGTTGCGTCTCACGCCTGCCGCCGGGGCAGCCGGCGCTTGTCGAGGCGGGCGGATCGGCGCTTAATTGCGCCCACAACGATAAGAAGCTGCAACCGGAGGCCTTCATGCTTTCCGCACACTCAAGAGCCCACGTGGACTGCGTCAGCCGGGTCCTGAAAAACGCCGCGCACCTGCCCCAGGCGCCGGTCCCGAGCCTGATCCTCGACTCCTGGCGCCGCTCCCTGGAGCAGCACCACCTGGACCCCGGTTCGCTGCAGGGACCACGCATCCTGTCCCAGGATGTGCTCAAGGAATGCCGCGAGCGCTCCGAGCTGTTCCTGCGCATTGCCAGCGAAGAAGTGGCCCGCCTCCATGGCCGGGTGCGCGACGCCGACTACTGCGTGCTGCTCACCGACGCCCAGGGCCGGACCATCGACTACCGGGTGGAATCGACCATTCGCAACGACTGCCGCAAGGCCGGCCTGTACCTGGGCACCTGCTGGTCGGAGGGCGAGGAAGGCACCTGCGGCGTGGCGGCGGTGCTCACCGCCCGCGCGCCGATCACGGTGCACAAACGCGACCACTTTCGCGCGGCCTTTATCGGCCTGACCTGCTCCGCCGCGCCGGTGTTCGACCCCCAGGGCGAACTGCTGGGGGTGCTGGATGTTTCGGCGGTGCGCTCCCCGGACGAGCGCCGTTCCCAGCACCTGATCCGACAGATGGTGGTGCAGAGCGCCCGGGAGATCGAACAGGCGTTCTTCATGAGCAGCGCCCAGGCTTATTGGGTGCTGCGGGCCCACGCCAGCCCGGGTTATGTCGACAGCCAGCCCGATTATCTATTGGCCTGGGACGACGACGGCTGCCTGCGCGCGCTTAACCCGGCGGCGCGCGCCTACCTGCTGCAACGTTATGGCCAGCTGCCCCAGCACATCGCCCAGGTGTTCGATCCGCAATTGCTGCATCGCGCCCGGGATGAAGCGCTGTGCCCGCTGTCCGCAGAACTGCATGGACGGCTGCGGGCGCCGCGCCGGCCCCTGAGCCGCCCGCGCCTGAGCCTGGCCGGCGAGCCACTGGACCCGCGGGTGGAACAGAGCCTGCGCCTGGCGGTGCGGGTCAAGGACCGGCATCTGCCGGTGCTGATCCAGGGCGAGACCGGCTCCGGCAAGGAAGTCTTCGCCCGCCAGCTGCATCAGGCCAGCCAGCGCCGTGAGCGGCCGTTCGTGGCGGTGAACTGCGCGGCGATCCCGGAAAGCCTGATCGAGAGCGAGCTGTTCGGCTATGTCGCCGGAGCCTTTACCGGAGCCTCCGGCAAGGGCATGCAGGGCCTGCTGCAACAGGCCGATGGCGGCACCCTGTTTCTCGACGAGATCGGCGACATGCCCCTGGCCTTGCAGACCCGCTTGCTGCGGGTGTTGGCCGAAGGCGAAGTGGCGCCGCTGGGGGCGTCGCAGCACCGGTCGGTGGATATCCAGGTGATCTGCGCCACCCACCGCGACCTGGAAAGCCTGGTGGCCGAGGGCAGCTTTCGCGAGGACCTGTATTTCCGCCTGGGCGGCGCGCGCTTTCAGTTGCCGCCGCTGCGCGAACGCAGCGACCGGCTGGCGCTGATCACGCGGATTGTCGAGGAGGAATCCAAGCGCTGCGGGGCGCCGGTGCAACTGGGCAACGCGGCCCTGGAATGCCTGCTGGGTTATCGCTGGCCGGGCAATGTGCGGCAATTGCGGCATGTACTGCGCTATGCCTGCGCGGTGTGCGAGGGGCCGTTGATCCAGCTGCATGACCTGCCGGAACAGGTGCGCGGGGTCGAGCCCGCGGGCGCCCTGCCCGCCCAGGAAACCGGCGGCAGCCCCGAGCGCCAGGCGTTGCTGGATGCCCTGGTGCGCCATCGCTGGAAGCCGGTGGCCGCGGCCAGGGCCCTGGGTATTTCCCGCGCGACCCTGTACCGCCGGGTGCAGCAGCACGGCATCCAGATGCCCGGACGCAGCCCGGCCTGAGCGGGGTCGGCGATGCAGCGTAGCCGCTGCCGCAGGCTGCGCAGGCGACGTAAAACCCGCATCCATGGTTGACCTGATGCACCGCGCTGCCTGGCTTGGCGTCCGCTGCGCGGCCGTGCGCAGCCTGCGGCAGCGGCTACACAGTCGGGCGCGCGGCAGCGGCTATGGGGTCGGGGGTTGGTAGCGCGCGCGGTAGCGTCCGGGGCTTTCGCCGGTCCATTTCTTGAACGCGCGGTGGAAGGCGCTGGGCTCCTGGAAGCCGGTGCGCTCGGCGATTTCGCCGATGCTCGCGCGGCTCTGGCGCAGCAGTTCGACGGCCATGCCGCGGCGCACTTCGTCCTTGATTTCCTGGTACGACACGCCCTCGCGCTCCAGGCGCCGACGCAGGGTGCTGGGGCTGACCTGCACCTCGCCGGCAAAGGCTTCCAGGGTCGGCCACTGGCTGTAATGACTGCGGCGCAGGCGTTGATAGACCTGGGTCGCCAGGCCGTGCTGGTTGCGAAAACGGATCACCAGCCACTGCGGCGCGCTGCGCAGAAAGACCTTGAGCGAGGCCAGGTCCTGGACCACCGGCAGGCGCAGGAAACGGCTGGCGAATTCGATTTCGGTGCGCTCGGCGCCGAAGGTCAGGTTCGGCCCCCAGAGCAAGGCATCGTCGCTCAGGGACAGGCGCGGATAACGGAAGTCGGCGCGGTCGATGGGAATGCGCCGCCCGCCGAGCCAGCACAGCAGGCTGATCATCAGCACCAGGAAGGTCTCTTCGCCAAAACGCCCGGCG
Organism: Pseudomonas sp. GW456-L12; assembly: GCF_059424045.1. Taxonomy (NCBI): domain Bacteria; kingdom Pseudomonadati; phylum Pseudomonadota; class Gammaproteobacteria; order Pseudomonadales; family Pseudomonadaceae; genus Pseudomonas; species Pseudomonas sp. GW456-L12. The sequence goes on from NZ_JBWKZA010000055.1 coordinate 15,266, forward strand.
GCGTCATCGCAAGGCTCGCTGTCGAGGCTCAGCACCGCGCGCTTGCCACGCACGCTGAGGCTGCCACGGAAGTCGCGCAGGAACAGGCCGAAATTGGCCAGGCATTGGCGCAGGGCCTTTTCCAGGGTCGGCTCCTGGATCAGCCCGCGGCAGATCAGGGCGAACGCCCCCGGCGGCAGGCCGTGGGAATCGAGCTGGAAAAACTCGTCGCCCAGCTCGCGGATCTGGATCAGCCACAAGGCCGCGAACGCGCTGGCCGGCACCCGCGCCTCGGGCTGGCCGAGCAAGGCCGGATCGATGCCCGCTTCGGCCAGCACCGCGGCCAGGCGCTCGGGCCGCTCACGCAAGGCGTGGACCATCACCTGCACGAAGTAGACCGCGACCGAATCCTTTTCCCGCATGGAATGACTGCTCTCTGTGGCTGTGGACATGGCAAAAAACACCAGCGCGGCTGAGCGCTTTTGGCATAGGCCGGGGCCGGCGCGGGCACTAGACTCGCGCCTCGAAGGTTGCATTGCAAGACGCGCTCGCGCTGCGCTGCGACACGTCCGGACGAAGAAAGAGAAGCCAAGATGAATCTGCAGAATATCGGTGTGATCGGCGCCGGCACCATGGGTAACGGTATCGCTCAGGTCTGTGCCCAGGCCGGGTTCGAAGTGACCTTGCTGGACATCAGCGACAGCGCCCTGCAAAAGGCCCTGGCCACGGTGAGCAAGAACCTCGACCGGCTGATCGCCAAGGGCAGCCTGGACGAAGCGCAGAAACAGGCGGCCCTGAGGCGCATCCGCACCAGCACCGACTACGCCAGCCTGGTCGACGCGCAACTGGTGATCGAAGCGGCCACGGAAAACCTCGAGCTGAAACGGCGGGTGCTGCAACAGATCGCCGCCCAGGTTGCCAGCACCTGTGTCATCGCCTCCAACACCTCGTCGCTGTCGATCACTCAGCTCGCCGCCAGCGTCAGCGCGCCCGAGCGCTTTATCGGCCTGCACTTCTTCAACCCGGTGCCGGTGATGGGCCTGATCGAAGTGATCCGCGGCCTGCAGACCAGCGACGCGACCCACACCCTGGCCCTGGACATGGCCACCCGCCTGGGCAAGGTCGCGATCACCGCCGGCAACCGCCCGGGCTTCGTGGTCAACCGGATCCTGGTGCCGATGATCAACGAGGCGATCCTGGTATTGCAGGAAGGCCTGGCCAGCGCCGAGGACATCGACGCCGGCATGCGCCTGGGCTGCAACCAGCCGATCGGCCCGCTGGCCCTGGCCGACCTGATCGGCCTGGACACCCTGCTGGCGATCCTTGAGGCCCTCTACGATGGCTTCAACGACAGCAAATACCGGCCCGCGCCGCTGCTCAAGGAAATGGTCGCCGCCGGTTACCTGGGGCGCAAGACCGAACGTGGCTTCCACCGCTATGGCTGAGCGTTGCTCGCGTTTTGCCGAAAGCCGCGACAAGGCCCTGGAGCTGTTCGCCAGCAAGGGTTTCGGCCAGGTCGGCATGCGCGAGCTGGCGAGCCACCTGGGGCTGACCCCGGGCTCGCTGTATCACCATTACCCGAGCAAGCAGCACCTGCTGCTGGACCTGATCGAAGAGTTCTACGACGAACTGCTCGGCACCCTGGGGCGCATCGAACGGCGGCGCAAGGCGCCGGACGATCGCCTGCGCACCCTGATCCGCGCCCACCTGAAACTGCACCGGGAACTGCCTCGGCATTTCCGTCTGGTGGAGCGCGACAGCGGTTGCCTGAACCAGGACCAGCAGCAGCGCGTGCGTCAGCTGCGCGAGCAATATGAACGCCGCCTGCTGATGCTCCTCGGCCCGCTGCCACGGCTCGGCGACGCGGCGCTGCTGGCCACCGGACATGCCATCGCCAGCCTGCTCAACAGCGCGCCCGGCTGGCTGGACGAGCAGCCACTGACCGAGCACGAGCGCGAAACCCTGCTGGAACACCTGCTCAGCGGCGCCCTGGAACGGCTGTTGAACAGCGCGCCGCAGAGCGCCGTGGCCTGAACCGCGGCGCAACACCAATCGCCGCCCCTGCGACCATCGACTGCCGACCGCACTCCCACAAACAACAACCGCCCCTGTAGCCGCTGCCGCAGGCTGCGATAAGGCCCGCAGGGGCTTCGGCGTCCGAGCGTTCGCCGCGGGCCTGCGGCTCGATCGCAGCCTGCGGCAGCGGCTACAGGTAAGGCGGATGGCGGGGTACAAAAGGAAACTACGGTTTCTGCGCAGCTATCGTCGCCGCAACGCATTACCTCTGGCGAAAAACAACCTCCTGTAGTCGCTGCCGCAGGCTGCGACAAGGCCTGCAAGGGCTTCGACGTCCGTGCGTTCGCCGCGAGCCTGCGGCTCGATCGCAGCCTTCGGCAGCGGCTACAAGGTGATGCGGATGGCGGGGTACAAAAGGAAACTGCGGTTTCTGCGCGGCTATCGTCACCGCAAGGCATTACCTCTGGCGAAAAACAACCTCCTGTAGCCGCTGCCGCAGGCTGCGATAAGGCCCGCAGGGGCTTCGGCGTTCTTACATTCGCCGCGAGCCTGCGGCTCGATCGCAGCCTTCGGCAGCGGCTACAGGGTGATGCGGATGGCGGGGTACAAAAGGAAACTGCGGTTTCTGCGCGGCTATCGTCGCCGCAACGCATTACCTCTGGCGAAAAACAACCTCCTGTAGCCGCTGCCGCAGGCTGCGATAAGGCCCGCAGGGGCTTCGGCGTT
>NZ_JBWKZA010000056.1:0-17848 GCF_059424045.1 Pseudomonas sp. GW456-L12
GGTGTGGGGCGGGCGCTATCCGCTGCGTGCAGACCTGTATCCCTTTTCTGCAGGTGCGCTTTTTTGCTGTAAGGGGAGGTGGGCGCAATCGCGAGTTGGCTGCGCGCGAGGAGTCAGGTGTCGGGGTGTTCGGCGCGCAGTTCGTCGATCATCCGCAAGCAGTGGCTGAGCCCCGCCGACACATCGCCCACCCGCCGGCTGATGATGATCGGCGAGGTGGCGTTGGTTTCCAGCAGCGGGCTGAAGCCGATGTCGTCGCGGTGCAGCAATTGCACCGAGGCCGGCACCAGGGTGATGCCGATGCCGGCGCCCACCAGGCCGATGGCGGTCTGCAGTTCGTTGGTCCACTGCACGATGCGGATGTTCAGGCCGTGGGTGTTGAACAGCGCGATCACATGGTCGGCGTAGCTCGGGCGCGGGTTGCCGGGGTAGAGCACGAAAGGCTCGTCGGCCAGTTGCGCGAGGCTCACCGGCTGGCCGATCAGCGGATGGCCGGCGGGCAGGGCGGCCACCAGGCGATCCTCGGTCTGCACCTTCTGCACGATGGCCGGGTCGTCGATGCGGATCCGCCCGAAGCCGATATCGATGCGCCCGGCCTTGAGCGCTTCCACCTGCTGCAGGGTGGTCATTTCCGACAGCCCCAGTTCCAGGGCCAGGGGCTCGTGGCTGCGCAGGCGGCGGATCAGTTCCGGCAGCAGGCCGTACAGGGTCGAGGGGGCAAAGCCGATGCCGAGCCAGGTCTTTTCGCCGTGGCCGATGCGCCGGGTGTTGTCGCAGACCTTGGCCAGTTGCTCCAGCAGCACGCTGGAATGCTCATAGAAAAAGCGCCCGGCTTCGGTCAGGCGCAACGGCCGGCCGCGCTCCAGCAACAACACCCCGAGTTCTTCTTCCAGTTGCTGGATCTGCCGGCTCAGGGGCGGCTGGGCGATGTGCAGGCGCTCGGCGGCCTTGGTGAAGTTGAGGGTCTGGCCCAGCACCTGGAAGTAACGCAGATGACGCAGTTCCATAAGGCCTCCGCGGGCAAAGGTTGGATACCTTCAAGGTATCGAGCCAGACCAATTCTATATTGGAACCCCGGAAAAAGCCGTACGAGAATCGGTTCCATAACTTCAAGAACCTGATGGGTATGGAAATGCTTTCAAGTGCCATTGAATCGATCGAAACGATCATTGTCGATCTGCCCACCATCCGCCCGCACAAGCTGGCGATGCACACCATGCAGAACCAGACCCTGGTGCTGATCCGCCTGCGCTGCGCCGACGGCATCGAAGGCCTGGGCGAAGCCACCACCATCGGCGGCCTGGCCTATGGCAATGAAAGCCCGGACAGCATCAAGACCAATATCGACCGCTTCTTCACGCCGCTGCTGCTCGGCCAGGACAGCGCCAATATCAATGCCGCCATGCAGCGCCTGGAGCGCAGCATTCGCGGCAACACCTTCGCCAAATCCGGCATCGAAAGCGCCTTGCTCGACGCCCAGGGCAAACGCCTGGGGCTGCCGGTCAGCGAACTGCTCGGCGGCCGGGTGCGCGACGCCTTGCCGGTGGCCTGGACCCTGGCCAGCGGCGACACCGCCAAGGACATTGCCGAAGCGCAAAAGATGCTCGACCTGCGCCGCCACCGCATCTTCAAGCTGAAGATCGGCGCCGGCGAGGTGGACCGCGACCTGGCCCACGTGATCGCGATCAAGAAGGCCCTGGGCGACCGCGCCAGCGTGCGGGTCGACGTCAACCAGGCCTGGGACGAAGCGGTGGCGGTGCGTGCCTGCCGGGTGCTGGGCGGCAACGGCATCGACCTGATCGAACAGCCGATCTCGCGCAACAACCGCGCCGGCATGGTGCGCCTGAACGCCATCAGCCCGGCGCCGATCATGGCCGACGAATCCATCGAATGCGTGGAAGACGCCTTCAACCTGGCCCGCGAAGGCGCGGCCTCGGTGTTCGCCCTGAAGATCGCCAAGAACGGCGGCCCGCGCGCGGTACTGCGCACCGCGGCGATCGCCGAGGCGGCGGGTATCGGCCTGTACGGCGGCACCATGCTCGAAGGCGGTATCGGCACCCTGGCGTCGGCCCATGCCTTCCTGACCCTCAATACCTTGAGCTGGGACACTGAGCTGTTCGGTCCGCTGCTGCTGACCGAGGACATCCTCGCCGAGCCGCCGCTGTACCGCGATTTCCAGCTGCACGTATCCCGGGCGCCGGGCCTCGGCCTGAGCCTGGACGAGGAGCGCCTGGCGTTCTTCCGCCGCGACCAAGCCTGAACAGCCATTCATCACGTCTTAAGGAGAGCACCATGCTGTTCCACGTCAAAATGACCGTGAACCTGCCGGTCGACATGAACCCCGAGCGCGCCGCCCAGCTCAAGGCCGACGAAAAGGCCCTGGCCCAGCGCCTGCAGGAGCAGGGCAAGTGGCGGCACCTGTGGCGCATCGCCGGCCTGTATGCCAACTACAGCGTGTTCGACGTCGACAGCGTGCAGGAACTGCACGACCTGCTGATGCAACTGCCGCTGTACCCGTACATGGCTATCGAAGTGAACGCGCTGTGCAGGCATCCTTCGTCCATTCGTGCGGATGACCGCTGAGCCCGCGCCAGCCTGCTCCACACTCTAATAAATACAAGATGAGGAATAACCATGAACGTCCGAATTTCCCACACTGCCAGCGCCCAGAAATTTCTCGAAGAAGTCAGCGGCCAGTTCAACGATCAGGGCAACCCACGCACTAAGGCCCTGGTGTACCGCATCCTGCGTGACACGGTGAACATCATCGAAGACCTCGATGTGACCCCGGAAGAATTCTGGAAGGCGGTCAACTACCTCAACGTGCTCGGCGCGCGCCAGGAAGCCGGGCTGCTGGTGGCCGGACTGGGCCTGGAGCACTACCTGGACCTGCTGATGGACGCCGCCGACGAACAGGCCGGCAAGACCGGCGGCACCCCGCGTACCATCGAAGGCCCGCTGTACGTGGCCGGCGCGCCGCTGAGCCAGGGTGAAGCGCGCCTCGACGATGGCGTCGATCCGGGCGTGGTGCTGTTCATGCAGGGCCAGGTGCGCAACACCGCCGGCGAACCGTTGGCCGGGGCCATAGTCGATGTCTGGCACGCCAACACCGGCGGCACCTATTCCTACTTCGACACCACCCAGTCCGAGTTCAACCTGCGTCGACGCATCGTCACCGATGCCGAAGGCCGCTACCGTTTCCGCAGCATCGTGCCTTCGGGCTACGGCTGCCCACCGGACGGTCCGACCCAGCAGTTGCTCGACCAGCTGGGCCGCCACGGCCAGCGTCCGGCGCATATCCACTTCTTCATCTCGGCCGATGACCACCGTCACCTGACCACCCAGATCAACCTCGATGGCGACGAATACCTGCACGACGATTTCGCCTACGCCACCCGTGACGAACTGATCGCCAAGATTACCTTCAGCGACGATCAGCAGCGTGCGGCGCAATACGGGGTCAGCGGGCGTTTCGCCGAGATCGACTTCGACTTCACCCTGCAGTCGTCGGCCCAGCCCGAGGAGCAGCAACGCCTGGAGCGGGTGCGAGCGCTGGAGGACTGACAGCGCGGCAGATCCCGATTCGGGGCCACGGGATAACGTGAGTGATCCCGTGGTTTTTGCCGTTGTGAGCCGTGGTCGAAGTCTTGCGTGATGGGCCAGCGGTGGCGAACGATCACCGCCCGGCAATAACAGTCCCATTAATAAGAACCCCAATAACAAAAACGGGGAGTGACCCGCTTATGGAAACGCGTCTGTTGAGTGAGCGCAGCCGGGTATTCGCCCAGGCCGATCCCTACGCTGTGTCCGGCTATGTCAACCAGCATGTGGGCAGCCACTGCATCCGTTTGCCCAAGGCCGGCAGCCCCCAGGCCAGCCTCAATCATCGGCAGTTCGCCAGCCTCGACCTGTGCTCGATCAGCTACGGCGGCAGCGTGCGCGTCACCTCGCCGGCGCTGGAAACCATCTACCACCTGCAAGTGTTGCTGCGCGGCCACTGCCTGTGGCGCGGCCATCGCCAGGAGCATTACTTCGCCCCCGGCGAGCTACTGCTGATCAACCCTGACGATCCGGTGGACCTGACCTACTCCGACGATTGCGAGAAATTCATCATCAAGGTGCCCACCCGCCTGCTGGAGTCGGTGTGCGATGAGCAGCGCTGGCTGTATCCGGGGCAGGGCGTGCGCTTTGTGGGCAACCGCTACCAGCTGGATGAGCTGGAAGGTTTTATCAACCTGCTGAACGTGGTCTGCCGCGAGGCCGAAGCCGCCGAATGCATCCCCCGGGTGCAGGAGCATTACGCGCAGATCGTCGCGAGCAAGATGCTCAGCCTGATGAAGACCAACATCCGGCGGGTGGGCCTGGGCTCGTCGTCGGCGACCTTCGAGGCCATCGCCGACTACATCGAGCGCAACCTCAAGCAGGACATCGGCTGCGAAGAGCTGGCGCAACAGGCGCAGATGAGCCTGCGTTCGCTGTATGCGCTGTTCGAGCGCAACGCCCGCACCACGCCCATGCGCTACATCCGCCAGAAGAAACTCGAGCGGATCCACGCCTGCCTGCGCGACCCCGGCTGTAACGTGCGCAACATCACCGAACTGGCCATGGACTTCGGTTTCCTGCACCTGGGACGCTTCTCGGAAAGCTACCGCAAACAGTTCGGCGAACTGCCTTCCGACACCCTCAGACGCCGGCATTGACCCGCCCATGCTTCTGTAGGAACGGCCGGTCGACGTTCGATTGCCGGCGATGGCGAACGACGCGCAGGCGTCTGATCCGACGCCATCGCGAGCAAGCTTCGCTCCTACAGAAGCCGTGCCCGCCGCGTCATTCCTGATTCTTCATACGGCTGTAGGACTTGCCCTACAAAACTCTGCAGAAAACGGATAGTGGTCTGCACGCAACGGATATTGCCCCCGCACACCCCGCCCTAGCATGAGCCTTGCCTGAATAAAAACAATGGAGGCGGCGGCCATGACCCTGCGACCCGAATACCTTCACTCCCTGCTTGAAGAAGACCGTGACCGGGGCGTCTACCGCTGCAAGCGGGAGATGTTCACCGACCCCCGGTTGTTCGACCTGGAAATGCAGCACATCTTCGAGGGCAACTGGCTGTACCTCGCCCACGAGAGCCAGATCCCCAACAACAACGACTACTACACCACCACCATGGGCCGGCAGTCGGTGTTCATCGCGCGCAACAAGGACGGCGAACTCAATGCCTTCCTCAATGCCTGCAGCCACCGTGGCGCCATGCTCTGCCGGCACAAGACCGGCAACAAGTCGTCCTACACCTGCCCGTTCCACGGCTGGACCTTCAACAACTCCGGCAAGCTGCTCAAGGTCAAGGACCCGGCCGCCGCGGGCTACCCGTCGAGCTTCAACTGCGAAGGTTCCCACGACCTGACCAGGGTCGCGCGCTTCGAGTCCTATCGCGGCTTCCTGTTCGGCAGTCTCAACCCCGACGTACTGCCCCTGGTGGAGCACCTGGGCGAGTCGGCGAAGATCATCGACATGATCGTCGACCAGTCCGCCGACGGCCTGGAAGTGCTGCGCGGTTCCTCGAGCTACATCTACGAAGGCAACTGGAAACTCACCGCGGAAAACGGTGCCGACGGCTACCACGTAAGCTCGGTGCACTGGAACTACGCGGCCACCCAGAGCCAGCGCAAGCAGCGCGAAGCCGGGGAAGAGATCAAGACCATGAGCGCCGGCAGCTGGGCCAAGCAGGGCGGCGGTTTCTATTCCTTCGACAAGGGCCACATGCTGCTCTGGACCCGCTGGTCCAACCCCGAGGACCGCCCGCTCTACGAGCGTCGCGATGAGCTGGCCCGGGACTTCGGCCAGGCTCGCGCCGACTGGATGATCGAGAACTCGCGCAACCTGTGCCTGTACCCCAACGTCTACCTGATGGACCAATTCAGCTCGCAGATCCGCATCGCCCGGCCGATCTCGGTGGACCGCACCGAGATCACCATCTACTGCATCGCGCCCAGGGGCGAAAGCGACGAAGCCCGGGCCATGCGCATCCGCCAGTACGAGGACTTCTTCAACGTCAGCGGCATGGCCACCCCGGACGACCTGGAGGAATTCCGTTCCTGCCAGATGGGCTATCAGGGCTGCAACAGCGCCTGGAACGACATGTCCCGCGGTGCCGAACACTGGGTCGAGGGCGCGGACGACGCGGCCCGGGAAATCGACCTGCAACCGATCCTCAGCGGCGTGCGTACCGAAGACGAAGGCCTGTTCGTGATGCAGCACAAGTACTGGCAGCAAACCATGCTCGAGGCGGTGGCCGCCGAAGCCGCGCGAACCATTGCCGTGGAGGCTGTGTGATGAGCATTTCCCATGACACCGTGCGCGATTTTCTCTACCGCGAAGCGCGCTACCTGGACGACAAGGACTGGGACAGCTGGCTGGAACTCTATGCCGCCGACGCGACCTTCTGGATGCCGTCCTGGGACGACAACGACGAACTCACCGAAGACCCGCAGCGGGAAATCTCGCTGATCTGGTACGGCAGCCGCTGCGGCCTGGAAGACCGGGTGTTCCGGATCAAGACCGAGCGCTCCAGCGCGAGCATTCCCGACACCCGCACCTCGCACAACCTGAGCAACATCGAGCTGCTGGAGCAGGCCGACGGCCTGTGCAAGGTGCGCTTCAACTGGCACACCCTGAGCTTTCGCTACAAGACCGTCGACAGCTACTTCGGCACCAGCTTCTACACCCTCGATGTGCGCGGCGAGACCCCGCGGATCCTGGCCAAGAAAGTCATCCTGAAGAACGATTACGTTCGTCAGGTCGTCGATGTCTACCACCTCTGAGGCGACCGCCATGACTCATCACATCGCACTCAATTTCGAAGACGGGGTGACCCGCTTCGTCGCCGCCAACGCCGGCGAAACCGTGGCCGATGCCGCCTACCGCCAGGGCATCAATATCCCCCTGGACTGTCGCGACGGCGCCTGCGGCACCTGCAAGTGTTTCGCCGAAGCCGGGCGCTACGACCTGGGCGAGGAATACATCGACGACGCGCTGACCGCGGCTGAAGCCGAGCAGGGCTTCGTGCTGACCTGCCAGATGCGCGCCTTGAGCGACTGCGTGGTGCGGGTGCCGGCTTCGTCGCAGGTTTGCCGCACGGCCCAGGCCACCTTCGACGCCACCATCAGCGCGGTGCGCCAGCTGTCCGACAGCACCATCGCCCTGTCGATCAAGGGCGAGGCCCTGAGCAAGCTGGCGTTTCTGCCGGGGCAATACGTCAACCTCGGCGTGCCCGGCAGCGAGCAGACTCGCGCCTATTCCTTCAGCTCGCTGCAGCGCGACGGCGAGGTCAGCTTCCTGATCCGCAACGTGCCGGGCGGCCTGATGAGCAGCTTCCTCACCGGCCTGGCGAAAGCCGGCGACCCCATGAGCCTGGCCGGGCCCCTGGGCAGCTTCTACCTGCGCGATATTCGCCGGCCGCTGTTGCTGCTGGCCGGGGGCACCGGGCTGGCGCCGTTCACCGCGATGCTGGAGAAGATCGCCGAGCAGGGCAGCGGGCATCCGCTGCACCTGATCTACGGGGTGACCAACGATTTCGACCTGGTGGAAATGGATCGCCTGGAAGCCTTCGCCGCGCGCATTCCCAACTTCAGCTTCAGCGCCTGCGTGGCCAACCCCGAGAGTCGCCACCCGCTCAAGGGCTACGTGACCCAGCATATCGAGCCCAGGCACCTGAACGACGGCGATGTGGATGTGTACCTGTGCGGCCCGCCGCCGATGGTCGAGGCGGTGAGCCAGTTCATTCGCGAGCAGGGCATCGCCCCGGCCAATTTCTACTACGAAAAATTCGCCGCCAGCGCGGCCTGACAGCCCCCGCGCCCTATGTAGGAGCGAGGCTTGCCCGCGATGGCGATAGTGGGGCAACGCTGACCTTTCAGCCTGTCGGCTGATCGCGGGCAAGCCTCGCTCCTACAGATGAAGGGTGGTGGTGCGTCGGTACATTGGCATGAGGTTTTGAGATGAGCAGATTCGAGGAAAAAGTCGCCCTGGTCACCGGGGCGGCGCAGGGCATTGGCCGGCGGGTCGCCGAGCGCCTGGCCGAGGAGGGGGCGCGGCTGGTGCTGGTGGATCGCTCCGAGCTGGTGTTCGAGTTGCAGGCCGAGCTGGCCCCCAGGTTCGAGGTGCTGGCGCTGACCGCCGACCTTGAACAGTACGCCGAATGCAGCCGGGCGATGGCCGCGGCCGTCGAGCGTTTCGGGCGTATCGACGTGCTGGTCAACAACGTCGGCGGCACCATCTGGGCCAAGCCGTTCGAGCACTATGCAGAGCAGCAGATCGAAGCCGAAGTGCGTCGTTCGCTGTTTCCCACCTTGTGGTGCTGCCACGCGGCGCTGCCGTACATGCTGGAGCAGGGCAGCGGCGCCATCGTCAATGTGTCGTCCATCGCCACCCGCAGCATCAACCGCGTGCCCTATGGCGCGGCCAAGGGCGGGGTGAATGCCCTGACCGCCTGCCTGGCGTTCGAGACCGCCGGGCGCGGGGTGCGGGTCAACGCCACGGCCCCCGGCGGCACCGAAGCGCCGCCACGGCGCATTCCGCGCAACAGCGCCGAGCAGAGCGCCGAGGAGCAGGTCTGGTACCGGCAGATCGTCGACCAGACCGTCGACAGCACCCTGATGAAACGCTACGGCACCATCGACGAGCAGGCCGCGGCGATCCTGTTCCTGGCCTCCGACGAGGCGTCCTACATCACCGGCCTGGTCATGCCGGTAGGCGGTGGCGACCAGGGCTGAAGTGTCAGGCGTCATTGAAAATTGCACCCTGACCGTAGGAGCGAGGCTTGCCCGCGATCGGAGCGCTGCGGTGTGTCAGGCCGGACGCCATCGCGAGCAAGCTTCGCTCCTACAGAAAAGCTGCGCAAACGCACATCCGGTTTCTCATAAAACAACAACAAGAGTCAGATGCCATGCGAAACATAGACAGCAACCAATTGATCGACGGGGCACGCTTCAATGCCTTTCACTGGCGCGTGCTGTTCTGGTGCGCGCTGATCATCATCTTCGACGGCTACGACCTGGTGATCTACGGCGTGGTGCTGCCGGTGCTGATGCAGGAGTGGGGCCTGAGCCCGCTGCAGGCCGGGGCGCTGGGCAGTTATGCGCTGTTCGGCATGATGTTCGGCGCGCTGTTTTTCGGCACGCTGTCGGAGCGCATCGGCTGCAAGAAAGTCATCGCCATCTGCGTGGTGCTGTTCAGCGGTTTCACCCTGCTCAACGGCTTCACCACCACGCCCACCCAGTTCGGCATCTGCCGCTTTATCGCCGGCCTCGGCATCGGCGGGGTGATGCCCAACGTGGTGGCGCTGATGAACGAATACGCGCCGAAGAAAATCCGCAGCACCCTGGTGGCGATCATGCTCAGCGGCTACTCGGTGGGCGGTACGCTGTCCGCCGGCCTGGGCATCGTGCTGCTGCCGAATTTCGGCTGGCAGGCGGTGTTCTATGTGGCGGCGATTCCGTTGTTGCTGCTGCCGCTGATTCTCAGGTTCCTGCCCGAATCCCTGGGCTTCCTGCTGCGCCAGGGCCGGGACGACGAAGCGCGCCAGGTGCTGCAATGGGTCGAGCCGGGCTTCGTCGCGCAACCCGGCGACTCGTTCGTCAAGGCCAACCTCAAGACCGCCGGCGCGCCGGTGGTGCAGCTGTTCCGCGAAGGCCGGGCGCTGGGCACCCTGATGCTCTGGGTGGTGTTCTTCTGCTGCCTGCTGATGGTCTACGCGCTCAACTCCTGGCTGCCCAAGCTGATGGCCAGCGCCGGTTACAGCCTGGGCTCGAGCCTGATGTTCCTGCTGGTGCTGAACCTCGGGGCGATTTTCGGCGCCGTGGGCGGCGGCTGGATCGGCGATCGCCTGAAGCTGCAAAAGGTCCTGGTGGCGTTTTTTATCGTGGCCGCGGTGTCCATCAGCCTGCTCGGCTTCAAGAGCCCGCACGGGTTGCTGTACGCCCTGATCGCGATTGCCGGGGCCACCACCATCGGCACGCAGATCCTGGCCTTCGCCTGTGTCGCCCAGTTCTATCCGGTGACGATCCGCTCCACCGGCATTGGCTGGGCCTCGGGGATCGGCCGCAGCGGGGCCATTGTCGGGCCGCTGCTGGGCGGTGCCTTGGTGAGCATCGAGCTGCCGCTGCACTATAACTTCATGGCCTTTGCCATTCCGGGGGCGGTGGCGGCGCTGGCGATGTGCTTCGTCTACCCGCGGCCCGCCAAGGCGCTGCCGGTCAGCCAGGCCAGCGCGCCGTCCCTGTAGCTGGGGCCATGACCGGTGCGGGCGCCCAGGTGCCGGCACCGGTGGTTCAGTCATGCCATGCCTCAGGGCTTCGGGGCTTGCATGCAGCCGTTGATCGAGGAATTCTCATTGTCGGCGCTGGTGGCCGGGTTTATCGCCACGCTGATTTCCTATGCCGGGCCGCTGGTGATCATCTTCCAGGCGGCCCTGGCCGGGCTCGCCCTGAGCAGCGCCATGACCGTACCGCGGGATCGCGAGGCGGCGTTGATCACCTTCCTGGTGACGGCGTCGGGCATGTCGCTGTTCGGTTTGTCGGCGGCCTTCTGGGGGCTGCTGTTTGGCCTGGTGGTCCATGGCGTGCTGACCCTGCGTCGTCCGCAGGGGCTACCGGTGGCGGGGGAGGCACAGGCGCGTAATTGACAGTGCGGCGGCACTGGCCATGTATCGAAAACCTTGCACAGGTCAATCACCTCCGGCAAGGCCAGGGGCTGCGGGGGTGCCGTTCGCTGCTGCTGAAATGAACGCGCAAGTCCTTGGAAAACTATGGGTTTTTCGATACAACCCTTACCCATTCTTTACCTTTGCGCGGTGCTCAATGTCGCGCGGGCACTGTCTGAAACGACGAGAAACTTGTGGTTCTCGTCCTGAAAGAGAGTGAAGCGATGATATTGAGTCGAGTTGCAAAAGTGGCGGTAGTGATCGCCTTGTTGTCGTCCCTGTCGGGCTGCTGGATGTTCTTCCCGCCGGGCGGCGGCGGTGGCGGGCATGGCGGCGGTGGCGGTGGCCCGCATGGCGGTTTTGGCGGAGGTCCCGGCGGTGGCGGTCCACGCTGACCACGACTGACCTGCTTTTGTAGGAGCCAGGCTTGCCGGCGATCGAGGCGCCGCGGTGTATCAGGCCGGACGCCATCGCGGGTAAGCGACTGGTCGGATACGCCGTCGCGAACCCTTTCTTGAGCCTGGGGCGCAAACCCCAGCACCTATACTCAATCCAGGCATGGTCGTGTGGTATCCGGTTGAAGCCTGCCCCGTCGTGAGCGGGTGGCCGTGGTCGACGCTGTGCGAGGGTTGCCATCTTGTACTTGCGTGCGCTGATCGTCGTGATGCTGCTGGTGCTGGCCGGATGCGCCGCGACCCAGCGTGTCCGCGAGGCGGTGGCGCCGGTGGTGGTGCCGGCCAGCACCTGGCGCCAGGTGGACCGGGAGATCGCCGAGGCTTCGCAGCAGGCGGTGATCCAGGTCAAGGTCTTTGCCCGCGGCTCCATGGAGCACTGGCGGGTGCGGGTCTATGCCGTTACCGAGGAAACCTTTATCCCCTGGTTCAGCAGTTACTGGACCCAGGAATGGATGGCCATGAAAGTCAGTTGGTACAGCCTCACCGCCGGCGACGAGCAGGACGCGGCGGCGACGCGGCTGGCGGAGTACCTCAAGGAGCAGTATCAGGAACAGGTGCTGGCACCGGTGGCGGTGGAGATCGACCCGGATGCGATTCTCAACCAGGCCACGGAGTTCTATATCGAGCTGCTGGACAAGCAGGTGCAGGTTATCGCCCAGCGTTATCGGTTGCCGGCCAAGCAGCTCGATCAACGGCTCAATGGCATCCAGGCGATTCGCCTGGGGCCGCCGCCGGCGCGCGATGCGTCGTTGTATCAGGTGTTGCATGCCAAGCCCCTGACTACGCTGCCGGCCTACTCGGCGCTGTACCAGCAGATCCATAGCGCGCCGGCGGGCACCGGCGAGGTGTCGTCCGAGGCCGGGATTGTCTCGGTGGCCAGGCAGGCCAGCGAAAAATTCGAAGCGCAGATGGCCGGCCGTGGCATTGCCGGCGCCGCGTCGGCGGTGGCCGGCAAGGTCGCCGGCGCGGTGATCTCCCTGGGCGCCGCGGGGTTTCGCGCGATTGCCCATGAGAGCGACCGGGCCGAGACCGAGGCGCAGATTCGCCAGAGCCTGGGCAAGGCGTTCGACCAAGCCTGGTTCAAGCTGTTGAACAACACCGGCAACGGGGTGATGGCCGGGGTGTATTACCTGGCCGGGCATATCGAGGGCGAACTGGGCCAAAGCGCGGTACCGGAGCCCCCGCTGGAGACGGTGCCGGGCACTGTGCATCCGCCCGCGACGCCGGGCCTGAGCGCCCCGCAAACCGGTTGGCAGCCGGAGCCATGAAGCCCGTCGGTCGGTCGATTCAGATTTTTTCGCGCCGACTTGTCGATTGTCGGCGATGCGGATCGACCAGTTCCCAGAGTGACCGACAGCAAGGTCGGGATCCGATGTTCAACCCCAATCAGCAGGAGCAGGATCATGTCTTATGTCGATGGTTGTGTACTGGCGGTACCCACCGCCAACCGCGAGGCCTTCAAGCAGCATGCGCAGGTCGCGGCGAAGGTGTTCAAGGGGTTCGGCGCCTTGAGCGTGGTCGATTGCTGGGGCGACGACGTGCCCGAGGGCAAGCTGACCTCGTTCCCCATGGCGGTCAAGCTCAAGGCGGACGAGACGGTGGTGTTCAGCTGGATCATCTGGCCGTCCCGCGAAGTCCGCGACGCGGGCATGCAAAGAGCCATGGAAGACCCGCGGCTCAAGCCCGACGTCTGCCCGATGCCGTTCGACGGCCAGCGCATGATTTATGGCGGGTTCACGATGCTGCTCAATGCCTGAGGCGTTACCAGCGAAACATCGGCAGCGGCCGCAGCGGCGTACGCAGCAACTGCCGGGCCGAAGCGCGTGCCAGCATCCAGTGAAACCCCTGGTCGGGGTAGCGTGCCTGCACCTCGCGGATAAACGGGCGGGGCAGGCCGAAGTTGAGCAAGCCCAGGGAGACGTCGATCGTGTCGGCCTGCCGGAACGCTTCGACGCTCGCGGCGTGGGCCTGGCGATAAGGGCGCAGTTTGTGATGCTGCTCGATCAGCGCGCTGACTTGCTCAGCCAGCTGTGACTCGCCGCGCTCGGCCAGAAAGGCCCGGGCCAGTTGGATCGACGGCGCCAGGTAGTCGAGAGTGCCGTGGGTCCAGATACCCAGGTCATGAAAGGCCGCGGCGATCTGCACCGCGGAGGACAGCGGCCGGTCCTGCGGATTGAGCGCGGTGTAGAAGCTCAGCACGCGATACACATGATTGCGATAGCCGGGCAGGTCCTTGCCGATCACCGTGGCGAAAGAGGCAAGGATCTGTTCGGTGAGCGAGCATTCGAGAACGACGTCCATGTGGTCTGCTCCGGGTCTGGAAGGGCGACAGTATAGGGCTCGGCGCAGGGCTTGAGGATGCGGGCGTCGCGGCGTACCGGCAGGTCACGGATCGATTCAACGCCAGGAACAAAGGGCGGACCCGATGCTGGCCCGCCCTTTTTTCATTGCGCCGTTCGCTGGCGGTATTCGGTGGTGGTCATTCCGGCGTAGCCCCAGTTGTCGGTGTCGACTTCCTCGATGACGATGTGGGTCAGTTCCGGGGCCTTGTTCAGCACCCGTTGCAGGGTTTCGGTGATCTCGCGGATCACCTGGGCTTTCTGTTCGCGGGTCACGCCGTCACGGGTGATGCGGACGTTGACGAAAGGCATGGCATTACTCCTAAGGAAAAGATGGGGGTTGCAAGGGACGGGAGGTACACCGGCCTCCCGCCGGATTTACCATTTGCCGCTGCTCATGCCGCCGTCCACCGGCAGCACCACGCCGGTGGTGAAGCCGGCGCCGGACAGGTAGAGCACCGCGTCGGCGATTTCCTCGATGCGTCCGACCCGTCCGGCCGGTTGCAGGCCGTCGAGGAAGGCACGGTGCGCCGGGTCGTGCATCGGCGTGTCGATGATCCCCGGGGCCACTGCGTTGACCTGGATATTGAACGGCGACAGCTCCAGGGCCAGGGCGCGGGTCATCTGGTTCACGCCGCCCTTGATCAGCACCGGTAACGCCGCCGGGACCGCCAGGTTCGGTTGCAGCGCGACGCTGGCGCTGATGTTGATGATGTGGCCCCGGCGCCGTTCGATCATGTGCCGCGCGGCGGCCTGGGAGGCGTAGACCACACCCTTGAGGTTGGTCTCCAGCAGGCTGTCCAGCTCCTCGGGGCTGTAGTCGATAAACGCCTTGGGCAGGAAGAAGCCGGCGTTGTTGACCAGCACATCGACCTGGCCGAAACGGTCGATGGCGCGTTCGACCAACTGCGTGGCGGTGGCCGGGTCGGCAATGTCGCCCGCGACCCCAAGAAAACCCTCGCTGTGGCCCAGGGTTTCGGCCGCCGCGGCCAGCCGCTGTGCCGAGCGGGCATTGCCGACCACGTTGTAGCCGCGGGCCAGGTAGGCCTGGGCCAGGCCGAGGCCGATGCCGCTGGAGGCGCCGGTGATGATGACGGTGCTGTTGTGGTTCAGGGTGTGGCTCATGGGGATAGTCCTGTTCTGCGGTGAGAGGGGTTCCAGCGCTGTTGGGCAGAACTATATTTGTGTGCCGAATGCTGATAAACAGCGCTTCAGGTACTTCACTTGATACATGGTGTAATCAATGAGTCGGCAATTCGACGATGTGCTGCTGGGCAGCATCGAGCTGTTCTGCATGGCGGCGGAGATCGGCAGCTTTACCGGCGCGGCGTTGGCGGCCGGGGTCACGCCGGCGGCGGTCAGCCGCTCGGTGTCGCGCCTGGAAGAACGGCTCGGCGTCCGCCTGTTCGTGCGCACCACTCGCAGCATCCGCCTGACCGACGGCGGGCGTGACTATCACCAGCAATGCCGCAGCGCGCTGAACCAGATGCTCGAGGCCGAGCGCCAGTTGACCGGGCAGCAGTTGGCGCCTTCCGGCACCTTGCGCATCAGCCTGCCGACCACCTACGGCCATCTGCGGATCCTGCCGCTGCTGCCGGAGTTTCGCCGGCGCTACCCGCAGATGCGGGTGGAGGTCAACCTGAGCAACCGCAATATCGACTTCGTCGAAGGGGGCTACGACATGGCGATCCGGGTGCGCGCGCAGCCGGATTCCGGGTTGGTCGCGCGGTTGCTGGAGGACGCCGAACTGGTGGTGTTCGCCGCCCCGGATTACCTGGCGCGGGCCGGTACCCCGCAGCGGCTCGACGACCTGGCGCAGCACGAGTGCATCCAGTTCGAGCTGCCCAGCAGCGGCCGGCGCATCGCCTGGCTGTTCAACGGCGTCGACGGCCCCTGCGAAGTGCTCGCCGAGGGGGCCTACGTGTGTTCGGAAGACCTACAGGGGGGCGTGACCTTGGCCAAATACGGCGCCGGCCTGTTCCAGACCTACCGTTTCATGGTCGAGCGCGAGCTGGCCGAGGGTTCCCTGGTGGAGGTGCTGCAGCCTTACGGCGGCCGTTCGCGGCCCTTCAGCCTGCTGTATCCCCACAACCGGCACGTGCCGTTGCGCCTGCGCGCCTTTATCGATTTCCTGCTGGAGAAACAGCAGGGCTGGAAGACCTGAAGCAGGGATGGGCAGCCCGGGATGGATTGGTTAGTATGGCGGCCGGGCTTCCTGGGCGCCCACCTCGCGAAAGCGCAAGCACCTTCAATTCCCGCAAGCACCACGCTTGCATACCCCCTCCGGGCCAATAGCGAGCAGGCCGATTCTCTTGGAGTTGGTATGCCTATCAACAAATCCGTTTCCCGTTCACCCGCCAGTCAGGCCGCCAGCCTGGTACTGCGCGAAGCCAAACGCCTGCATCGCACTGCAACCAGCGGTTCGCTGGCCGGCGCCTTGCCGATCCTGCGGCGCTTGCTGGCGAGCAACAGTTTGCCTGGCCTATCGTTGCCCGAGTTGTATCGGCAGCGCGACAAGGTGCAGCGCAAACACCTGTTGCGCACCCTGGCCAGTGAGGCCGGTTTTGCCCATTGGGAGACCTATCGTCAGGTCCTCGACGAGCTGGCGCCCGAGCAGTTGCAGCATTTTGAACTGGTCTACCGCCAGGCGGGCCATCTCAACTGCTGGTTCTCGTCGCCGGACGAGGCCCGGGAGTATGTGGCCCATCATGGCGGCCGGCTGTTGTGCGTAGGGCAACAGGCGGTGGTGCTGGTGGATCTGCCGGCGGCGTAAGACAGGCACGGCACCCGGGATTTCCCCGAGTGCCGTTTTTTCATTGGCATGCGGCACCTGCGTGTCCCCGTAGGAGCGAGGCTTGCCCGCGATGGCGCCGTCCCTGAGCCACCGCGGCGCCCCGATCGCCGGCAAGTCGGATCGCCGCCCGCTGGCTTCCACAAGACCGCGTCGGCCGCCAACCCCTTTATTTACGTGCCTCGAGAATCAGGTTGAACGGCGTCTCTGCGGCCCGGCGGAACTGGCTGAAGCCGGCTTCGCTGAAGACCTGGCGCAGGCGCGCTTCGCCGGCCTGGGCACCGAGCCCCAGGCCGACTTCCTGGGACAGCGAGTTGGGCGTGCAGATAAAGGTCGAGGCGGCATAGAACAGCCGGCCGACCGGGGTGATGTTCTGGTCCAGTTTATCGTTGGCGAACGGCTCGACCAGCAGCACGCTGCCGTCGTCTTTCAGCGCCTGGAAGGCATGTTGCGCGGCGCCCACCGGGTCGCCCATGTCGTGCAGGCAGTCGAAGAAGCAGATCAGGTCGTAGTCGTTGCCGGGGTAGGTCTTGGCGCTGGCCTGGGAGAACTGCACGCGGCCGGTCACCCCGGCTTCCTCGGCCCGTTGCGTCGCGGTGGCGATGGAGGGCTGGTGGTAGTCGAAGCCGAAAAACCGCGAGGCGGGGAAGGCCTGGGCCATGATCACCGTCGAGGCGCCATGGCCGCAGCCGATGTCGGCCACCTTGGCCCCGGCCTGGAGTTTTTCCACCGCGCCGTCCAGGGCCGGCAGCCACTCGGCCACCAGGTGCGCCCGATAGCCGGGGCGGAAGAAGCGCTCGGTGCCGCTGAACATGCAGGGGTGGTGATCACCCCAGGCCAGGGCGCCGTCGCCGCGCATCGCCGCCAGCAGTTTGTCCTTGTCGTGAAACAGCGCAGAGACCACCACGGCGCCACCGGCCACGTACACCGGCGAGTCCTCGATGGCTAGCGCCAGGGCTTGTTCTTCCGGCAGGCGGAACTGGCCGCCCTGGTGTTCCATGTAGCCGGACGCGGCATGGGCGCTCAGCCATTCGCGCAGCAGCCGCGCGTTGCAGCCGGTCTTGGCGGCCAGCGCCTCGGGGCTGACGAAACGACTGTCGGCCATGGCCCGGTACAGGCCCAGTTCTTCGCCGACAATCATATTGGCGAGCATCGCCGCGCCGCCCATGTCTGACACCAGCTTGCCCATGAAATCGTTGAGCTTGGCTTCGTCCATGGCCTGGTCCTCCGCTGTGAGGGTCACTGCCGCCGACGGCCCGGCAGTGGCCGGATGGAGATACGCGGCGTGCGCGGGGAGGCCATGTCCCGGCGCTGCCGCATGAGCGGGCCTGGCAGGGCCGGCCCGTGTTCTGAAGAGCTGACGCGCGCCTCCCGCGGGGGACGGGGTGCGTGCCTACCGTTCAGGCAGGTGAGGCTGGCCATCGGGCCTGGGCGTCGAACCCGTGGCGGCAGGCGAGGCTGCGCGCGGGTTCCGGGACGCCCGGAGCAAGCGATTGCTGGTCGGTAGATGAGTCAGTTTAGTTGCCCGGCGGGGGCGTCGCGGGGTTGGCCGATGAGGGGG
>NZ_JBWKZA010000057.1:0-15636 GCF_059424045.1 Pseudomonas sp. GW456-L12
AAGATGGTCTGCGTTTCGCTATCCGTGAAGGCGGTCGTACCGTCGGCGCTGGCGTCGTAGCCAAAGTCATCGAGTAAGTTCTTGATATATCTTCATCGGGCCGGCATAATGGTCGGCCTGATTTTGTTTTTAGGTCAGTAGCTCAATTGGCAGAGCGACGGTCTCCAAAACCGTAGGTTGGGGGTTCGATTCCCTCCTGACCTGCCAGATTCACTCGGTGTTTCTGGCTTTCTTTTCACAGGATCTTCATAGATGACTCCTAAAGCTGAAGCTCAAGGCTCTCGCTTCGACCTGCTCAAGTGGCTTGTAGTAGTTGCTTTGGTGGTCGTTGGCGTTGTCGGTAATCAGTATTACTCCGCTTCGCCGATCCTGTACCGCGTACTCGCTTTGCTTGCTATCGCTGCTGTAGCTGCCTTTGTAGGCCTGCAGACTGCCAAGGGCAAGTCTTTCTTTGTACTGGTTAAGGAAGCTCGCACCGAGATTCGTAAAGTCGTATGGCCAACTCGCCAAGAAACCACGCAGACCACGTTGATCGTAGTGGCTGTTGTTCTGGTTATGGCGTTGCTGTTGTGGGGGCTTGACTCCCTGCTCGGCTGGCTCGTTTCCTTGATTGTTGGCTAAGGGTGTCCCGTGGCTAAGCGTTGGTACGTTGTGCATGCTTACTCGGGTTACGAGAAGCATGTAATGCGTTCGTTGATCGAGCGCGTAAAGCTGGCTGGCATGGAAGATGGCTTTGGTGAAATTCTGGTTCCCACTGAAGAAGTGGTTGAGATGCGTAATGGCCAGAAACGCAAAAGCGAGCGCAAGTTCTTCCCAGGTTATGTGCTGGTTCAGATGGATATGAATGAGGGTACTTGGCACTTGGTCAAGGATACTCCTCGGGTGATGGGTTTTATCGGTGGTACTGCCGACAAGCCTGCGCCAATCACGGACAAAGAGGCAGAAGCCATTCTGCGTCGTGTTGCTGATGGTAGTGACAAGCCTAAGCCTAAGACTCTGTTCGAGCCGGGTGAGGTTGTTCGTGTTACCGATGGTCCGTTCGCTGACTTTAACGGCACCGTCGAAGAAGTTAACTACGAAAAGAGCCGGATCCAAGTGGCTGTGCTCATTTTCGGTCGCTCTACTCCGGTAGAGCTGGAGTTCAGTCAGGTCGAAAAGGCATAGCTGAACGAGAATCCCATACCCCGCAGCCCAAGGCTGTGGGGTTTTGTCGTCACTGGGATAAACGCGCAAGTAACCGGGGAGCCTTTCCAGGCGTTTGAACCCGTAATTGGAGTGCCTCATGGCTAAGAAGATTACTGCTTACATCAAGCTGCAAGTGAAGGCCGCACAGGCCAACCCAAGTCCACCCGTCGGTCCAGCACTGGGTCAGCACGGCGTGAACATCATGGAATTCTGCAAGGCCTTCAACGCCCGTACCCAGGGTCTTGAGCCAGGTCTGCCGACTCCTGTGATCATCACTGTTTACAGTGACCGCAGCTTCACTTTCGAAACTAAGAGCACCCCTGCTTCGGTTCTGCTGAAGAAAGCTGCTGGCCTGACCAGCGGTTCCGCTCGTCCGAACACCGTTAAGGTTGGCACCGTTACCCGTGCTCAGCTGGAAGAAATCGCGAAAACCAAAAACGCGGATCTGACTGCAGCTGATATGGATGCAGCCGTGCGTACTATCGCCGGTTCTGCTCGTAGCATGGGCCTTAACGTGGAGGGTGTGTAATGGCTAAGCTGACCAAGCGCCAAAAGGCTATCGCCGGCAAGATTGAAGCGGGCAAGGCCTACAGCTTCGTAGACGCAGCTGCTCTCCTGACCGAGCTGTCGACCGTCAAGTTCAGCGAGTCTGTTGACGTCGCTGTAAACTTGGGCGTTGATCCACGTAAATCCGACCAGGTTGTTCGCAGCGCTACCGTGCTGCCACACGGCACTGGCAAGACTGTACGTGTAGCTGTGTTCACCCAAGGCCCAGCTGCTGAAGCTGCCCTGGCTGCCGGCGCTGATCGCGTAGGCATGGACGACCTGGCTGCCGAAATGAAAGGCGGCGACCTGAACTATGACGTAGTTATTGCTTCCCCGGATGCAATGCGCGTTGTAGGTCAGCTGGGCCAGATCCTCGGTCCACGTGGTCTGATGCCTAACCCTAAGGTTGGTACCGTAACTCCAGACGTAGCTGGCGCTGTTAAAAACGCCAAGGCTGGTCAGGTTCGTTATCGCACCGACAAAAACGGCATTATCCATACCTCCGTTGGCAAGGTCGGCTTCGACGCCGTCAAGCTGAAGGAAAACGTTGAAGCCCTGATCGCTGACCTGAAGCGTATCAAGCCAGCTTCCTCGAAAGGTATCTACGTCAAGCGAGTTACCCTGAGCACCACCATGGGCCCAGGTCTGGTCATCGACCAAGGCTCGCTGGACGTATAAGACACAGGTTGGCGCAAGAGATTGCGCCAATTGAAAGATTGGGGTCCCTGCCTGGCGGGGGCTATCCAAGACCGTAGGCGACGCAAGTCTTAAACCACAAGCCTACGCAGATGGTGCTCCCGGTTCCTTACCGAATCAGACACCAAAACGACATCCGACCTCGGTTGGATGAAACGGTAACAAGCAGGAGTTAAACCCGTGGCAATTAAACTCGAAGACAAGAAGGCCATCGTCGCTGAAGTCAACGAGGCTGCCAAAGGCGCTCTGTCCGCTGTCGTGGCTGATGCCCGTGGTGTGACAGTAGGCGCTATGACCGGACTCCGTAAAGAGGCCCGCGAAGCTGGCGTGTATGTACGTGTCGTACGTAACACCCTGCTCAAGCGCGCTGTTGAAGGCACTCAATATGACGTGCTCAACGACGCGTTCGTCGGCCCTACCCTGATTGCATTCTCCAAGGAACATCCGGGCGCTGCTGCTCGTATTTTCAAAGAGTTCGCAAAGGGTCAGGAAAAGTTCGAGATCAAGGCAGCTGCGTTCGAGGGCAAGTACCTCGCAGCAAACGAGATCGACGTGTTGGCTTCGCTGCCAACTCGCGACGAAGCTATTGCGAAGCTGATGAGCGTGATCCAAGGCGCTACCAGCAAGCTGGCTCGTACTCTGGCGGCCATTCGCGACCAGAAAGAAGCTGCTGCTGCCTAAGGCACTGCAAGCCCTTTCAAAATCATATGTTTAATTTGATGGCTGCGTAGGCTGTCACCCCAATACAGGAATTTATAGTCATGTCTCTGACTAACGAGCAAATCATCGAAGCAATCGGCCAGAAAACCGTTCTGGAAGTTGTTGAGCTGATCAAAGCAATGGAAGAAACCTTCGGCGTTACCGCTGCTGTTGCCGCTGCTGGTCCAGCTGCTGCCGCCGCTGTTGTTGAAGAGCAAACTGAATTCAACGTCATGCTGACCGAAGCTGGCGAGAAGAAAGTTAACGTGATCAAGGCTGTACGTGAACTGACCGGTCTGGGCCTGAAAGAAGCCAAGGCTGTAGTTGACGGTGCTCCTGCCATGGTTCTGGAAGGCGTTGCTAAAGAAGCCGCTGACAAAGCCAAAGCAGCTCTGGAAGAAGCAGGCGCTAAAGTCGAGCTGAAGTAAGCATCGACTTTGTGTCTCCAGCCCAAGCGTTAAGCTGAGGCTGATGGCTGGTGGCTCTTGCCACCGGCCTTTTTCCGTTATTGGCAGCCGACTGGGTTGGTGTCTCTAACGTGCTGTAACCACCCTGTGCGGTGGAGCAAACCAAAGGGTTTGCACGATTTTCTGGCTGCTCCCGTCGGGAGGGGCCAAATAAGCAGGTGACCAAGCTGGGGAACGCTGATGGCTTACTCATATACTGAGAAAAAACGTATCCGCAAGGACTTTAGCAAGTTGCCGGACGTCATGGATGTGCCGTACCTCCTGGCCATCCAGCTGGATTCGTATCGTGAATTCTTGCAAGCGGGAGCGACTAAAGATCAGTTCCGCGACGTGGGCCTGCATGCGGCCTTCAAATCCGTTTTCCCGATCATCAGCTACTCCGGCAATGCTGCGTTGGAGTATGTCGGTTATCGCTTGGGCGAACCGGCATTTGATGTCAAAGAATGCGTGCTGCGCGGTGTAACTTACGCCGTACCTTTGCGGGTAAAAGTTCGTCTGATCATTTTCGACAAAGAATCGTCGAACAAAGCGATCAAGGACATCAAAGAGCAAGAAGTCTACATGGGTGAAATCCCCCTGATGACTGAGAACGGTACCTTCGTAATCAACGGTACCGAGCGTGTAATCGTTTCCCAGCTGCACCGTTCCCCTGGCGTATTCTTCGACCACGACCGTGGCAAGACGCACAGCTCCGGTAAGCTGCTGTACTCCGCGCGTATCATTCCTTACCGCGGTTCCTGGTTGGACTTCGAGTTCGACCCGAAAGACTGCGTGTTCGTGCGTATCGACCGTCGTCGCAAGCTTCCTGCATCGGTACTGCTGCGTGCGCTGGGCTACACCACTGAAGAAGTGCTGGATGCTTTCTACACCACCAACGTATTCCATGTGCGCGGCGAAAGCCTGAGCCTGGAGCTGGTGCCTCAGCGCCTGCGCGGTGAAATTGCAGTCCTCGATATTCAGGATGACAAAGGCAAGGTTATTGTCGAGCAGGGTCGTCGTATTACCGCTCGTCACATCAACCAGCTGGAAAAAGCCGGGATCAAAGAGCTGGAAGTGCCTCTGGACTACGTCCTGGGTCGTACTACCGCCAAGGTCATCGTGCATCCGGCCACTGGCGAAATCCTGGCAGAGTGCAACACTGAGCTGAACACCGAGATCCTGGCGAAGATCGCCAAGGCTCAGGTCGTGCGTATCGAAACGCTGTACACCAACGATATCGATTGCGGTCCGTTCGTTTCCGACACTCTGAAGATCGACTCCACCACCAACCAGCTGGAAGCGTTGGTCGAGATCTATCGCATGATGCGTCCTGGCGAGCCTCCAACCAAGGATGCGGCCGAGACCCTGTTCAACAACCTGTTCTTCAGCCCTGAGCGCTATGACCTGTCTGCGGTCGGCCGGATGAAGTTCAACCGTCGTATCGGTCGTACCGAGATCGAAGGTTCGGGCGTGTTGTGCAAGGAAGACATCGTTGCTGTTCTGAAGACACTGGTCGACATCCGTAACGGCAAAGGCATCGTCGATGACATCGACCACCTGGGTAACCGTCGTGTTCGCTGCGTAGGCGAAATGGCCGAGAACCAGTTCCGCGTTGGCCTGGTGCGTGTTGAGCGTGCGGTCAAAGAGCGTCTGTCGATGGCTGAAAGCGAAGGCCTGATGCCGCAAGACCTGATCAATGCCAAGCCTGTGGCTGCGGCGGTGAAAGAGTTCTTCGGTTCCAGCCAGCTGTCCCAGTTCATGGACCAGAACAACCCGCTGTCCGAGATCACCCACAAGCGTCGTGTCTCCGCACTCGGCCCGGGCGGTCTGACCCGTGAGCGCGCAGGCTTCGAAGTTCGTGACGTACACCCGACTCACTATGGTCGTGTATGTCCGATTGAAACGCCGGAAGGGCCGAACATCGGTCTGATCAACTCCTTGGCGGCCTATGCTCGCACCAACCAGTACGGTTTCCTC
This sequence comes from Pseudomonas sp. GW456-L12, assembly GCF_059424045.1. Classification (NCBI taxonomy): domain Bacteria; kingdom Pseudomonadati; phylum Pseudomonadota; class Gammaproteobacteria; order Pseudomonadales; family Pseudomonadaceae; genus Pseudomonas; species Pseudomonas sp. GW456-L12. The sequence goes on from NZ_JBWKZA010000057.1 coordinate 5,550, forward strand.
GAGAGCCCGTACCGTGTGGTGAAAGAAGGTCTGGTGACCGACGAGATCGTGTTCCTGTCCGCTATCGAAGAGGCCGATCACGTGATCGCCCAGGCTTCGGCGACCATGAACGATAAAGGTCAGCTGATCGATGAGCTGGTAGCTGTTCGTCACTTGAACGAATTCACCGTCAAGGCGCCGGAAGACGTCACCTTGATGGACGTTTCGCCGAAGCAGGTAGTTTCGGTTGCGGCGTCGCTGATTCCGTTCCTCGAGCACGACGACGCCAACCGTGCGTTGATGGGTTCGAACATGCAGCGTCAGGCTGTACCAACCCTGCGTGCCGACAAGCCGCTGGTAGGTACCGGCATGGAGCGTAACGTTGCCCGTGACTCCGGCGTTTGCGTCGTGGCTCGTCGTGGCGGCGTGATCGACTCGGTTGACGCCAGCCGTATCGTGGTTCGTGTTGCAGATGACGAAGTTGAACCAGGCGAAGCCGGTGTCGACATCTACAACCTGACCAAATACACCCGCTCCAACCAGAACACCTGCATCAACCAGCGTCCGCTGGTGAGCAAGGGCGATCGGGTTCAGCGTAGCGACATCATGGCCGACGGTCCGTCCACCGACATGGGTGAGCTGGCTCTGGGTCAGAACATGCGCATCGCGTTCATGGCATGGAACGGCTTCAACTTCGAAGACTCCATCTGCCTGTCCGAGCGCGTGGTTCAGGAAGACCGCTTCACCACGATCCACATCCAGGAACTGACCTGTGTGGCCCGTGACACCAAGCTTGGCCCAGAGGAAATCACTGCAGACATCCCGAACGTGGGCGAGGCTGCACTGAACAAGCTGGACGAAGCCGGTATCGTTTATGTGGGTGCTGAAGTTGGCGCAGGCGACATCCTGGTCGGTAAGGTCACTCCGAAAGGCGAGACCCAGCTGACTCCGGAAGAGAAACTGCTGCGTGCAATCTTCGGTGAAAAAGCCAGTGACGTTAAAGACACTTCCCTGCGTGTGCCTACCGGTACCAAGGGTACTGTCATCGACGTACAGGTCTTCACTCGCGACGGCGTGGAGCGTGACGCTCGTGCCCTGTCGATCGAGAAGAGCCAGCTCGACGAGATCCGTAAGGATCTGAACGAAGAGTTCCGTATCGTTGAAGGCGCCACTTTCGAGCGTCTGCGTTCCGCTCTGGTCGGCCACAAGGCCGAAGGCGGCGCCGGTCTGAAGAAAGGTCAGGAAATCACCGACGAAGTACTCGACGGTCTTGAGCATGGTCAGTGGTTCAAACTGCGCATGGCTGAAGATGCTCTGAACGAGCAGCTCGAGAAGGCCCAGGCCTACATCGTTGATCGCCGCCGTCTGCTGGACGACAAGTTCGAAGACAAGAAGCGCAAACTGCAGCAGGGCGATGACCTGGCTCCAGGCGTGCTGAAAATCGTCAAGGTTTACCTGGCAATCCGCCGCCGCATCCAGCCGGGCGACAAGATGGCCGGTCGTCACGGTAACAAGGGTGTGGTCTCCGTGATCATGCCGGTTGAAGACATGCCGCACGATGCCAACGGCACCCCGGTCGACGTCGTCCTCAACCCGTTGGGCGTACCTTCGCGTATGAACGTTGGTCAGATTCTCGAAACCCACCTGGGCCTTGCGGCCAAAGGTCTGGGCGAGAAGATCAACCGCATGGTCGAAGAGCAGCGCAAGGTTGCGGAACTGCGTAAGTTCCTGGACGAGATCTACAACCAAATCGGCGGTCGTAATGAAGATCTGGATAGCTTCTCCGATCAGGAAATCCTGGATCTGGCGAAGAACCTGCGCGGCGGCGTGCCGATGGCCACTCCGGTGTTCGACGGTGCCAAGGAAAGCGAAATCAAGGCCATGCTGAAACTGGCGGACCTGCCAGAAAGCGGCCAGATGCAGCTGACCGACGGCCGTACCGGCAACAAGTTCGAGCGCCCGGTTACTGTTGGCTACATGTACATGCTGAAGCTGAACCACTTGGTAGACGACAAGATGCACGCTCGTTCTACCGGTTCGTACAGCCTGGTTACCCAGCAGCCGCTGGGTGGTAAGGCGCAGTTCGGTGGTCAGCGTTTCGGGGAGATGGAGGTCTGGGCACTGGAAGCATACGGTGCTGCATACACTCTGCAAGAAATGCTCACAGTGAAGTCGGACGATGTGAACGGTCGGACCAAGATGTACAAAAACATCGTGGACGGCGATCACCGTATGGAGCCGGGCATGCCCGAGTCCTTCAACGTGTTGATCAAAGAAATTCGTTCCCTCGGCATCGATATCGATCTGGAAACCGAATAACACGTGACGCGAATCGAGAGCGGGGCAGGATTGCCCGCTCTCTGCTCCGCCAGGAGGAAAGGCCTTGAAAGACCTACTGAATTTGCTGAAAAACCAGGGTCAAGTCGAAGAGTTCGACGCCATCCGTATCGGATTGGCCTCGCCTGAGATGATCCGTTCGTGGTCGTTCGGTGAAGTTAAAAAGCCGGAAACCATCAACTACCGTACGTTCAAGCCTGAGCGTGACGGCCTGTTCTGCGCCAAGATCTTTGGCCCGGTAAAGGATTACGAGTGCCTGTGCGGTAAGTACAAGCGCTTGAAGCATCGTGGCGTGATCTGCGAGAAGTGCGGCGTTGAAGTTGCACTGGCCAAGGTTCGTCGTGAGCGCATGGCGCACATCGAACTGGCTTCGCCGGTTGCCCACATCTGGTTCCTGAAATCGCTGCCGTCCCGTATCGGCCTGCTGATGGACATGACCCTGCGTGATATCGAGCGCGTTCTCTACTTCGAGAGCTACGTCGTTATCGACCCGGGCATGACCACCCTGGAAAAAGGTCAGCTGCTGAACGACGAGCAGTATTTCGAAGCGCTGGAAGAGTTCGGTGACGACTTCGACGCCCGCATGGGTGCCGAGGCTGTCCGCGAGCTGCTGCACGCTATCGACCTGGAACACGAGATTGGCCGTCTGCGCGAAGAGATTCCGCAAACCAACTCGGAAACCAAGATCAAGAAGCTGTCCAAGCGTCTGAAGTTGATGGAAGCCTTCCAGGGTTCCGGCAACCTGCCAGAGTGGATGGTGCTGACCGTTCTGCCGGTTCTGCCGCCAGATCTGCGTCCACTGGTCCCGCTGGATGGCGGTCGTTTCGCGACTTCCGACCTCAACGATCTGTATCGTCGAGTGATCAACCGTAACAACCGTTTGAAGCGCCTGCTGGATCTGTCCGCTCCGGACATCATCGTGCGCAACGAAAAGCGTATGTTGCAGGAAGCCGTCGACGCATTGCTCGACAACGGTCGTCGTGGTCGCGCTATCACCGGTTCCAACAAGCGTCCTCTGAAATCCCTGGCCGACATGATCAAGGGTAAGCAAGGTCGTTTCCGTCAGAACTTGCTCGGTAAGCGTGTTGACTACTCCGGTCGTTCGGTAATTACCGTAGGCCCGACCCTGCGTCTGCACCAGTGCGGTCTGCCTAAGAAAATGGCTCTCGAGCTGTTCAAACCGTTCATTTTCGGCAAGTTGGAAATGCGTGGCCTGGCCACCACCATCAAAGCCGCGAAGAAAATGGTCGAGCGCGAGCTGCCAGAGGTCTGGGACGTTCTCGCCGAAGTGATTCGCGAACACCCAGTGCTCCTCAACCGTGCACCGACCCTTCACCGTCTGGGTATCCAGGCGTTTGAGCCAGTACTGATCGAAGGTAAGGCTATCCAGCTGCACCCTCTGGTCTGTGCTGCGTACAACGCCGACTTCGACGGCGACCAAATGGCCGTGCACGTACCGCTGACACTGGAAGCCCAGCTGGAAGCGCGTGCGTTGATGATGTCGACCAACAACATCCTGTCGCCAGCCAACGGTGAGCCAATCATCGTTCCGTCGCAGGACGTTGTATTGGGTCTGTACTACATGACTCGTGAAGCGATCAACGCCAAGGGCGAAGGTCGTGTGTTCGCTGATCTGCAGGAAGTTGACCGTGTATTCCGTGCCGGCGAAGCCGCACTGCATGCCAAGGTCAAGGTGCGGATCACCGAAACCGTCAATGACCGTGATGGCGGCAGCGTGACCAACACTCGTATCGTCGACACCACTGTCGGCCGTGCGCTGTTGTTCCAGGTTGTGCCAAAAGGGCTGTCGTACGACGTCGTCAACCTGCCGATGAAGAAAAAGGCGATCTCCAAGCTGATCAACCAGTGCTACCGCGTGGTTGGTCTGAAAGAGACTGTGATCTTCGCTGACCAGTTGATGTACACCGGTTTTGCCTACTCGACCATTTCCGGCGTTTCCATCGGTGTTAACGACTTCGTTATCCCGGATGAAAAAGCCCGCATCATCGGTGCTGCCACCGACGAAGTGAAAGAGATCGAGAGCCAGTACGCCTCCGGCCTGGTAACCCAGGGCGAGAAGTACAACAAAGTGATCGACCTTTGGTCGAAAGCGAACGACGAAGTCTCCAAGGCGATGATGGCCAACCTCTCGAAAGAGAAAGTCATCGACCGTCACGGCGACGAAGTCGAGCAAGAATCCTTCAACTCGATGTACATGATGGCCGACTCGGGTGCGCGGGGTTCCGCAGCACAGATTCGTCAGCTGGCCGGTATGCGTGGTCTGATGGCCAAGCCGGACGGTTCCATCATCGAAACGCCGATTACTGCGAACTTCCGTGAAGGTCTGAGCGTACTCCAGTACTTCATCTCGACTCACGGTGCTCGTAAAGGTCTGGCGGATACCGCGTTGAAAACTGCGAACTCCGGTTACCTGACTCGTCGTCTGGTGGACGTGGCGCAGGATCTGGTTGTAACCGAGATCGACTGTGGCACCGAACATGGCCTGGTAATGACTCCGCACATTGAAGGCGGCGACGTTGTAGAGCCGTTGGGTGAGCGCGTGTTGGGTCGTGTTATTGCCCGTGACGTATTCAAGCCAGGTACCGAGGACGTCATCGTTCCTGCCGGCACTCTGGTCGACGAGAAGTGGGTCGAGTTCATCGAGCTGAACAGCATCGACGAAGTGATCGTGCGTTCGCCGATCAGTTGCGAAACCCGCTACGGCATTTGCGCCAAGTGCTACGGCCGCGACTTGGCTCGTGGTCATCAGGTGAACATCGGTGAAGCTGTCGGCGTTATCGCTGCTCAGTCCATCGGTGAGCCGGGTACCCAGCTGACGATGCGTACGTTCCACATCGGTGGTGCGGCAAGCCGGACCTCCGCGGCCGACAGCGTTCAGGTGAAGAACGGCGGTACCGTCCGTCTGCATAACCTGAAGCACGTTGAGCGAGTGGATGGTCACCTGGTTGCTGTGTCCCGTTCCGGCGAGCTGGCGATCGCTGACGACTTCGGTCGTGAGCGTGAGCGTTACAAGCTGCCGTACGGTGCTGTGATTTCGGTTAAAGAAGGTGACAAGGTCGACGCTGGCTCTATCGTGGCCAAGTGGGATCCGCACACTCACCCGATCGTTACCGAAATGAAAGGTACCGTGACCTACGTGGGCATGGAAGAAGGCATCACGATCAAGCGTCAGACTGACGAATTGACCGGTATGACCAACATTGAAGTACTTGACGCGAAAGATCGTCCAGCTGCCGGTAAAGACATTCGTCCTGCCGTGAAGATGGTCGACGACAACGGCAAGGATCTGTTGCTGCCAGGCACTGACGTAATTGCTCAGTACTTCCTGCCAGCCAACGCCCTGGTCGGTGTAGCGGACGGCGCGAAGATCGCGATCGGTGATGTTATCGCTCGTATCCCGCAAGAAACTTCGAAGACCCGTGACATCACCGGTGGTCTGCCGCGTGTTGCCGACCTGTTCGAAGCTCGTCGTCCGAAAGAAGCCTCGATCCTGGCTGAAGTCAGCGGCACCATCGCGTTCGGTAAAGAGACCAAGGGCAAGCGCCGTCTGGTCATTACCCCGAACGACGGTAGCGATCCGTACGAAGAGCTGATTCCGAAGTGGCGTCACCTGAACGTCTTCGAAGGCGAACAGGTAAACCGCGGCGAAGTTATCTCCGACGGTCCAAGCGATCCACACGACATCCTGCGTCTGCTGGGTGTAAGTGCGCTGGCCAAGTACATCGTGAACGAGATCCAGGACGTTTACCGCCTGCAGGGCGTGAAGATCAACGATAAGCACATCGAGACCATTCTGCGTCAGATGCTGCGTAAGGTTGAGATCGCTGAATCCGGCGATTCCAGCTTCATCAAGGGCGACCAGATGGAACTGACTCACGTACTGGTAGAGAACGAGCGTCTGAACACCGAAGACAAGTTTGTCGCCAAGTTCACCCGCGTTTTGCTGGGTATCACCAAGGCGTCGCTGTCGACCGAATCGTTCATCTCGGCGGCCTCTTTCCAAGAGACCACTCGCGTACTGACCGAAGCGGCGGTAACCGGCAAGCGCGATTACCTGCGCGGCCTGAAAGAAAACGTGGTCGTGGGTCGCCTGATCCCGGCTGGTACTGGCCTGGCCTATCACAGTGAGCGTAAGCGTCGCCGTGATGCAGACAAGCCTCTGCGCGTAAGCGCAAGTGAAGTTGAAGCTGCACTGACCGAAGCGCTGAACTCCAGCGGTAACTGAGGTCTGCAGTAGATTGAGATAGGGCCCTGGCTTTTCCGCTCACGAATCAAGACGATTTTGTCGGGGTTCGCTGATAGGGGAGGCCGGGGCCTTGCCTTGACTGGGGACAAGATCCTCTTTAGACTCTTGTACCCCTAAATTTGGTGGGGCTTGCGCCCTGCCATTTTGTTTATGTCGAAAGACAACAGTGGAGCTAGTAGATGGCAACTATCAACCAGCTGGTACGTCAGCCGCGTAAGCGTATCGTCGAGAAATCCGACGTGCCTGCGCTGCAGAACTGCCCGCAACGTCGTGGCGTGTGCACTCGCGTGTATACCACTACGCCGAAAAAACCTAACTCGGCACTGCGTAAAGTATGCCGTGTGCGCCTGACCAACGGTTTCGAGGTTTCCTCGTACATCGGTGGTGAAGGCCACAACCTGCAAGAGCACAGCGTGGTACTGATCCGCGGCGGTCGTGTAAAAGACTTGCCAGGTGTTCGTTACCACACCGTTCGCGGCTCCCTGGATACCTCCGGCGTTAAAGGTCGTAACCAAGGTCGTTCGAAGTACGGTACCAAGCGTCCGAAGTAATCGGTCGTTTTGCAGTTAATTATTTTATTGAGTCGATAAGAGTAAGGTCGGGCACGAGTCCTTTGGATCAACTGTCCCGAGCTAACCTGAAGACCGTTTGAGGGCTTATCATGCCAAGACGTCGCGTAGCAGCCAAACGTGAGATTCTGGACGATCCGAAATACGGAAGCCAGATCCTCGCCAAGTTCATGAACCACGTAATGGAAAGCGGCAAGAAAGCCGTTGCCGAGCGTATCGTTTATGGCGCGCTGGAAAAAGTTAAAGAACGCAAGAACAGCGATCCCCTGGAAATCTTCGAGAAAGCTCTCGACGCCATCGCTCCGCTGGTCGAAGTGAAGTCGCGCCGTGTTGGCGGTGCTACTTACCAGGTTCCGGTCGAAGTTCGTCCGTCCCGTCGTAACGCTCTGGCAATGCGCTGGTTGGTAGACTTCGCCCGTAAGCGCGGCGAGAAGTCTATGGCTCTGCGCTTGGCTGGCGAACTGCTGGATGCTGCCGAAGGCAAGGGTGCTGCAGTTAAGAAGCGTGAAGACGTACACCGTATGGCTGAAGCCAACAAGGCTTTCTCGCACTACCGCTTCTAATATCGGCATCATTCATTTTGCGAGGGCTTTATGGCTCGTACTACAGCAATCAACCGCTACCGTAACATTGGTATCTGTGCCCACGTTGACGCGGGCAAGACTACCACTACCGAGCGGATCCTGTTCTACACAGGTCTCAGCCACAAGATGGGTGAGGTGCATGACGGCGCTGCTACCACCGACTGGATGGTGCAGGAGCAGGAGCGTGGTATCACCATTACCTCTGCTGCTGTAACTACCTTCTGGAAAGGTTCGCGCGGCCAATACGATAACTATCGTGTAAACGTTATCGATACCCCGGGCCACGTAGACTTCACCATTGAAGTAGAGCGTTCGCTGCGCGTACTCGACGGCGCGGTCGTTGTGTTCTGCGGTACTTCCGGTGTTGAGCCTCAGTCCGAAACCGTATGGCGTCAAGCCAACAAATACGGCGTTCCACGTGTTGTTTACGTGAACAAGATGGACCGTGCCGGTGCCAACTTCCTGCGCGTTGTTGCTCAGATCAAAAACCGTCTGGGTCACACTCCGGTTCCAGTTCAACTGGCTATCGGTGCGGAAGATAACTTCGAAGGTCAGATCGATCTGATCAAGATGAAGGCTATCTACTGGAACGACGACGACAAGGGTACTACCTATCGCGAGGAAGAAATTCCTGCCGATATGCTGGACCTGGCTAACGAGTGGCGCTCCAACATGGTTGAAGCTGCTGCCGAAGCCAGCGAAGAGCTGATGAACAAGTACCTTGAAGAAGGTGAGTTGACTGTCGAAGAGATCAAGGCAGGCCTGCGCGCGCGCACCCTGGCCAGCGAGATCGTTCCGGCTGTCTGCGGTTCCTCGTTCAAGAACAAGGGCGTTCCGCTGGTTCTCGATGCTGTCATCGACTACCTGCCTGCTCCGACCGAGATCCCTGCAATCCAGGGTATCCATCCGGACAACATCGACGACGAAAACGCTCCGAAAATCGAGCGTCACGCCGACGATAGCGAGCCGTTCTCGGCTCTGGCGTTCAAGATTGCTACTGACCCGTTCGTGGGTACCCTGACTTTCGTGCGCGTTTACTCGGGCATGCTGCAGTCTGGCGACTCCGTAATCAACTCGGTCAAGGGCAAGAAAGAGCGCGTTGGTCGTATGGTGCAGATGCACGCCAACCAGCGTGAAGAAATCAAGGAAGTGCTCGCGGGCGACATCGCTGCGCTGATCGGCATGAAGGACGTCACCACTGGTGACACCCTGTGTGATGCTGCCAGCCCGGTTATCCTCGAGCGTATGGACTTCCCTGAGCCGGTGATTTCGGTGGCTGTTGAGCCGAAAACCAAGCAAGACCAGGAGAAGATGGGTATTGCACTGGGCAAGCTGGCTCAGGAAGACCCGTCGTTCCGCGTCAAGACTGACGAAGAAACTGGTCAGACCATCATCTCGGGTATGGGTGAGCTTCACCTGGACATCCTCGTTGACCGCATGAAGCGCGAGTTCAACGTCGAAGCCAACATCGGTAAGCCGCAAGTTTCCTACCGCGAGAAGATCACCGTCGGCTGTGAAGTTGAAGGTAAGTTCGTTCGTCAATCCGGCGGTCGTGGCCAGTTCGGTCATTGCTGGATCCGTTTTGCTCCGGCAGACGTCGACGAAAAAGGCAATATCACTGAAGGTCTGGTGTTTGCCAACGAGGTCGTTGGTGGTGTGGTTCCGAAGGAATACATCCCGGCAATCCAGAAGGGTATCGAAGAGCAGATGAAGAACGGCGTTGTCGCCGGCTATCCGCTGATCGGCCTGAAGGCTACCGTGTTTGATGGTTCTTACCACGACGTCGACTCTAACGAGATGGCGTTTAAGGTAGCGGCCTCCATGGCGACCAAGCAGCTGCGTGAGAAGGGCAAGGGCGTAGTTCTTGAGCCGATCATGAAGGTTGAAGTAGTAACCCCTGAGGACTACATGGGTGACGTGATGGGTGACCTGAACCGTCGTCGTGGTCTGATCCAGGGTATGGAAGACTCGGTCTCTGGCAAGGTTATCCGTGCTGAAGTGCCGCTGGGTGAAATGTTCGGTTATGCGACCGACGTTCGTTCCATGTCCCAGGGTCGCGCGAGCTACTCTATGGAGTTCTCCAAGTACGCCGAAGCTCCGTCGAATATCGTCGAAGCACTCGTTAAAAAACAAGGCTAATCCAGCCCTTTAGGCAAGAGGTTCACTGTCGTGGCTAAAGAAAAATTTGAACGTAACAAACCGCACGTCAACGTTGGCACCATCGGTCACGTTGACCACGGTAAAACTACTCTGACCGCTGCACTGACTCGTGTTTGCTCCGAGGTTTTCGGTTCGGCTCGTGTTGACTTCGACAAGATCGACAGCGCCCCGGAAGAAAAGGCTCGTGGTAT
>NZ_JBWKZA010000058.1:0-14775 GCF_059424045.1 Pseudomonas sp. GW456-L12
GTTATGTAATATTGATGATTTTTGTTTTTTTATATTTTTGATTGTGAGCTAATAATTATTATAGGTTTATCACTTTTATTTTCTGCTGGTGGGAAGCATTGTTGCTCCGAAGAGGCAGAAGTCACTGCCTTTTTATTGTAGCAACTCAACTTTTAAAGGAAGTACGATGTCTACGACCACCGATCAAATTGCTGTTCAGTACCCTATTCCAACCTATCGCTTCGCTGTCAGCGTAGGTGATGAAAAGATGTGTTTCCAGAGCGTATCGGGTCTGGATATCAGTCATGACACTATTGAATACCGTGATGGTGGCGGTAACTGGCTGCAAATGCCGGGTCAGCGTCAGCGGCCGACCATTACCCTGAAACGAGGTGTGTTCAAGGGACAATCCAAACTCTATGACTGGATTAATTCCATCTCCCTTAATCAAGTCGAGAAGAAAGATATTTCCATCAGCCTGACCGATGAAACAGGTTCGAATCTGCTGATCACCTGGAATATTTCCAATGCCTTCCCGGACAAGCTCACGGCCCCGAGCTTCGACGCGAGCAGCAACGAAGTTGCGGTGCAGGAAATGAGTCTGAAGGCTGATCGGGTGACCGTTGAGTTTCACTGATTAAGCAACGCGTCAGGGTGTCAGGTATTGCCTGGCACTTAGGTGCAAGTGGTTCTTAAAAGGATAGCGTAATGACAGTTGTAACAAACTACCCAGGTGTTTATATTGAAGAAAGTGCTGAGCTGTCACTGTCGGTATCAAGCGGTGCTACGGCGGTACCAGTGTTTGCCTGTAATAATGACGTTCTTACCGGAGTTAAAAAGATAAACTCATGGCTGGACTTTATGGCCCTCGTGAAAGGCTTCAATCCTCATGGTTATATTCATGATTCCGTGAGGAGTTATTTCGACAATGGTGGAGGCCCTTGCTATATCGTCAGCTTGAATTCTCTATTGCAAGAAGTGCCGAAGCTGGATGATGCTACGTTGCTGGTGGCGGCTGGCGAGAATATTAAAGATTCGGTCGCTAAGCTGTGTAAGCCAGGCAGCGGACTGTTTGCTATTATGGATGGCCCACCCGATGAACTGAAAACCGATGGTACCTCTCGGGATTGGTATGATCAGAATCCTTATACTGCTGTTTATTATCCCTGGTTGACTGCTGATTGGGCGACCGTTGATATTCCCCCCAGTGGTGCCATTGCCGGTATTTACTGTTCGGTCGATCGCAGCCGTGGCGTATGGAAAGCTCCAGCCAATGTGGTACTGCAAGGCGGTGTCAAGCCCAAGTACAAAGTAACGGATGACCTGCAGGCCACCTATAACAACGGTAAAGCCATCAATATGATCCGCGAGTTTCCTAATACCGGCACTACGGTATGGGGCGCGCGTACTCTCGAGGATTCTGACAAATGGCGTTATGTCCCGGTTCGCCGGCTGTTTAACAGCGTGGAGCGAGATATTAAAAATGCCATGAGCTTCGCTATGTTTGAACCTAATAGCCAGCCCACCTGGGAACGGGTGCGCAGCGCCATCAACAATTATCTTTACAGACTTTGGCAACAAGGTGGCCTGGCGGGAACCAAACAGGAGGAGGCTTACTTCATTCAGATTGGTGAAGGTGTCACCATGACCGATGACGATATCAAACAAGGCAAGATGATCATCAAAATCGGCTTGGCGGCAGTGCGCCCGGCAGAGTTTATTATCCTGCAGTTCAGCCAATCGGTCGGCGAGGCCTGATAAACAGTGGTTGCCTGCCAGGGCCGCCAAATATATAAATTGATTTAGGAAACAAGCATGCCTTCTTATGCCACTCCCGGTGTTTACATCGAGGAAGACGCTTCACTGTCGCTGTCGATCAGCAACAGCCCAACGGCCATTCCAGTTTTTATTGGCAAATTCCTCAAGAAAGACGGTAGTCTGTCAGCGAAGGGGAGTTGTATTAAAATCTCCAGTTGGTTGGATTTTACCTCGCAATTTTTGCTGTCACCGACAATCTCAGTAACGGCTACGGCCAAAGCTCCGCCAGCTCTTAAAGAGGGTGAATCCGCCTTGAATAAGGCTGATGCGCCATTGCGGGCGGACGCAAAAAATACCTACACTGCCGCCGTAACGTTGCCTTCTAACGGTGCTTTTGCAGTACAGCACTACTTTAATAATGGTGGTGGCGTCTGTTACGTATTGCCGCTGGTTGAGCCTGATAAGGATAAAGCAAAAGATGAACTGGCAACCCTGCCGGGTCTGATCGAACAGCAACAAGAGATTACGTTGCTGGTCTGTCCGGAAACGGATACAACCTTGACAACATGCACAAAGCAGGATGTCTATAACGCGCTGAATGATCTATTGCTGAACAAAGTGGATTACTTCCTGATTGCTGATAGCACCAATGGAAGTGATGCCCCTTCAACGAAAGCAGAAAAGACCGCCGTCTACTACCCTGACTTGCTGACTTCCTTTACTTGCAGTCGCCCAGCGGACGCCAATATTGTCTTGACTGGCTATACGGACACTAAAATTACAAACCTGGCTGCACTGCAAACTGCTTCAGCTGATGAGTATGCGGCTGCGAAAGCTGTAGTTGATGCAGCGTGGACGGCAGCCAATGCACCGACAACCATCAAATTGCCTCCGAGCGCGGCTGTCGCCGGTGCCTATGCCGGAACAGATGCCAGCCGAGGTGTATGGAAAGCGCCCGCCAATGTGGCCCTCAACAACGCGACACCGGTAACGGTTGTAACTGATGCCGCTCAGGGCAGCATGAATGACAATGGTATTAATGCCATCCGTAGCTTTACCGGCAAAGGCACGCTGATCTGGGGCGCCCGTACTCTGGATAAGACGGATGCCTGGCGCTATGTCCCCGTACGTCGTCTGTTCAACAGTGTTGAGCGCGACATTAAGCGCGCCATGCAGCTGGCGGTGTTTGAACCAAACAGCCAACCAACCTGGGAAACCGTACGTAGCGCAATTGACCATTATCTGTATGGCCTGTGGCAACAAGGAGCGTTGTCTGGCAGTAAAGCCAGCGAGGCTTACTTTGTTCATATCGGTAAAGGCGTGACCATGACCGAGGACGATATCAAACAAGGCAAGATGATCGTCAAAGTCGGTATGGCCGCAGTGCGCCCGGCAGAGTTCATTATTCTGCAATTCACCCAGAACGTTGGACAATAAAATTTATCTCTGTGACATGAAATAGCACCTGCGGGTGCTATTTCCCACAATGTATGAGGTGTGATTGTGATGGAGATGAGTTTTCCAGGTATTCAGTTTTCTGACACGCCATTTGGCCAGACGCAATCGGACGTACCCACGGCAGTACCTGTGTTTATCGGATATTGTGAGAAAGGTACGACTAATACGCTCTATCCCATCTCTAACTGGACGGATTACCAGCGACAGCTGGGCGGGGCGGATAAGCGAAGCGGTGCAGCGGTTAAAGGGGCTTTGTATTATGCATTGCAACACTATTTTGATAATGGTGGTGGCCCCTGTTTTGTTTTATGCCTCGGTACTTATAGTGCGATTGACGGTTTGTTACCCGAACAACTGATCACGGCTTTGAAGTCCGAGGCGGTGGCGCAGCTGATTGTTGCTGAGTCGAGAATTACCCTGGTGGCTATGCCGGATCTGCAGATGTTGGGTGAAGGCGCATCAGTAGCAGCTAATTGGTCAAGCGGCTGGCAGGCGCTGCTGCAGATCTGTCAACGTCGTCGCGGTCTATTTGCTGTATTGGATGCTCCTGAGAGCGTCATCGAAACGAAAAAGTGCCTCGATACCAGTGCCAAATGGGACTCTGGTCAGTGCATGTCCGGCGCGGCCTATTGGCCTCGATTGGCGACCTCATATGTTGCAGAGGATAAGCAGCGGATCAGTGTTCCACCTTCCGCAGCAGTTGCAGCGGTGTTCCAGAAGACCGATCGCGAACAAGGTATCTGGACTGCGCCCGCTAATGCGGCACTGAGTGAAGTGGTCAAGCCCACTCAGGCCTATCAGGACGGCTTATCGCTGTTTGATCGTTCAGGTACATCGCTGAATGTGATTCGTAGCTTTCCGGGCCGTGGTGTACGGGTATGGGGATCTCGTACCTTGTGTAATGCGAATACCGGTGCGCGAGCTCCGTGGGTTTACATTCAGCGCCGGCGATTGGTTTCTTATATTGAGTCCACGCTAAGCGATATTGCACGTTTTGTAGTGTTTGAGCCCAACAATGAAATCACTTGGTTGAAACTTAAAGGGCAGGCAACGACCTGGCTACGTGAACTATGGCAACAAGGTGCACTTTATGGTCAGCAGGAAAGTGAAGCGTTCAAATTATCCTTGGGTCTGGATGAAACCATGACTCGTGAGGATGTCAATGCAGGTCGCTTGATCATGCGTGTTTCCCTGGCGCTGCTCTCGCCTGCTGAGTTTATTGAGTTGGATCTGCAGTTCACTACCAATGAAAGTAATAGTGATCAAGGGACATTGGCGTTGAATAAAGGGGTGTTCTGATGAGTATAGTTTCCGAGTTGTTCGAACCTTCAGTCTCTCACCGTTTTATGGCGACCTTTTTCTTTGGCGGTATTGTACCCAGTCCAGTGGATATTTATTTTCAACAGATTTCCGGCTTGAGCCGAGAGTTGAATGTCAGTGCTTATCGTGAAGGGGGGGACAATAGTGGAAACCTGTACTTGCCGGAGAATATCCAGCACGGCTCGTTAGTGCTACAGCGAGGGGTGATGGCGGTGACGCCACTTACCTTGAATTTCGATTCAGTGCTCAGTGGTGCCTCGGTGAGTTATTGCAACGTTGTCGTGATGTTGATGAATCACCTGTCCTTGCCGGTATGCAGCTGGACGATCAGTAAAGCGTTACCAGTGAAATGGAGCACCAGTAACCTGGACGCTAACAGCAACAGTATTTTGCTCAATACCCTGGAGCTGCGTTATCGGGATATGCATTGGCTGGGAGTAAAAGCATGACCATCGAAATCAGAGAACTGGTAATTCAGGCTCGGGTGACTTCGCCCGAACACACCACCGCTCCCCTGGTAGCAACCTTGCCCCAGTTGGGGCACCCGGAACGGGCTCGATTGGTTGCAGAAATCACTCGAGCGGTGCTGGAAAAACTGCGCAGCGAGCGGGGGAGTCGCTAATGGGACTCTTGGATGTCGGACTGGCAAAACTCACCATCACTGCTTTCAGCGACAGGGAGATGAAAAGCAAGGTCGGGGAAATCAAGGCGATGTATAACCCCGCCAGTATTCAATTGAGTTATCACACTGACTTTACCGAAGATTCATTCATTAACCGTGATGCAGACATCAGCAAATATCAGAAGGCTCGCCCGGGGGGCTTGAATCTGGAACTGCTGTTTGATGCCCGGTTACCGGGAAATAACGTTTCGCTGGACAGCCAACTGGCTAACTTGCGCGCGCTCTGTTGCGATGTAGACAGCAAAAATAATGCGCCGCGGTTTTTGCAGGTTAGATGGGGCAAGATGAGTTGGAATGGCAACGGTTATTTTGCCGGGCGTATGGCCAATTTAGTCTTGGGTTACACCTTATTTGATCGTGATGCCACGCCACTGCGGGCCAAAGCAACACTATCGTTGAGAGCGGATAAAAGCCTTGAGGCGCAGTCGCTGTCTTTTGATTCTTCCAAGGCGGACATGAGCATAGTCACTGTGCCGGATGTCAGCCCGTTGGCGCTGATTGCCGCTGCCAGTGCGGTGGACTATCTGGCTTTGGCGGTGACCAATGGGCTGGATAATCTGGATGATACTCAACCTGGGGGAACATTAGTGGTGAACCGGGGTGGGGCATCATGAGTTCGCTTAAGGATTTCACGCTGTGGGCAAGCGGGAAACAGCTATCAGTACTAGCAGCTACCTGGGTGGAAATTCATACAGAGGTCAATCATATTCCAAGTGCCCGGTTGGTATTGAGTGTTGCAGATAACGCACTGGCTAAAGCAGAAGCGGAAGTAGCACTGTGTAAGCCGGGCAGTGAGTTTCGTATTGCTACCCACAAGGGCTCAACCTTGTTCAGCGGTATTCTGGTGCAGCAATCAATGCGACTGCAAAAAGGCAGTTCAGAATTAACGCTGACCATTAAACATCCATTACAGCGCCTGACTGCTTCTTTACGCAGCCAGGTTTTTATGGATGCCAAAGAAGACGCCATTCTGCGCGAGTTGTGTTCGGCGCAAGGTATCACCATCAAAAAGCTGGAGGGCGTCGACGCCACTCATCAGCAGATGGTGCAGTTTGCGTGTTCCGACTGGCAATTTATGACGGCTCGCCTGCGGGCTAACCGGGTTTGGCTGGTACCTGAACTGGATAGTGTCAATGTAATGAAGCCTGCATTAGCCGGGCAAGCAGACCACACGCTGTACAAAAATGGCAAAAAAGGCCCGGGTATCGAGGAGGCCGAGTGGCAGTTTTCCTGCCAGGAGCAACCCAAGCAACTGGCCGTCTGCGCCTGGGATCTGTCGGGACAGGCGATGTCTCGCACTGCTACACCGGCTTCGCTGTCGATCGGGCGTGATGCATTCGATTCCGCAAACCTGGCCGCGCTGAACAGCAGCACCTGGTCGTTGGCCAAGAGTCAACCGCTGACAACTGAAGAGCAGGGTGCATTGGCCAACGCTCGTTGGTTGGCACAACAGGCAGCGGGTATTCAAGGGCGTTTCACCGTAGAGGGGGACACTAAATACCAGTTGGGCCAAACCTTGGCGCTATCAGGGTTCGGCGGCTCTTTTGATGGTTCGGCGTTAATTACCGGGGTACAGCACCAGATCAGCAAAGAGCGCTGGCGCACCACGCTGCTGATCGGTCAGCCGCTCTTGCAGGATGTCGATGCGGGAGTGGTCCCCAGAGCCGCGGGTGTGCTGGTTGGTGTGGTGGATAGCTATCAGGAAGACCCAGGCAAGCTCAACCGGCTACGGGTCAAGATCCCTGCATTGATGCAAAACGAAAAACCACTCTGGGCGCGGTTTGCCACGCCTTATGCCAGTCAAGAGAGTGGCTTGTGTTTTTACCCGGAAGCAGGGGATGAGGTGGTTGTCGGATTCTTTGCCGATGATCCCTGTTATCCGGTGATTCTCGGAGCCATGCACAACCCGAAGAATCCCCCCCCGTTCCCACCCAGCGCGGAAAACAATCAAAAAGGGTTGGTGTTCGGCCAGGGCGACAATAAGCAACTCTTGATGTTCGACCGCCAGCAAGGCAGCGCCACTCTACAAGTGCATAAGGACACCTTGACCCTGCATCAAGGTATGCAACTGGCCAGTGAGCAGGATATCGCGCTGTCAGCGCAGAACCTGACACTGAACGCCAAACAGCAAGTAAAGGCCGAAGGCAACAGTGGCGTACAGGTCAAAGGTGCCAAAGTGGATTTAACCAACTAACCGGCTCCCGGAGTTGTTGGCAAACTATTATCAGAGGCGAAGATGAATAATAACCTCACGCAAGTGTATGGGCGTGGCTGGGCATTTCCCCCCAGTTTTACCATGCAAGATGGCGTACGAATGGCAGAAGGCCAAGAGGCTGTGCATCAGAGTCTGCACATTCTTTTCAGTACCCAGCCGGGGGAGCGGATTATGCGCTCTGACTACGGCTGTGATCTGCAAACCTATATGTTTTCCAATATCCGCGAAGAGCTATTGGCACAGGTGAAAACCAGCATTGCCGATGCGCTATTGCATTATGAACCACGGGCGACTGTCGATAATGTGCAAGTTGATCAGAATCGACAAAACCCAAGTCTGTTACAGGTGCAGGTAACTTACCGTTTGCGCGGCAGCGATATCGCGCAGCAGTTTAAAGGGCAATTGGATATCGCTGATGGCCAGGGCGTGAGGGTGCTATGAGCGACACTATTATTGTCAATGGCGATCAACTGCAGTTTGATCCAATGTTCGGTAATCGCCAGGTTACGCCAGTCGGCCCTGCAATCATCAGTGGCTCCGGCCTGGCAAGTATCAACCAACAGAAAATGTGCGTGGTAGGGGATGAAAAAAAGGTACAGATCCCCGCGCAATATCAGATTCCCGGCTATAGCCCCGGCATGGGGTTGCTGATGATCGCCGCGCTGGGCAGTGATCAGCAGGCACCTCGTTGCACCAGCGGCGCGGCATTGCTGTTAAAGGGGCAACAATTCATTGCCCGTTTCACCCCAACACAACCGGCAATCAATAGCGCCAGCGGTGTGCCGGACGTGCCTGCGCCGAGTATGGGGAAAGGACGTTTTATCCCTAAACAATCATTTGCTACCGCAGGGTAAGGGACAAATTAGCATGTTTGATTTAAGTACCTTTCATCAGAGCAAAGCCGATACATCGTCAGATAACGGATTTGCCCTGGATGACCGGACTGTCGAAGGTCTGCTGCAATTCCTTCAAGACTATAGCCAGCTGATTCCATTTGCTGAGAACAGTAATTGGGACAAGATTTTCCTGGCACCAGCCAACGCGCAACGGTTGGCCGCGATTTATCGCCAACCCGAGCTGGCCGACGGTTCGCTCGCGCCGCAGCAGGCGCTATTGCTGGCGTTTTATCGCCTGCTGGAAACCCCCAAGGCGCTCTTGAATCGCCTTCCAGCGATGCACCGCCAGCTCTACTACCGTGGCCTGTTGGGGCTGAAACCACGGGCAATGGTTCCTGATCAGGTGGCACTGGCCTGTCAACTGGAAAAAGGTGTCCATGAATGTCTGCTGCCGGCCGGAACCCTGATGGATGGTGGGCAAGACAGTCAGGGTAACCCCGTGCAGTACGCGCTGGATAACCTATTGCTGGCCAATCAGGGGCAATGGAGTGACCTGCGTTGGTGCCAGCCGGGCGATGCCGGTCAGCGGGTATCCCGAGTCCTGTTTGACCAGACCAATGAGGTCGCCTGGCCAGAGTCCGGTGTCCGTTTGTTCAACCGTACCGACGCCGAGGACCAGCCAGTGGTGACCGGGCGGGTCGTGGGGTCCGAGCTGTTGTCCATGTCTGGCGGGGATCGCACCATCACTGTGACTTTGCAAACAACAGTGACGGATGACGATATCAAGGCCATCACCGCGGGTGTCAGCAGTGCCGGGCAGTGGCTGGCACTGGTTATCGATAAAGGAGGGGACGACAAGTCCCTCAGCCTGAAACTGTCGGCTACGCAGGGTGCGATCACCCCTCCTGACGGTTTGGATGGTTTCACCTCGGCCATGCCGTTGCTGAAATTGAGCCGAATCGATGGCAAGCCCGTGCCTGAAGTGACAGCGCTTGCAGTGGCCGTATCCGGCCTCACTCAGGTGATGTACAGCAGCGATGCGGGAGTGGAAAAACTCTCCGGTACCAGCTATCCGTTCGGCCACAGCCCGGTAATGGGGAACGGATTTAACCTGGTGGCCGCGGACTGGTGCAATAAGCCGCAGGAACTGACGATTAGCCTGACACCGGAATGGCTGGATTTGCCGGAGCAGTCATTTAGTAAGTGGTATATGGGGTATGCCGAAGATGGCAAAAGCCCTATTGGCAGCAATGCTGATTTCACAGTGACTTCAGATTATATGATTGGCAGTACCGCGTTGTTTTCTGGCAGTACTGATGATAAGCCTGCGGCAAATGCTATCCAGCTAAAAGTGACGAACCTTTCCGGTTTGTCCATGGCAAGTGTTGACCCAAAGGACTGGCAAAGCTACCTGCGTCTGGAACTAAGCGGCCACGATTTCCTCCACCAGCAATACTGGAAGCGCCTGCCGGCAAAACCAGACTTGAACCCGCCCTATACCCCGCAGATCAAATCGCTGGCCGTCAGCTATAGCGGAACGGATGACAAAGTCAAAGAGCAATATCTGTTGACCGCCTTTGGTTATGGCTCAGAGCCGCAAGTCAGCTCTACCCTGGCCGATGATACAAAGCCCCAACTGTACCTCGGCTTCAGCGATATCGAGCCCGGCCAGCAACTGAACCTGCATTGGCAATTGCAAAGCCCGCAGCCCCAAGACCTGAAATGGCAGTACCTCGATCAGAAAAACACCTGGCAGTCTCTGGATGCCCAGGTGATCGACGGCACTGGCGGTTTGTTCGCCTCCGGCCTGTGGTCGGCGCCTTTGCCGGACGATGCCGCGCAGGGTGTACAGATGCCGGCGGGGCGTTACTGGGTCCGGGCGGTGCTGACTCCCCCCGCTCAAGCCAGCGGGGCCGATGCCTGCATTTCGGCTTATCCGCGTTTACATGGTCTGCTGGCCAATGCGGTGACGGCGACCCTGATTAACGGCGAGTCGCTGGACAACAGCCATTTTACCCAGCCGTTGCCAGCCGGCACTGTTCGTCAGCCTGTACAAAAGCTCAGTGGGCTGGCCCAGGTTACCCAACCCTGGCCATCACAAGGCGGGCGCGCGCCCGAGTCGGATGCGCAGTTTCTGCCACGGGTAGCCCGGCAACTGGTCCATCGCGGCCGGGCGCAGACCTGGTCCGATATGGCGACGCTACTCAAAGATCGCTATCCCGAAATCGGCTATGTGCATATTCCCCTGTCCGAGCAGTTGTCCAGCCTGCCCGCCCGTTGTACGCAACAGCTGATCGTGATTCCGGCCAATGGCGAACAGGACAACAGCGATGCCTTGCGCCCGAAATTCGCCCCAGCCCGTTTGGCGGCGATGAAGGCGTACCTGCAAGGGCTGAGCAGCCCTTGGGTCGATATCTGCGTGGTCAACCCCGACTACAGGGATGTGCCAGTGACCTACAGCGTGACGTTCATCCCAGGCACCAACCAGGACTTTGCCCAGCGCCAGCTGAGGCAGGCACTGGAGCGTGAGTACATGCCCTGGGGATGGGATGGGCAGAGCAGTGCCATCGTGGGCACCGCGCTGGATTACTACGCCATGGTGGCGTTTATCCAGCAATTCCCCATGGTCGAGTGTGTGCATAGCCTGGCCCTCGATGGCCAAGCCGCTTCGCTGGTCAGTGCCGATACCCAAGTACTGGTCCTGACGTTGCCAGATGACAATCATCGCTAAGGATTATTATGAGCAATAACAGCATGTTACCTGACGAGGTCAAAAGCCTTATCCACTTCGACACCCTGCTGGAGCAGGGGATGGAGGCGATCGAGCAGTATTCCGGGCAGGTGTGGACCGATAAGGGCGAACAGGACCCAGGTGTGACCCTGCTACAGGACCTATCCTATGGCGTTTCCGACCTGGCCTATCGTCACACCTTGCCGCTGGTGGACTTGTTGACCCCTGCGGACACGTCTTCCGGGGACGGGATCTTCCCTGCGTCATTCGGGCCACATCGGGTGCTGACCTGCGGACCCGTTACGGTGGATGACTACCGCCGTGCGCTGTTGGATCTGCACAGCCCCGAGGGAGAAACGCCAGTTGGCTTCTATTTCCGTAATGTGCAACTGACCCCTGAAAGTGAAGCGGAGCAGTATCAGTACTGGTATGACCCCGATAAGTGGGAGTTCACCTTTGCTCGGCCAGCCAGTATGGCCGAGCCGACGCAATTGACCCTGAAGGGTAATTATCATCTTTACGTCGAGTTGGCCCGTGGTGCTGATCAAGCCAAAGCGCAGACAGCCCTTGACGATTTTTTGAAAGTTAATCGCAATCTGTGTGAAGCGGTACGGGAGACCACCTGGGTTGAGCCGCTGCCTCTTGAGCTTCTTTCAACGCTGGAGCTGGAAGATGACTGTACCGATTACAATCGGGTGTTGGCAGAGCTTTATAGGCTGTCTGACAGCTATCTCAATCCAATGGCTGTGCGGGTCGCCGCGTCTGAGTTGTCGGAACAAGGCGTCGGCAATGAGGTGATCTATCAAGGGCCACAATTGCAGCATGGCTGGATTACCCGACTACCGGCTGCACGCGATTACAGCCAGCCGCTCGAGGTGGATCTCAGTCCACTGGTAAACATCTGGTTATCTATTGATGGTGTAAAGAGCGTTACTGACCTGGGAGGCAATAAACTCGGTAATTGGCATGTGTCGGTCGATCCCAATAAATACCTGCAGTTGTGGGGGAGTGATCCAGTTGCTTCTCTTGAGCGCGACAAGAACATTGTTTATCTCTATAAGAAAGGCCAGCGCTGCTTGGGTGATCGCGCCGGTATTGAGAAATACATCACTGCTGCACCGCTGATCAGCGAAAAAGACGTGGTAATGCCCTATGGCCGCAACCGCAAGCCGGCTGAATTCCACTCCCTCAGCAAGCGCTTGCCGCCGTGTTATGGATTGCAGCAGCCGTCACCTGAAGATACACAGAAACAGTTGCATCAGTTTCTCCTGCCATTTGAGCAAGCCTTGGCCAATGGTTGCCAGCAATTGGCATTACTGCCGGATCTATTGGCATTTGATCGTTCCCAGTCCACCCCTGTATGGGGTATTCAATGGCCATTCGCTGCAGAAAGTCTGTCCGATAAGGTTCATCAAGCCTATAAACCCCAATTGTTATTGATGTTGAAAGACCACAGGCAAAAGGACAATAAGGAGTTGGCAACTATTGACTACCTCCTTGGCTATTTTGGCAGCCAGCGTGCGCCGCGCACTCTTTCCAGGCCATTTTCCGATTTTTTGAAAGTGCAGCGTGGATATTTGCGTCAGCATGCGGATTTGGGATATCAGCGTAGCAATATCCAGGTTCAGGAAGTTTCGGCATTGCAAAAGCGGATTGCTGCGCGTATTGGAGTTGGCAGTGAACTTTTTGATCAGAAGCCAGCGTTGGATAAGCTGCCATTTTATCTGGTAGAGCATCGGGCGTTATTGCCGGTGATGCCGGATGGAAACTACAATGCTGAGCAAACACCACTAGATTGTAGTGTTAGTAAGGAGTGGGTTATCTTATACGTGCCCGATGAGCCGGTTAATAGCTTGTTTCACTGCGGACTGTTGATAGACCTTGTTATTAAAAATGACGGAGGAAGTGGGGGGGATTATATTATCAATAATGTCATGGTGAAGAGTATTGCGAGAGAGGATGACTGCTCTTACTTGAATTTTTTGGTGCAAGACAATGAGCAGCTATTACGTGACCTGGATAGGCTTTCAGGTGCAATGGCTGCAGGAACTTTACGCTGGAAAAACAGCAATACCTGGCTGCAGGATATGTGGTATCCACTGCATTATGACGCTGATACAAAACTGCTCAACGAAGGTGAAAAGCGTATCGTGGCAACACAGGATGCCCCTTATCCGGTGATGTTGCAGCAGGACGATCAGATTGCAATTCGTCGCCAAAACTCTCCGAAGCCCCCACTGTTGGAGAGTGATGACAACGCCACTGTTTATGCGCAAGTGGTATCGAGAGATTGGATCAATGGCAGTTTTGTCATTAAAGCCAAAGACGGTAGTACGCTCCCTGAGAAAGGAGATAATCACCGTTGGTATATCGATAACCAGGATAAAACCATCAGTGACCGCTTTTCCTTTATGGTCAGCCTGGTCTTTCCACGCAGTCTTCTCGCAGGCCTTACGGACGCCAGCACCACAGAGGCATGGATCAAACAGTGCATTCTGGACGAAATCCCCTGCCATATTTCCGCACTGGTGCATTGGCTGGATGACAGCGCCTTCGCTCAGTTCGGCGTTGCCTATCAGGGCTGGCAGAACAACGGGTCGCCCTTGGGGGATCGCTCCTATCAACTGCTAAAACAACTGACCCTGGGGCGAACGCCGAGTGTACTGGATGGTCTCGGGCATATGCGCATTGCCACAGCCGCTCAACAGCAGGCCGCAACGGTGCCAGGCTGGAACCCGGACTACATATCGGAAAACGAGCTGTTCTACGTGCCGAAAAACTGAAATTGATAATTGAGTGATTTATTAGTTTTTATTTTTCAGTGTTATTTGGTTGTGGTTGTCGTTAATTTTTCTGCAAGTGCTTATGCCGGGATTCATGTCGGCGTGATGGCCTTGTCATGCTTTTAGTAACTTAAATAACTGGAGTAGCATTGTGGCTAATGAAAAGACCCCCCCTGTACAAGCGGTAAGTGCCGAGGCCGTTGGGCCAAAAGTAGCGGACCTCACCAGCAAGTTCAAAGAGCAGTCGATTCCGTTGGAGGTGGACTTTAAAAACCTGATCGAGATCGCCGATGTTGGCCGCAAGGCTGTGGGGTTGAGTGCCGACCAGTCAAACAATGAGCCTGGTAATGGCATTGCGGTGACTGGTGAGGGAAAGCTAGAGGTCAAGGCTAGTAATGATGGTTTTCAATTTGTTGATGGGAAACTCAGTTTAAAGCAAGGGGCTGGTTGGGGGTTTGCGCAAAATGGAGATGTCGACATCCTTGTTGATGAGAACGGAGGCGTTCTTTGTGCAAAAGAAGTAGGGAGCCAACTCTCTATCAAAGCTGGATACGGTATTAAGGTTGACAGTGATGGGGTGAGTTTTGATATTCATTCAATTCTCCCTGCAGGCATGATCATGATGTTTTCAGGCTCGACCATTCCATCAGGATGGGCGATATGCAATGGGGAAGGTGGTACACCAAACCTGGTGGATAAGTTTATTTTGGGGGGCACGCTTGATAGCTTGGGGGGAAGTAACTCTGTATCCCTGTCAGGTGATAAGAATAATAAGGTGTGGGCTGAGAGGACGGACTCTCAAACACCTGATATTAATTTGAGTATTTCTGGGCATAAGTTAACCGAGGATGAAATTCCGACGCATAATCATATAGAAGGGCTGAAGATACGTCATACTGATGATCTATTCAGTAGGTATTGGTATAACGTTGGTGGGCTGTCGGACGATCTTGGAACAGATATCACTACTATAACTGAAGGGGGGCGATCTTGTGCAGCATTTACCTCTGATT
>NZ_JBWKZA010000059.1:0-10985 GCF_059424045.1 Pseudomonas sp. GW456-L12
GGCTGGAGGTGTTTACCGAGGGCGGGGTGGTCAAGCCGGGGCAGGCGCTGATGGAGATCGTGCCCCAGGGCGAGCCGCTGCTGGTGGAGGCGCGGGTGCCGGTGCAGATGATCGACAAGGTGCACCCCGGGTTGCCGGTGGAACTGATGTTCTCGGCCTTCAGCCAGAGCACCACGCCGCGGGTCGCCGGGCAGGTGACCCTGGTGTCGGCCGACAGGCAGGTGGACGAGCGCACCGACGAGCCGTACTACACCTTGCGTGCCGAGGTCAGCGCCGACGGCATGCAGCAACTGCGCGGCTTGCAGATCCGCCCAGGCATGCCGGTGGAAGCCTTTGTGCGCACCGGCGAGCGCTCGATGCTCAATTACCTGTTCAAGCCGTTGCTGGACCGCACGCACATGGCACTGGTGGAAGAATGAACCGGCGTCTTATCCCTTGGCTGCTGGCCAGCCTGTATGGCCTGTGCGCCCCCGCGGCCCACGCCCTGGGGCTGCTGGACGCTTACGCGCTGGCGGTGCGCAACGATCCGACCTTCCAGGCGGCGATCCAGGAGCGCGATGCCGGCGAAGAGAACCGCGCGCTGGGCCGCGCCGCCCTGTTGCCGACCCTGTCGTGGAATTACAACAACTCGCGCAACCAATCCGAGGTGACCCAGGCCACGCCCCTGGGGGACTCTTCCACCGATCGCGACTACCGCAGCTATGCCTCCAACCTGACCCTGCAGCAGCCGCTGCTGGATTACGAAGCCTATGCGCGCTTTCGCCAGGGCGCGGCCCAGGCGCTGTTCGCCGACGAGCGTTTTCGCAGCAAGAGCCAGGAACTGGCGGTGCGGCTGTTGGGCGCCTATAGCCAGGCCCTGCTGGCCCAGGAGCGTATCGAACTGAGCCAGGCCCAGCGGCGCGCCTATGCCGAGCGCCTGCAACTCAACCAGCGTTTGCTCAAGGGCGGAGAAGGCACCCGCACCGACGTGCTGGAAACCCAGGCGCGCTTGAGCCTGGCCCTGGCCGAAGAGATCGAGGCCCGTGACCTGCAGGACAGCGCCCTGCGCGAGCTGGAAGCGATAGTCGGCCAGCCGTTGCGGGTCGACGAACTCGACCCGCTGGCCCGCCGGTTCGATATCCAGCCCATGCAGCCCAACCGCTTCGAGAGCTGGCGCGACCTGGCCGTCGCCAACAACCCGGAACTGGCCTCCCAGCAGCACGCGTTGCAGGCCGCGGAATATGAGGTGGAGCGCAAGCGCGCCGGGCATCTGCCAAAGGTCAGCCTCTACGCCAGCAGCCGCCAGACCCGTTCGGATTCGGAAAGCACCTACAACCAGAAGTACGACACCAACAGCGTCGGTATCCAGGTCAGCCTGCCGCTGTTCGCCGGCGGCTCGGTGTCGGCGTCGACCCGCCAGGCGGCCAGCCAGCTGTCCCAGGCGCAATACGAGCTGGATGCGCAGACCGCCAACGTGCTGATCGAGCTGCGCAAGCAGTTCAACCTCAACACCAGCGGCGCGGCGCGGGTCCGCGCCTATGAGATGGCGGTCGAATCAGCCGAGGCCCTGGTCCAGGCCACCCTGAAAAGCGTGCGCGGCGGCGAGCGGGTCAACCTCGACGTGCTGGATGCCGAGCAGCAGCTGTTCAGCGCCCGGCGCGACCTGGCCGATGCGCGGCACGCCTACCTGCTGGCGCGGGTCCAGCTCAGGTTCTACGCCGGCCTGCTCAATGAACAAGACTTGCAGCAGCTGGCCGGCTACTTCCGCCCTGTCAGCTGACACTCCTCTGTAGCCGCTGCCGCCGGCTGCGATCGGCCAACGGCCGTGGCGATCTTGCAATCGCTGAAGGTCTTGCGGGCCTTATCGCAGCCTGCGGCAGCGGCTACAGGAAACCGTGGAATGCAAACAGCCGTCACGAGGACGGCTGTTTGCTGTGCAGCGGGGCGGGTTCAACGCCGGGTCAGCAAGACCCCGGATTCCATGTGGTGGGTCCACGGGAACTGGTCGAACATCGCGCAGCGGGTGATGCGGTGGGTGTCGTGCAACTGGGCGATGTTGGCCGCCAGGGTTTCCGGGTTGCACGAGATGTACAGGATGTTGTCGAAGCGCCGGGTCAGCTCACAGGTGTCCGGGTCCATGCCGGCGCGCGGCGGGTCGACGAACACACTGCCGAACGCGTAGCTCTTCAGGTCCACACCCTGCAGGCGGCGGAACGGACGCACTTCGTTCAAGGCTTCGGTCAGCTCTTCGGCGGACAGGCGCACCAGGGTGACGTTCTCCACCGCGTTTTCGCTGAGGTTGCTCAGGGCCGCGTTGACCGAGGTCTTGCTGATCTCGGTGGCCAGCACCTTGCGCACCCGGGTGGCCAGGGGCAGGGTGAAGTTGCCGTTGCCGCAGTACAGCTCCAGCAGGTCGTCCGGACGATCGCCCAGAGCGTCGTAGGCCCAGTTGAGCATCTTCTGGTTGACCGTGCCGTTGGGCTGGGTGAAGGCGCCTTCGGGCTGGCGGTAGCTGAAGGTGCGCCCGCCGACTTCGAGTTTCTCCACCACGTAATCGTGGCCGATCACTTCGCGCTTGCCCTTGGAACGGCCAATGACGCTGACGTTCAGGTCGGCCGCCAGCTGGCTCGCCGCGGCGTGCCAGTGCTCGTCCAGCGGGCGGTGATAACACAGGGTGATCATCGCGTCGCCGGCCAGGGTGGTGAGGAACTCGACCTGGAACAGCTTGTGGCTCAAGGCGCTGCTGGCTTGCCAGGCGGCCTTGAGTTGCGGCATCAGCTGATTGATGCGCAGGCTGGCGATCGGGAACTCCTCGATCAGGATCGGCGTGCGTTTGTCTTCCTGGGAAAACATCGCGTAGTGACGCTCGCCGGCTTCGCGCCACAGGCGGAACTCCGCGCGCAGGCGGAAGTGCTGCAGCGGCGAATCGAAGACCTGTGGCTCGGGGGCATCGAACGGCGCCAGCAGTTCACGCAGGCGCGCGACCTTGTCGGCGAGCTGGGTGGCGTAAGCCTGGGAATCGAAAGTCATGCGTTGAACCAACCCAACTTGATCACAAACAATACCGACAGGATCACCAGCGGCGCGTTCAGCTCACGGGCACGGCCCGACAGCAGCTTGATCGCGGTCCAGGCAATGAAGCCGAAGGCGATGCCGTTGGCGATGGAGTAGGTGAACGGCATGGCCAGGGCGGTGACCACCACGGGCGCTGCGACGGTGATGTCGTCCCAGTCTATTTCCGCCAGGCCCGACGTCATCAGCACTGCGACGAACAGCAGGGCCGGGGCAGTGGCGAAAGCTGGCACGCTGGCCGCCAGCGGCGAGAAGAACAGCGCCAGGAGGAACAGGATCGCCACGACGATGGCGGTCAGGCCGGTACGGCCACCGGCGCTGACGCCCGCGGCGGATTCGATGTAGCTGGTGGTGGTCGAGGTGCCCAGCAGCGAACCGGCCATGGCCGCGGTGCTGTCGGCGATCAGGGCCCGGCCCATTTTCGGCATGTGGCCGTCCTTGCCCATCAGGCCGGCGCGCTTGGCGACGCCGATCAGGGTGCCGGAGTTGTCGAACAGGTCGACGAACAGGAAGGCGAAGATCACGCTGACCAGGCCGATGTCCAGCGCGCCCTTGATGTCCAGTTGCAGGAAGGTCGGCGCCAGCGAAGGCGGCATCGAGGTCACGCCGCCGAACGGGGTGAAGCCCAGGGCGATGGAGACGATGGTCACCGAGAGGATGCCGATCAGGACCGCGCCGCGGACCTTCAGGGCTTCCAGGGCGACGATCAGGGCGAAGCCCAGGGTCGCGAGGATCGGGGCTGGTTGCTTCAGATCACCGAGGCCGACCATGGTCGCCGGGTTGCTGACCACGATGCCGGCGTTGTGCAGGGCGATCAGCGCCAGGAACAGGCCGATACCGGCGGCGATCGCCGAGCGCAGCGGCAGCGGGATGCTGTTGATGATCCATTCGCGGATCTTGAAGATCGACAGCAGGAAGAACAGCACCGCCGAGATGAACACCGCGCCCAGCGCCACTTGCCAGGTATGGCCCATGTGCAGGACCACGGTGTAGGTGAAGAAGGCGTTCAGGCCCATGCCTGGAGCCAGGGCGATCGGGTAGTTGGCGATCAGGCCCATCACGGTCGAGCCGATGGCGGCGGCCAGGCAGGTGGCGACGAACACCGCACCCTTGTCCATGCCGGTCTCGCCGAGGATGCTCGGGTTGACGAACAGAATGTAGGCCATGGCCAGGAAGGTCGTGAGGCCCGCAAGAATCTCGGTCCGCACATTGGTGTTGTGTGCCTTGAGTTGAAACAGCCTTTCCAGCATGTCTGCTCCCCGTGGCGCGCAGGGCGCCGTGAATGTATCGACCCAGACAGCAAAGCACAGACCATAAAAAAGCGTCCGGGGATTTTGTGCGGGTCGGAAAAAGCCGCGCATCATACCAGCAGCGCAGGGCTATGGCTGCGATCCTCGGCGATGTTTTGCCCGAGTGGCGACTGGGGCATACTGCGCCGATGTTTTGGGGGGGACTTATGCACAGCACGATAAAAACGATGGCCCTGGCGGTAGTGGCCAGCAGTCTCTGGTTGGGCGCGGCGCCGGCCATGGCCCGTTCCGCGCCACCCTTGAGCCAGGTTGAAATCCTCAAGGTCGAGTCGCAGTCCTGCGGCCTGGAGGATGTGTCGGACGGACGCGACAAGACCGCCTGCGATCACCAGGGCCCGAACATCAAGGTGTACGTGCTGGAAATCGGCTATGGCCGCCAGCCCCGGGTGGCGCTGGACGGCTTCGAGGTCAACGGCACGCGCGCGGCAGTCTGCGAAGAGGGTTCCAGCCTGGTGCCGTGCGGCAACTCGGGGATCACCGTCGGCTACATCTATACCTTCGACCTGGCCGGCAAGCAGGAAGGCACCTTCACCTTCAGCAACACCTCGCTCAACGCGCCGGGCAACAGCATGAGCGCGCAGATCTACATCAAGTGACGGCAGCGTCCGAACGCGGAGGGCTTTAAAGCTGACTAAGCTTTAAAGACCCTACCGCGGACACAGCCCATGACCTTTAGAGCCCTGATTCCCCTCGCCGAGGGTGTCGACGACCTGCAAAGCGTGACCCTGATCGATGTGCTGCGCCGTGCTCAAGTCGAAGTGCTGGTGGCCAGTATCGAAGGGCGGCGCATGCTCACCTGCGCCCGCGGCACCCGGATGACCGCCGACGGCATGCTGGTGGATGTGCTGGCCCAGAACTTCGACCTGATCGTGCTGCCCGGTGGTGCCGTCGGCGCGCAGCACCTGGCGGCTCATCAGCCTTTGATGCAATTGGTCAAGGACCAGGCCGCCGCCGGGCGCCTGTTCGCCGGCATCGCCGAAGCGCCGGCCCTGGCTTTGCAGAATTACGGGGTGCTGCGCCAGCGGCGCATGACCTGCCTGCCCAGCGCCAGCCATCAGCTGTCGGGCTGCAACTTCGTCGACCAGCCGGTGGTGGTGGATGGCAACTGCATCACCGCGCAAGGCTCGGGGGCGGCCCTGAGTTTTGCCCTGACCCTGGTGGAACAACTGTGCGGCAGGGGCCGGCGGACGGTGGTGGAGGGGGAGTTGCTGGTTTAGCGATCAGCAGACATGAGCGGCAATGGGCTCGATGCGCGGTAACAAGGCTTGTTCGGTCTGCCAGATATCGTAGTCGGCCTGTACCGCCAGCCAGACCTTGGCTTTACCTATTCCGGCGCGTTCCAGCCTTACCGCCAATTCCGGCCGGATCGGCGCGTGGCCGTTCAGCACCTTGGAGAGATGGGGACGGGCGTAGCCAAGATGCCTGGCCAGTTCCGTCACGTTGATTCCCAACTCGGGCAATACGTCCACACGCAGTGTTTCACCGGGATGTGGCGGGTTGTGCATGGGCATGATCCTGCCTCCTGTTCAGTGGTAATCCAGATAGTCGACTAGCTCGATATCCGAACCCGTAAAACGAAAAATCACTCGCCAATTGCCCGATACGGTCAGTGACCAGTATTCGCGACGCTCGCCCTTGAGCGGATGCAACCGCCATCCCGGGAGGTCGAGGTCGTCAGGCTCTGTCGCGTGATCCATGAAAGGCAGCATGCGCGCCAGGCGCCTCGCATGATCGGCTCGGATCCCTCGAGTCGATCCCGTTTCATAGAAGGCCTTGAGGCCTTTGTGCTGAAAGGATTTGATCATGCGGCGAGTGTAAGGCGATACCTTACACTCTTCCCAACGGATATGTATTGCAGCGCGTGAATCGGACGATCAACGGCGACGTCCCGCGTGGCTCCTGTCTGCCTCGAATCAGGCCTTGGCTTGTTCTTCCACCGGCCCATGCATGCGATCGCGATGGGCCAGGGTCGGGAACAGTTTTATCCACACCCCGGTCACCAGCAGGGTGCCGACTCCGCCGAGGACCACCGCCGGCACGGTGCCGAACCAGTGGGCGGTGAGCCCGGACTCGAACTCGCCGAGCTGGTTGGAAGCGCCGATAAACAGGCCGTTGACGGCGCTGACCCGGCCGCGCATTTCATCCGGGGTTTCCAGTTGCACGAAGGAGGCGCGGATCACCATGCTGATCATGTCCGCCGCGCCCAGCACCACCAACACCGCGAGCGAGAACCAGAACGAGGTCGACAGGCCGAAGGCGATGGTGGCGACGCCGAACACGCCGACGGCGGTGAACATCACCCGGCCGACATGGCGGTCGACGGCAAAGCGCGCCAGCCACAGCGACATCAGCAGCGCCCCCACCGCCGGCGCCGAGCGCAGCAGGCCCAGGCCCCAGGCGCCGGTGAGCAGGATGTCCTTGGCGAACACTGGCAGCAGGGCGGTGGCGCCGCCCAGCAATACGGCGAACAGGTCCAGGGAGATCGCCCCGAGAATGTCCGGGCGGCTGCGAATGAAGCGTACCCCGGCGAGCAGCGAGTCCAGGGTGGCCTTGCCCTTGTTCAGTGGCGTCTGCCGCGCGGGCAAGTTGAGCATCAGGCAGCAGGCGATCACATACAGCAGCACGGTCGGGCCATAGACCCACACGCTGCCAAAGGCGTAGAGCAGGCCGCCGAGGGCCGGCGCGACGATGGTCGCCGATTGCTGGGCGGATTGCGCGGCCGCCACGGCGCGGGGGAACAGCGCGCTGGGCACGATGCTCGGCAGCAGCGCCTGGGTGGTCGGCATCTCGAAGGAGCGGGCGGCGCCCAGCAGGAACGCGAGGATGAAGATCATCTCGCGAGTGACGTTGTGGGTGGCGCTGCCGATGGCCAGGGACAGGGCGATCAGCGCCTGCAGCGACTGGCAGATGGCTGCCACCTTGCGCCGGTCATAGCGGTCCGCCACATGCCCGGTGTGCAGCATGAACAGCACCCGCGGCGCGAACTCCACCAGCCCGACCAGGCCCAGGTCGAGCACGTTGCCGGTCAGTTGGTAGAGGTTCCAGCCGATGGCCACGGTGAGCATCTGGAAGCCGCTGGCGGTGAAGATCCGCGCCAGCCAGAAAGCCATGAACGGACGGTGATGGCGAAGCAGCAGAGGGTCTTGGCTGGGCATCTGAAAGGCAGGTCTGGGCGTGGAGTAAGGCGAGGTTATCACCAAGATGTAACCAATAGTTGCAGAATCCTTAGCCCCGCATCTATCTCGTTCATTCGAAATAACCCAATCCCTGTAGCCGCTGCCGCAGGCTGCGATAAGGGCCGAAGGACCTTCGAGGGAGCAGAAATCGCCACGACCGTTCCGGTCGATCGCAGCCTGCGGCAGCGGCTACAGGGAGAGCAAAACTTCGGGGAAACCCCGTTCTTGACGTGGTGAGGCAACCTGTCACGCGACAAAAGACCACACAAACCAACGGCGAAAATGCGACTACTCTTTCAACGTTGATTGATCCAGATCAAAACCTTTTGCAAGGTTGGGTCTGGTGGCCAGATGGCCAGACTCCCTGCGTTGCGATGGGTTTAAAAAGAACGAATTCGAATTCGCCACACTCCAGATCCGTGGGGGCAGTGGGTGCAGGCCTCCAGCCGGCAGCCGGTATTACCTGACAGAGGAAAGCTTATGTTCGGTTTGGAGGCACTAGATCTCGCCCGAATTCAGTTCGCGTTCACCATCTCGTTCCACATCCTGTTCCCCGCCATCACCATCGGTCTGGCGAGCTACCTGGCGGTGCTCGAAGGTTTGTGGCTCAAGACCCGCGACGATACCTACCGTGACCTGTACCACTTCTGGTCGAAGATCTTCGCCGTCAACTTTGGCATGGGGGTGGTCTCGGGCCTGGTCATGGCCTACCAGTTCGGCACCAACTGGAGCCGGTTCTCCGATTTTGCCGGCTCCGTTACCGGGCCGCTGCTGACCTATGAAGTGCTCACCGCATTCTTCCTCGAAGCCGGTTTCCTCGGCGTGATGCTGTTCGGCTGGAACCGGGTCGGGCGCAAGCTGCACTTCTTCGCCACCGTGATGGTGGCCATCGGTACGCTGATTTCGACCTTCTGGATTCTCTCGTCCAACAGCTGGATGCAGACCCCGCAAGGCTACGAAATCATCGACGGCCGAGTGATTCCAGTGGACTGGCTGGCGGTGGTGTTCAACCCGTCGTTCCCGTACCGCCTGGCGCACATGGCCACGGCCGCCTTTGTCGCCACCGCGTTCTTCGTCGGTTCGTCCGCCGCCTGGCACCTGCTGCGTGGCCGTGACAACCCGGCAATCCGCCGCATGCTGTCGATGGCCATGTGGATGGCCCTGATCGTCGCGCCGATCCAGGCCGTGATCGGCGACTTCCACGGCCTCAACACCCTCAAGCACCAGCCGGCGAAAATCGCCGCGATCGAAGGGCACTGGGAAAACGTCGGTAACGAGCCGACTCCGCTGATCCTGTTCGGCTGGCCGGACATGAAGGCTGAAAAGACCAGGTTCGCCGTCGAGATCCCGTATCTGGGCAGCCTCATCCTCACCCACTCGCTGGACAAACAGGTGCCGGCGCTCAAGGAGTTCCCGCCAGAGGACCGGCCGAATTCGACCATCGTGTTCTGGTCGTTCCGGATCATGGTCGGCCTGGGCATGCTGATGATCCTCACCGGCCTGTGGAGCCTGTGGCTGCGCAAGCGTGACCGCATCTACCAGAACCGTGCGTTCCTGTACCTGGCGCTGTGGATGGGCCCGTCCGGCCTGATCGCGATCCTCGCCGGCTGGTTCACCACCGAGATCGGCCGCCAGCCGTGGGTGGTCTACGGGCTGATGCGTACCGCGGACGCTTCGTCCGGGCACAGCCTGATGCAGATGAGCATCACCCTGGCGCTGTTTGTCGTGGTGTATTTCTCGCTGTTCGGGGTCGGTATCGGCTACATGATGCGCCTGGTGCGCAAAGGGCCGAAGACCAACGAAGGCGCGGAAGTCAGCCACGGTGGTCCTGGCCAGAAACGCACGCCGGCCCGTCCGCTGTCGGCCGCCGACGACGATGCCGAAGACAACGGCACCAGCCTGAACAAGGGGAATTGAGTCATGGGTATCGATCTTCCGCTGATCTGGGCCGTGATCATCATCTTCGGCATCATGATGTACGTGGTCATGGACGGGTTCGACCTGGGGATCGGGATTCTCTTCCCGTTCGTCAAGGACTCCCGCGACCGTGACGTGATGATGAACACCGTCGCCCCGGTCTGGGACGGCAACGAAACCTGGCTGGTGCTGGGCGGTGCCGCGCTGTTCGGCGCCTTCCCGCTGGCCTATTCGGTGGTGCTCTCGGCGCTGTACATGCCGCTGATCCTGATGCTCATCGGCCTGATCTTCCGCGGCGTGGCCTTCGAGTTCCGCTTCAAGGCCAAGGAAGCCAAGCGCCACA
Source organism: Pseudomonas sp. GW456-L12 (assembly GCF_059424045.1). Taxonomy (NCBI): domain Bacteria; kingdom Pseudomonadati; phylum Pseudomonadota; class Gammaproteobacteria; order Pseudomonadales; family Pseudomonadaceae; genus Pseudomonas; species Pseudomonas sp. GW456-L12. The sequence goes on from NZ_JBWKZA010000059.1 coordinate 9,798, forward strand.
TCTGGGACAAGGCGTTCATCGGCGGTTCGGTGGCGGCGACCTTCTTCCAGGGGCTGGCGCTGGGCGCCTTCATCGATGGCCTGCCGGTGGTCGACCGCCAGTACGCCGGCGGTTCGCTGGACTGGTTCACGCCGTTCACCCTGTTCTGCGGCGTCGCGCTGGTGGTGGCCTATGCCTTGCTCGGCTGCACCTGGCTGATCATGAAGACCGAGGGCAAGCTGCAGGAGCAGATGCATGACCTGGCGCGGCCGTTGGCATTCGTGCTGCTGGCGGTGATCGGTGTCGTCAGTATCTGGACGCCGCTGGCCCACCCGGAAATCGCTTCGCGCTGGTTCACCCTGCCGAACCTGTTCTGGTTCCTGCCGGTGCCGATCCTGGTGCTGGTGACCATGTATGGCCTGCTGCGCGCGGTGGCCCGCAATGCTCACTACACGCCGTTCCTGCTGACCCTGGTGCTGATCTTCCTCGGCTACAGCGGCCTGGGCATCAGCCTGTGGCCGAACATCGTGCCGCCGTCGATCTCGATCTGGGACGCCGCCGCGCCGCCGCAAAGCCAGGGCTTCATGCTGGTGGGCACGCTGTTCATCATCCCGTTCATCCTGGGTTACACCTTCTGGAGCTACTACGTGTTTCGCGGCAAGGTCACCCACGAAGACGGCTACCACTAGTCAATGCGCCGCTCCCCGTGCGGGAGCGGATCTGCTCGCGATGGCGCCCCGAGCGACGCCATCGTCTCCATTCCGAGAGGAGTATTCGATGATGGCTGGTAAACCCACGTTGCAGGAAATCGAAGAAGCCGAGAAGAAACCGCTCTGGCAGCGCCTGGGCTGGCTCGCCGGGATCTGGGTCGGCAGCGTGCTGGCGCTGTTTATCGTCGCCAGCCTGATGCGCATGTTCATGAACGCCGCGGGCCTGACCACACACTGATTTTTACTACCGCTCATCCCATCCCGTTGCCTTGCGGCACGGTTTTATAGCCCTCCTCTGGAGGGTTTTTTTTGCCTGCGCGATTGCCACGCTTTTCTTCCTTAGGAGCAGCCGGTCGACGCTCGATTGCTCGCGATGAACGATAACGCAGTGCTTCAGGCATTCCGCGTGGCACGTATCGCGAGCAAGCTTGAGCTGGTCAAGTAATCCTGGACACCGTTTACGGTGCTTATGCCGCTTTTTGCTCCATAGCTATTGGCG
>NZ_JBWKZA010000060.1:0-9589 GCF_059424045.1 Pseudomonas sp. GW456-L12
GCATATATCTATATTAAGTTATTGAAATATAAAGATTTAAATCTCGAATTCGCAAAATGGTGCAGCCTTTCACCATTTTGACGCACTTGACAGGATCGAAATATGAGCAAGATTTCCTATGTGAAATCAGCCGCTTGAAGGAGGCTTGTGGTCCATACAAAAGTTTGAAAAAAGTTTGCGTGCACCAGATTGAGTCCTGACCCGATGGACAACTTGCCCGGCATTCGGCCTGAGTGAACCGGCAAGTTATCCAGGGCAGGAAGTTGTTCAGAATAAAACTGAAGAAACATCAGTTGTTTACATGGATTTTACCGACTGTGGAGCACCGTCGATGGACAAGCCGGCACGCTTATTGAGTGCCGCCGTCGACAGGATGGCCGGTCGGTAAAAGTCGTCAGTTCTCCGGCCATCGCCGGGCTGGCAACACGTCTGCCAGCCCGTTTGATGAGCAAAAATAATCAGAAAAAAGTGGAGCGGCCATGCAACAGAACAGATCCCAAGTGACCGAGCGTGCCGGCCTGTACGAGCTGGACGCCGGCAGCGACGTGCTCGACAGCCCCCGTTACAACCACGATATCGCGCCGACCAGGGTCCATGAGCGCACCTGGAACAAATGGCACATCACCGCGCTGTGGGTCGGCATGTCGATCTGCGTGCCGACCTACACCCTGGGCGGTGTGCTCACCGCCTATTTCGGGCTGACGGTGGGCGAGGCGCTGCTGGCGATCCTGCTGGCCAATATCGTGGTGCTGATCCCCCTGACCCTCAACGCCTTCGCCGGCACCAAGTACGGCATTCCATTCCCGGTGCTGCTGCGTTCGTCCTTCGGCGTCATCGGTTCCAACGTGCCGTGCCTGATCCGCGCCCTGGTGGCCTGCGGCTGGTTCGGCATCCAGACCATGTTCGGCGGCCTGGCGATCCACCTGTTCCTCGGCTCGATCTTCGAGGGCTGGAAGGCCCTGGGCGGCACCGGCGAGGTGATCGGCTTCATGCTCTTCTGGACCCTCAACCTGTGGGTGGTGCTGCGCGGCGCCGAGTCGATCAAGTGGCTGGAAACCCTGTCGGCGCCGCTGCTGGTGGCGGTGGGTGTCGGGCTGCTGGTGTGGGCCTTGCCCAATGTGTCCCTGAGCGAGTTGCTGGCGATTCCGCCCAAGCGTCCGGAAGGCGCCAGCGTCTACAGCTACTTTTTCGCCGGGCTCACGGCGATGGTCGGGTTCTGGGCCACCCTGTCGCTGAATATCCCGGACTTCAGCCGCTACGCGAAGAGCCAGAAGGACCAGATCCTCGGGCAGATCTTCGGCCTGCCGCTGACCATGTTCCTGTTTGCCGCGCTGGGGGTGGTGATGACCGCCGCCTCGGTGAAACTGGTGGGCGTCACCGTCTCCGACCCGGTGAGCCTGATCGGCCATATCCAGAGCCCCGGCTGGGTGGCCCTGGCCATGGCGCTGATCATCATCGCCACGCTCTCGACCAACACCGCGGCGAACATCGTCTCGCCGACCAACGACTTCCAGAACATCGCCCCCAAGCTGATCGGCCGCACCAAGGCGGTGATCCTGACCGGGCTCGTCGGCCTGGCGCTGATGGCCCATGAGCTGCTGAAAAAGCTCGGCCTGCTGGTCTCGGACGTGAGCCTGGAGACCGTGTATTCCAACTGGCTGCTGGGTTACTCCAGCCTGCTGGGGCCCATCGCCGGGATCATGGTGGTGGACTATTTCATCATCAAGAAACAGCGCCTGGACCTGGCCGGGCTGTACCGCGATGACGTGTACCCGGCGTGGAACGGGTACGGCTTTATCGCCTTTGGCGTGCCGGTGGCGCTGACCTTGCTGTCCCTGGGCAGCGATGTATTCAGCTGGTTCTACAGCTACGGCTGGTTCACCGGCTCGGCGCTGGGCGGCTTGCTCTATTACGGCCTGTGCAGCATGGGCCGCCCGCAAACCGCGACCGCCAAGACGCCGGTATGACCTTGGCATGGTGTATGGCTGCCGGCCTGTTCCCCTGTAGGAGCGAGCTTGCTCGCGAAAAACGTGCAAACAACGCGGTCTATCTGGCGAATCGCGTTATGGCTACTGGCCAATCGCGAGCAAGCTCGCTCCTACAGGGGGGGCGATCCATCGAACACCGTAAGACTCCAGACGAGCGCGCAACCTCGTCAACGACAACCAGAAAAGCCTGAGGAGATCACCATGAACGCTGCCGTCGACGTTCTGCAATCCAGCCACCGGCACATCAACCGCGACCGCCTGTGGCAGTCGCTCATGGAGCTGGCGAAGCTCGGGGCCACGGTCAAGGGCGGGGTCTGTCGCCTGGCCCTGACCGACCTCGACCGCCAGGCCCGCGATCTGTTCGTGCAGTGGTGCGAGGCGGCCGGCTGCACGGTCACGGTGGATGGCATCGGCAATATCTTCGCCCGCCGCCCCGGGCGTAACCCGCAGCTGCCGCCGGTGATGACCGGCAGCCATATCGACACCCAGCCCACCGGCGGCAAGTTCGACGGCTGCTTCGGCGTGCTGGCCGGGCTCGAAGTGCTGCGCACCCTCAACGACCTCGGGGTGGAAACCGAGGCGCCGCTGGAAGTGGTGGTGTGGACCAACGAAGAAGGCTCGCGCTTCCCGCCGTGCATGATGGGCTCCGGGGTGTTCGCCGAGAAATTCACCCTGGAAGAAACCCTGGCCAAGACCGATGCCGAAGGCGTGAGCGTCGGCGATGCGCTGAACGCCATCGGCTATGCCGGCAGCCGCCAGGTCAGCGGGCACGCGGTGGGGGCCTACTTCGAAGCCCATATCGAGCAGGGGCCGATCCTCGAGGACGAAAAGAAAACCATCGGCGTCGTACTCGGCGCCCTCGGCCAGAAATGGTTCGACCTGAAGTTGCGCGGCGTCGAAGCCCACGCCGGCCCGACCCCGATGCACCTGCGCAAGGACGCCCTGGTCGGCGCGGCGGCGGTGGTGGCCGCGGTCAACCGCGCCGCCCTTGGCCATCAACCCCATGCCTGCGGCACCGTGGGTTGCCTGCAGGCCTATCCCGGTTCGCGCAACGTGATCCCCGGCGAGGTGCGCATGACCCTGGACTTCCGGCACCTGGAACCGGCGCGCCTGGACTCGATGATCGCCGAGGTGCGCCAGGTGATCGACAGCACCTGCGACGAACATGGCCTGACCTTCGACATGGTGCCGACCGCGGACTTTCCACCGCTGTATTTCGACAAGATCTGCGTCGACGCGGTGCGCGATGCGGCGCAGGGGCTGGGCCTGAGCCATATGGACATCGTCAGCGGCGCCGGGCACGACGCGATCTTTGTCGCCGAGCTGGGCCCGGCGGGGATGATCTTCGTGCCTTGCGAAGGCGGCATCAGCCACAACGAAATCGAAAACGCCGACCCCGACGACCTCGCCGCCGGCTGCGCGGTGTTGTTGCGGGCGATGCTGGCGGCATCCCAGGCCGTCGCCAAAGGACAGCGCGTTGCTTGACGACCACCGTCCACCTTGTAGGAGCGAGCTTGCTCGCGATAAACCAGAGGGCGCCGCATTCCTCCAGGAAGCGGCGCGTTATCGTTGACGGCCATCGCGAGCAAGCTCGCTCCTACAGGTCGTGAACAGGGCTTTTGTAGCCGCTGCCGCAGGCTGCGATCGCCCGGCACGGGCGCGGCGATCTCAAGACCGATAGAGGCTTGTCGGGATATCGGGAGCCAAGGCCCTGTGTATCGAGCGCGACCCGGCCTTATCGAGCGGCTACCGGGTGATGGTGTGATCGGCCATTGCATGCAGCTTGGGATCGTCCAGCCGAACCTAAGCTAATGCCTAAAAAGTATTTATTTCTTAATTCTTAGATCGATTAGCTTTTAGCGACTTTCCTCTCTCCCAGAAGGTCCGCCCCCATGCGCCTGCCCTTTGCTTTGCGTCGTAGCTTGTCGATCACCGCCCTGGCCGGTCTGGCGCTGGGCATGGCCCTCGATGCCCAGGCCGATACCGACCTGCGTATCGGCTACCAGAAATCCTCGACCCTGCTGGCGGTGCTCAAGGCCCAGGGCACCCTGGAAAAACAGCTGGCGGGGCAGGGCGTGAAGATCTCCTGGCATGAATTCACCAGCGGCCTGCCCCTGGCGGAATCGCTGAACGTGGGCAACGTCGATATCAGCGCCGACGTCGCCGACACCGTGCCGGTGTTCGCCCAGGCCGCCGGCGCCCAGCTGACCTACTTCGCCACGGAAACCCCGTCGCCCGCCGCCCAGTCCATCGTCATTCCCAAGGATTCCACGCTCAAGTCCCTGGCCGACCTCAAGGGCAAGCGTGTCGCCGTGACCAAGGCCGCCGGCAGCCATTACCTGCTGATCGCCGCGCTGCGCGAAGCCGGCCTGGGTTTCGCCGATATCCAGCCGGTGTACCTGACCCCGGCCGATGGCCGTGCCGCCCTGGAAACCGCCAAGGTCGATGCCTGGGTCACCTGGGAACCCTTCGTCGCCAGCGCCCAGCGCCAGCAGGGCGCGCGGGTGCTGCATGACGGCCAGGGCCTGGCCAGCTACCGGCGTTATTACCTGGCCTCCAACGATTACGCCAAGGCCCACCCCGAGGTGCTGAACCAAGTGTTCGCCGAGCTGCAGAAGACCGGCACCTGGATCAAGGCGCACCCGACGGAGGCGGCAAAACTGCTCGGCCCGCTGTGGGGCAACCTGGACGTGAGCACGGTGGAACTGGCCAACAGTCGTCGCACCTACAAGGTGGAAGCGGTGCAGCCGGAGGCCCTGGGCGAGCAACAGAAAATCGCCGATGCCTTCTACCAGGAAAAACTCCTGCCCAAGCCGGTGGATGCCCGCGCGGTGCAGCTGTGGAGCCCCAAGCATTTGTAACTGAGCCTTGGCTCGCCTGTGTCGGCGAGCCCATTTCCCTGGGGTAGCCGCCTGGCCGGTCCCAGCCATTTTTCTTCTTTATCACTGCCGGTGACGCGGCTGCGCGTCCGGCATCAGGAGTGCCCGTGTCTGCCGTTTACCCCCAAGAGGCCTTTGCCGTCCCAGCCGCGTCCGCCCCGCAACCGGCCAGCGCCGAGGTGGTGCTGGAGCTGCGCAACCTGACCAAGCGCTACGGCCGCGGCTCGTCCGCGCCGGCGGTGGAGCAGGTCAGCCTCAGCGTGCGCCGTGGCGAAGTGCTGTGCCTGATGGGCACCTCCGGCAGCGGCAAGTCCACCTTGCTGCGGCATATCAATCGGCTGATCGAACCCAGCAGCGGGGAGGTGCTGATCGACGGCGCGGCCATCAGCCAGCTTTCGGCCAAGGACCTGCGCACCCTGCGTTCGCGGCGCATCGGCATGGTCTTCCAGCACTTCGGCCTGCTGCCCCATCGCAGCGTGCGCGACAACGTCGCCTTGCCCCTGGCACTGCGCGGCGAACCCGAGGCCCTGCGCCAGACCGCGGCCGATGTGCAGCTGCGGGCCATGGGCCTGGAGGGCTGGGGCGAGCACTATCCCCATGAGCTGTCCGGCGGCATGCAGCAGCGGGTCGGCCTGGCCCGGGCGCTGGTCAGCGAGCCGGACATCCTGCTGATGGACGAACCCTTCAGTGCCCTGGACCCGACCATCCGCCGCGACCTGCAACGCCACTTCCTGCGGGTAGTGCGCGAGCGTGGCATCACCACCTTGCTGGTGACCCACGACCCGGCGGAAGCCCTGCGCTTGGCCGACCGCATCGCGGTGCTGCGCCAGGGCCAGCTGATCCAGCTCGGCAGCCCCGGCGAACTGCTGGAGCATCCGGCGGACGCCGAGGTGGCGGACTTCTTTCAGGAACACGGCGTGCGCAGCGACACGCTGGTCGCGGCGCCCGTCGCTTCGGCTAAAACAACAACCGCTCCGGCGCCCGTGGCCCCGGGGTTTTCCTTCTGGCAGGCGCTGTTGCTGGGGCCGGCGGCCTTGGCCGCCAGCGGCCGTGGCGCGCTGTATTGGCTGGGTTTTGCCCTGGAGTTGGCGGCGGCCAGTGCCCTGGGCCAATGGTTGGCCAGCGCCAGCCTCGGTTGGGCTGGGTTGGCGGTGCTCGGCCTGCTGCTCAGCCGCCTGCTCAGCGTGACCCTGGCCCGCCGTCCGAGCCGCCAGGGCCGTTCCGACTGGCGCCTGCCGTGGCTGGTCCTGCTGCTGTGCCAGGGCCTGGTGTTGTGGCGGGTGCTGGCGGTGGATGCCAGCGGCCCCTGGCTGCAATTTCCCGCCGACCGCCAGGCGCTGCTGGGCACCGCGGCGGCCATCGACCAGTTGATCGGTTGGTCCCAGGTCACCTTCGAAAGCACCTTTGTCGGCGTGATAGTCGCCGTGCGCACGGTGATCGAGAGCATCGAAAGCCTGCTGGGCTGGTTGCCCTGGCCGGTCCCGGCGCTGGCCCTGGTGCTGCTGGCCTGGCGCAGTGCCGGCGTGGCGTTGGCCCTGACCAGCGCGGCGGCCTTGCTCTATATCGGCCTGTTCGGTTTCTGGGAGCGCACCATCGCCACCCTGGCGCTGGTGGGTTCCTCGGTGCTGCTGTCGCTGCTGATCGGCGTGCCCGCCGGCATCCTCCTGGCCAAGCGCGCCCTGGCCCGGCGCCTGATCACGCCCTTGCTGGACGTGATGCAGACCCTGCCGACCTTCGTGTACCTGATCCCGGCGGTGGCGTTCTTCTCGGTGGGCAAGACCCCGGCGGTGATCGCCACGGTGATCTTCGCCCTGGCGCCGATGATCCGTCTCACTGCCCTGGGGATCCGGGAAGTACCCAAGACCGCCGTCGAAGCGGCCCTGGCCCATGGCGCCACGCCGTGGCAGATCCTGACCAAGGTCGAGCTGCCCCTGGCCGCCGGCTCGCTGCTGCTGGGGATCAACCAGACCCTGGTGATGAGCCTGTCGATGGTGGTGGTCGCGGCGCTGATCGGCGCCGGCGGCCTGGGCTACGACGTGATGACCGCGCTGCGCAATATCAAGGGCGGCGAGGGCATGTTGGCCGGCGCGGCGATCGTGTTCTGCGCGTTGATTCCCGACCGCATCATTCAAGCGACCCTGCGTCAGCGGGATCGCGCTTTCCATCAGCAATGAGGTGTCTCTTGAACCAGTCGTTTTCCCGCACCCTGGGCGCCGCCGCGCTGCTCCTGGGGCTGGCTCTGCCAGCCCTGGCCAAGGACAAGATCGTCATCGGCGAACAGAACTGGACCGGCGCCATCGCCATCCAGAACATCCTCGGCGAGGTGATCAAAAGCCGCCTCGACGGCGACGTGTCTTACCTGGCCGGTGACATACCGGTGCTGTTCGCCGCCGCGGCCAAGGGCGACGGCTCGGTGGATGTGCTGACCGATATCTGGCTGCCTAATCAATCCGCCGCGTGGGCCAAGTACGTCACCGGCGGCACCCGCTCCCTGGTGCCGAACAAGCAACCTTACCTGGGGGTGCAGGGCTTCTATATCCCCGGCTACCTGCAAGACCAATACGGCGTGAAATCGGTCTACGACCTGCAGAAGCCTGAAGTGGCCAAGCTCTTCGAACCCCTGGGCGGCGGCAAGGCGCAATTGCTGGTGGGCCCGGCGGGTTGGGAGTCGACCTATATCGGCCAGATCAAGGCCAAGGATTTCGGCTTTGCCGACAAATTCGAATCGGTGTCCACCGAAGCCTCGGTGACCTACGCCAAACTCGCCGCGGCCTACAAGGCCCAGCGCGGCGTGGTGTTCTACGCCTACACCCCGGACTGGATCTTCTCCGCCTTCGACCTGCGCCGCCTGGACGAACCGGCGTTCGACGGCTACGCCCAGGACAACAAGAAGGGCGACCCGCTGTACAAGGCCGACGGCTGCTGGAAATTCGTCAGCCCGACGGTGGACGCCGACTGGCTGAACAAGAGCACGATCACCTGCGCCTACCCGGACGCCCGGGTCTATGTCCTGGCCTCCAGCGCCTTGCAGAAACGCGCGCCACGGATCGCCGCCTTCCTGGAAAACTTCAGCATCGACCCGCAGGTGTTGAACGACCTGATCCTCAGGATCGAGAAGGAACAGCAACCGGCGGCGGAAGCGGCCAGGGCCTGGGTCCAGGCCAACCCGGCGATCGTCGATCAATGGCTGGGCGCCAGCGGCGAGAAAGTCGGAGCGGTGCAGTGAGCGAGGAGCATCGGAACATGAGCAGGATCGAACAGGCGACCTTCGGCGCGGGCTGTTTCTGGGGCGCGGAAGCCGCGTTCCGGGCGCTGCCGGGGGTGGTGGAGACACGGGTGGGCTACGCCGTGGAGGCGGGCGATGAGTCGTTGCGGATCGAGGTGGTGCAGGTGGATTTCGATCCGCGGGTGTTGGCTTATTCGAGCCTGATCGAGCACTTCTGGGGGCTGCATGATCCGACTTCGGTGGATCGGCAGGGGGAGCATGGTGGGGGGAAATATCGCTCGGCGATCTTCCATACCAACGCCCTACAGGCCGAACAGGCACGGCAGGCCAAGACGGCCCTGCAAGACTCCGGCCGCCTCAACAAACCCGTGGCCACGGTGATCGTGCCCCTGGGTCGCTTCGACCTGGCGGATGAAGCGCACCAGCGCTACCTGGAAAAGAATGGCTTGAGCAGTTGCCATATCTGAGGGTACTGGTCGCGCAGGCCTGCTTCTGTAGGAGCAGCCGGTCGACGCTCGATTGCTCGCGATAGCGTCGGCTTTGGCACTGCATTTTTTGGATGGTGTACATATCCATTCCTGCGGTAACGGCGGCTTATGGTTTCGCCCTTACGGCGAGTCCCTTTTTTTCAAACGCCAAAAAAAGGAACCAAAAAACGCTTGCCCCACCACTCGGTGCCTCGCTAAGGCTCGGCATGCCCTCACTCCGGCATTGATCCGTGGGCCGCCGCAATGGGCCATCCATGGCCCAGTGCGGCTAACCCGGCCTCCTGCCGGGTTACCCACGGCTCAATGCCTGCGTTCGGCCATCGTGGTTAACGGGGCCAATAGATCAAAAGCCAAAGCCAAAACAAAACAAAACAAAACAAAGCCAAGCCAAAGCTTGCTGCCTTCGCCACGCTGCAACTCTTCTGTCTGACACGCTTTGTGTAGCCGCTGCCGAGCGCAGCGAGGCTGCGATCGGCCCGTAGGGCCGCTAAACCTGGCGCCTCGCAGGATCTGGGGAAACGCGGTGCCCGCCTGGCGAGTCCTTCGGCCTCGATCGCAGCCTCGCTGCGCTCGGCAGCGGCTACAGAGACCGCATTCCCAGCCAGGCCGGCCGGTAGGCCGCCTCGCGTTGTTTTTGATGGTTTGCCCCATCGGGAGGCCGAGTGGAGGTTCTGCGCAGTGGGCAACTCGGCAGGGATGCCGAGTTAGCCGCCCCAGGCCATGGATGGCCTGTGGCGGCGGCCCACGGAGCAGGACCGGAGCGAGGGAATCCGAGCCTTAGCGAGGACCGGACGCCAGGGGCAGGGCGTTTTGGTTACTTTGGCGCCTTTCCAAAGTGACCCGCTGTAAGAGCGGAACCGTAAGTCGCCGTAACCGCAGGAACGGATATGTACATAGGAGGATTGAGGTTCACGACTGCTGTACGGTCGAGTGATAGCAAGCACGCAATATCGAGCTTTCTATAGCCCTGCCTCTGGCATCAGCCCCCCACTTTTCCACCCCCCACCC
>NZ_JBWKZA010000061.1:0-8836 GCF_059424045.1 Pseudomonas sp. GW456-L12
CCCCCTCTCCTCTTAACACCACCCCACGCCCACCATTGATCTCCACCTCCTGCCACTGATACGCCCGCCAGTACCGGCTCAACGACTCCCCCACAAACGCCAGCACCGCCTCCACCCCATACAAGGTCTCGCGAATGGCGCTGGCTTTGCCGCCGCCGTCGGCGTACAGCTCGACATCTTCGGAGAGCATGGCGGCCAGGCCTTGGGTCGAGCCGCTGGTGATGGCGCTGTGGAAGGCGCTCAGCAGTTGTTGCTGGCGTGAAGGTTCCGGCTGGTAGCGCGCTTGGGTGTTGCCCAGGCTGGCTTTGGCGCGGGACACCAGTTTGCGGCAGGTGGCTTCCTGGACGCCGAGGGTTTGCGCGACTTGGGGGTAGTCCAGGTCGAAGATGTCGTACAGCAGGTAGGCGGCGCGTTCCTTGGGGGTCAGGCGTTCGAGCAAGAGCAGGAAGGCGGTGGACAGCGACGAGGCCAGTTCATGGCTGTGTTCCGGGGAGTCGTGGTGCAGGCTGTGGATCGGCTCTGGCAGCCAGGTGCCGATGTATTGCAGGCGCGAGCGCTGGGCCGAGCGCAGCAGATCGATGCAGTGCCGGGTGCAGGCGGTGGTCAGCCAGGCGGCCGGGGTGGCGATGGAGGCCTTGTCGGCCTCCAGCCATTTGATGAACAGGTCCTGCACCACGTCCTCGGCCTCGGCGCGCGAGCCAAGGAGGCGGTAGGCCAGGCCCAGCAGGAAGCTGCGACGGCTTTCGAACACCGTCGTGTCATCGATTCGATCCATCCTTTAGTGCCTCGACACCTGCAAGCGATTCCACAGGTTGATCATGCCGATATCGGCCGTCAAGGCGGCGATCTGCGCGTCGCTGAAATGTTCGCGCAGGGCGGCGCGCAACGGGCCGAAGTCGGTGTCTTCGCGCAGCACGGTGAGGGCTTCGGTCCAGGCCAGGGCGGCGCGTTCGGCGGCGCTGAAATCGCTGACATGGCGCCAGACGACAAGACGGTCCAGGCGCTCGTTGCTTTCGCCGTCTTCACGGGCTTCGCGGGTGTGCATCTTCACGCAGAAGCCGCACTGGTTGATCTGCGAGGCGCGCAATACCACCAGGTGGTGCAGCTTGCGCGCCAGGCCATGAGCGTCGATCAGGCCATGGACCTGGCCCAGGCTTTCGAAGATCTCGGGGATGGTTTGCAGCAGGTTGACGGCTTGGGTCGGGTGGCTGGATGACATGGGGTGGCTCCGTTAATTGAGGAATACACCGACATGACGGGCCAGGTGGGTGGTTTGTGACGGGGGAGCGGAAAAATAATTCGGGCTCCGATAAGGCGGCTCAAACCGCCTGAGGATTCAGCGCATAAAACTCATGCAGCTTGGCCTGCAGAAGCTTCTTGTCCGGCAGTTGGGTCTGGTACTCGGCAATCAATGCGGGTGAGAGTGAGCGGTTGAGGGCGTACTCGACCACCTCGTCGTCCTTGCTGGCACAGAGCAGCACGCCCAGGGCCGGGTTCTCATGGGGTTTGCGCACCTGGCGGTCCAGCGCTTCCAGGTAGAAATCCAGCTTGCCCAGGTATTCCGGCTCGAAGCGCCCGACCTTGAGCTCGATGGCCACCAGACAATTCAAGCCGCGATGGAACAGCAGTAGATCCAGCACGAAATCGCGCCCGCCAACCTGCAAGGGATAGCGCGAAGCGACAAAGCAGAAGTCGCGGCCCATTTCGATCAGAAAGTCTTTGAGTTGCCGCACCAGCCCCTGATGCAAATCCGCTTCGTTATGCCCCGGGGCCAGGTCGAGAAACTCCACCACATAGGCATCCTTGAACACCTTCAACGCCTCGGGATGCAAAAGTCTCAACGCTGTCGAGACTTTTGCCGGTTGGGTCAGTGAGCGCTCGAAGAGGGCCGATTTGATCTGGCGCTCCAGTTCCCGGGTTGACCATTGTTCCTGGATCGTCATGCGTAGGTAGAACTCGCGCTCTTCTGGCCGCTTGCCTTGCGCAAGAATGATCAGGTTCTGGGTCCAGGGTAATTGTGTCAGCAGTGCTGACACTTTCTCCTCGCCTCGATAAACCTCATAGAACTGCCGCATGCGGAACAGGTTACGCCGGGTAAAACCCCGCAACCCCGGCTGCTGCCGCGCAAGATAATCCGCCAGTTGCTGAACCACTCCATCGCCCCACTCCGCCGCCTCGATCTTGCGGCTGATATAGGCACCGACCTGCCAATACAGCTCCACCAGTTCGGTGTTCACCGCCCGCATCGCCCGTTGGCGCGCGGCGGCGATCATTTGCGCCACTTCGTTGAAGGCCGCATCGGTGGACGTCGGTAGTGCTCCGGCAGGTTGGCTCATAAAGAAGGCTCCGCTTGAAGATTCAAATCCTCATCATCGAGCGCCCCACCATAAATTTGCTGTCAGGCGGTTCTCTTTCCATTGAGCGAAATATCTTGGTTTGGGCAGCGCGAGAAGCGCTGTCACCCCGGCATACACTCAAAATCCCGCACGCTCGCCACCTGCTTGCCCTCCCCGTCATACAACCGCGCCCTCACTTCAGTCCCCAAGGTCGACTCCACCAACTTGTAATGCTCCCCCGCCTTGAAGCTCGGGTAGCTCACCTGCCCGCGGCAATCGACCTGGTTGGAGTCGCCGCCGACTTCTTCGAACAGGGTCACGTCCAGGCGGTGGGCGCCGGGTTGGACTTCGAAGTAGCGGCCGTCGTCGACGTTCTTGCCGTCGACGCGTTCGGCCATCAGGTCGCTGGAGCCCTCTTCTTCCAGGCTGATCCAGGCTTCGTTGGGATCGGCCTTGGGCATCGGGCCGGCGCAGGCGGAGAGCAGCAGCACCAGGCTCAGGGCGGGAATCAGCAGCAGCGGTTTGGCGTTCATGGCAGGTACCTCGGCAGTAAAAATCGACACGCGGCGCGAAACGAAAAAAGCGCTCGCGCCGATTGCCATCCAGCTTGTCGAGGCACCCGCCACAGGACAAATGAATCCCCGTGAAAGGAAATTCAGGCCCAACCTAAAACTTCCTTCACCTGGCTGAAAGCCGCGTGTTAGGTGGGTCGCGGCAGGCTGCCGAGGTTCGTTTTCCCTCGGAGGTCCACCGCATGCTCGGGCTGGTCAAGACCGCTCTGCTCAAGCCCTACACGTTTATCGTGCTGGCGATTTTTATCTGCATCATCGGGCCGCTGGCGGCCCTGCGTACGCCCACCGATGTATTCCCCGATATCGGCATTCCGGTGGTGGCGGTGGTCTGGCAGTACACCGGCCTGTCGCCGGATGCCATGGCCGGCCGGGTGATCCACACCTACGAGCGCTCCCTGAGCACCACGGTCAACGACATCGAGCACATCGAGTCGCAGTCGCTGCCGGGCATGGGCATCGTCAAGATCTTCTTCCAGCCGGGGGTGGATATCCGCACCGCCAACGCCCAGGTCACGGCGGTGTCGCAAACCGTGCTCAAGCAGATGCCGCCGGGCATCACCCCGCCACTGATCCTCAACTACAGCGCCTCGACGGTGCCGATCCTGCAGATGGCGTTCTCCAGCCCGACCCTGTCGGAAGCGAAAATCCGCGACCTGGTGCAGAACAATATCCGCCTGCCCCTGAGCTCCGTGCCGGGGCTGGCGATGCCGACGCCCATGGGCGGCAAGCAGCGGCAGATCACCCTCGACCTGGACCCGCAGGCGCTGGCGGCCAAGGGCCTGTCGGCGCAGGACGTGGGCAATGCCCTGGCGGCGCAGAACCAGATCATCCCGGTGGGCACCGCCAAGCTCGGCGCCAGTGAATACACGGTGCTGCTGAACAACAGCCCGACGGCCATCGACGAGCTCAACGACCTGCCGATCAAGACCGTCGACGGTGCGCTGATCACCATCGGCCAGGTGGCCCATGTGCGTGACGGCTCGCCGCCGCAGAGCAATATCGTGCGGGTCGACGGCCACCGCGCGGTGCTGATGCCGGCGCTGAAGAACGGCAATATCTCCACCCTGTCGATCGTCGATGGCATCCGCCAGATGCTGCCGCGCATCGACGAAACCCTGCCGCCGGCGCTGAAGACTTCGCTCTTGGGCGACGCCTCGGTGTTCGTCAAGCAGTCGGTGGGCAGCGTGGCCCGGGAGGGCATCATTGCCGCGCTGCTGACCAGCGCGATGATCCTGCTGTTCCTTGGCAGCTGGCGCTCGACCCTGATCATCGCCGCCTCGATCCCCCTGGCGGTGCTCGCGGCCATCGCCCTGCTCGCCGCCAGCGGCCAGACCCTGAATGTCATGACCCTCGGCGGGCTGGCGCTGGCGGTGGGCATTTTGGTGGACGACGCCACGGTGACCATCGAGAACATCAACTGGCACCTGGAACAGGGCAAGGCGGTGAAGGACGCAATCCTCGACGGCGCCCGGCAGATCGTCGGCCCGGCGTTCGTCTCGCTGCTGTGCATCTGCATCGTCTTCGTGCCGATGTTCCTGTTGCAGGGCATCGCCGGCTACCTGTTCCGCCCCATGGCCCTGGCGGTGATCTTCGCCATGGCCAGCTCGTTCATCCTCTCGCGGACCCTGGTGCCCACACTGGCGATGTACCTGCTCAAGCCCCACACACCGGAAGCCGGGCCCGGGCATCACCCGGAAGACGCATTCATCAACCATCACGAGGGCGAACAGCACGCCCGGCCGCAGCATGCCCTGGTGCGCGGGCTGCTGGGCTTCCAGCAGGCTTTCGAGCGACGCTTCTCCAACGTGCGCGACACCTACCACGGCCTGCTGACCCTGGCCCTGGCCAATCGCAAGCGCTTCCTGCTGGGCTTCCTCGCCTGCGTGCTGGCCTCCTTCGCCTTGCTGCCGAGCCTGGGCCAGGACTTCTTCCCGGTCACCGACGCCGGCGCCCTGGCCCTGCATGTGCGCCTGCCCCTGGGCACGCGGATCGAGGAAAGCGCGGCGGCCTTCGACCGCATCGAGGCGCGGATTCGCGAGGTGATTCCGCCGGAGCAACTGGACAGCGTGATCGACAATATCGGCATTCCGCTGAGCGGCATCGACATGGCCTACAGCAGCAGCGGCACCATCGGCCCGCAGGATGGCGACATCCAGGTGACCCTCAAGCCCGGCCATGCGCCGACCGCCGACTACGTGAAGCGATTGCGCGAAGCCCTGCCGGAAAGTTTCCCCGGCAGCCAGTTCGCCTTCCTGCCAGCGGACATCAGCAGCCAGATCCTCAACTTCGGCGCGCCGGCGCCGCTGGACGTGAAAATCTCCGGGCCCGACAGCGCCGCCAACCGCGCCTATGCCCTGGAACTGCAACGGCGCCTGCAACATGTGCCGGGCATCGCCGACCTGCGTATCCAGCAGTCCACCGGCTACCCGTCGCTGGCGGTCAAGGTCGACCGCCTGCGGGCCAACGGCCTGGGGATCACCGAGCGCGACGTGACCAACAGCATGGTGGCCTCCTTGGCCGGTAGCTCCCAGGTGGCGCCGACCTTCTGGCTCAACCCGCAGAACGGCGTGTCCTATTCCATCGTCGCCGCCACCCCGCAGTACCGCCTGGACAGCCTGCCGTCCCTGGAGGCCCTGCCGGTGACCGGCAGCAACGGCCAGTCGCAGATCCTCGGCGGCCTGGCCAGCATCTCGCGGGTCGACAGCCCGGCGGTGGTCACCCACTACAACATCCAGCCGACCCTGGACCTCTACGCCAACGTCCAGGGCCGCGACCTGGGCGGCGTGGCCCGGGATATCCAGCACGTCCTCGACGATAGCCAGGCGCTGCGGCCCAAGGGCGCGAGCATCAGCCTGCACGGGCAGGTCGACGCCCTGTACGAAGCCTTCAGCGGCCTGAGCCTGGGCCTGCTGGGCGCGGTGGTGCTGATCTACCTGCTGATCGTGGTCAACTTCCAGTCCTGGCTCGACCCGTTCGTGATCATCACCGCGCTACCGGCGGCCCTGGCCGGCATCGTCTGGATGCTGTTCTTGAGTGGCACCTCGCTGTCGGTGCCGGCGCTGACCGGGGCCATCCTCTGCATGGGCGTGGCCACGGCCAACTCGATCCTGGTGGTGAGCTTCTGCCGCGAACGCCTGGCGGAACACGGCGATGCCCTGAAGGCCGCGCTGGAGGCCGGCTACACGCGCTTTCGCCCGGTGTGCATGACCGCCCTGGCGATGATCATCGGCATGCTGCCGCTGGCCCTGTCCGAGGAGCAGAACGCGCCCCTGGGCCGCGCCGTGATCGGCGGCCTGATCCTCGCCACCACCGCCACCCTGCTGTTCGTTCCCGTGGTATTCAGTCTGGTCCACGGGCGTCACCCCACTCGCGCTGTCGCTGGAGAAAGTACCCATGTCGCCTGAACACACCCCCTCGCGCAAACGCCTGCTGTGGCTCGGCATCGGCGGCCTGACCCTGGCCGCCCTGCTGGTGGCCAACGGCCTGGCCGCGCGCACCCGCCATGAACGCGCGGTGGCCGCCTGGACCGAAACCGCCGCCGTGCCCCAGGTGCTGGTGTTCCAGCCGCAGCAGAACCGCCAGGGCGACACCCTGCGCCTGCCGGCGCACCTGGAAGCCTGGAGCAAGGCGCCGATCCACGCCCGGGTCAGCGGCTACCTCAAAAGTTGGAACAGCGACATCGGCGCCAAGGTTCAGGCCGGGCAAGTCCTCGCCGAAATCGACAGCCCCGACCTCGACCAGAAGTTGGCCCAGGCCCATGCCCGGCTGGTGCAGGAACAGGCCAATGCGCGCCTGGCACAAACCACCGCCGTGCGCTGGCAGAACCTGCTGGCCAGCCACTCGGTGTCGCGCCAGGAGGCCGATGAAAAAACCTCCAACGCCGCGGCCGCCAAGGCCAACGCCGAAGCGGCCGCTGCCGACTATGCGCGGCTCTCGGCCCTGGAGGACTACAAGACCATCCGCGCGCCCTTCGCCGGCACCATCACCGCCCGCCACACCGATATCGGCCAGTTGATCAAGGCCGACAACGACAGCGATCCGCAGCTCTTTGACTTGGCCGACACCCGCAAGCTGCGGCTCTACGTGCCGGTGCCGCAGAACTACGCCAGCGTGATCCGCCCCGGCCTCAGCGCCGAGCTGACGGTGCCGGAGCACCCCGGCCAGCACTTCAGCGCGCGGCTGATCGGCGACTCCACCGCCATCGATCAGCGCTCCGGCACCCTGCTCGCCCAGTTCGTCGCCGACAACCCCGACGGCGCGCTGCTGCCCGGCGACTATGCCGAGGCCGCCCTGGCCCTGCCCGCCGACACCCGGGGCGTGAGCATTCCGGCCAGCGCCTTGATCTTCCGCGCCCAGGGCACCCAGGTGGCGCTGCTGGACGAGCACAACCACGTGCACCTGCGGGACATCCATATCGGCCTCGACCTCGGCGCGCGGCTGGTGATCGACCAGGGCCTGCAAGCCGCCGACCGGGTGATCGACAACCCGCCCGATGCCCTGCGCGAAGGCGACCTGGTGCAACTGGCCGACGCCGGAGGTGAACATGCGCCCAAGGCTTGAGCCGCTTGCGGTGTTGCTGGTGCTGGCCCTGCAAGGCTGCTCGCTGGCGCCCGGCTACCAGGTGCCAACCGTGGAGTTGCCGGCCCACTACCGCGAACAGACCAGCGACGGCCCCTGGCATCCGGCCCGACCGGCGGATCAGCTGGCCAGCCAGTGGTGGCTGCTGTACCAGGACCCACGCCTGGATGACCTGCAACAGCGTCTGCTCAAGGCCAACCCGGACCTGGCGGCGGCGCTGGCGCACTTCGACGCGGCCCAGGCCTATGCCAGCCAGCTGCATGCCGGGCTGTTCCCGCAGATCAGCGCCAGCGGCCAGTCGCTGCGCCAACGGCAGTCGGACCACCGGCCGTTGCGCGGCGGCAGCCAGCCTTCGCTGTACAACAGCAACAGCGCCGGTTTCTCCCTGAGCTTCGACCCGGACCTGTGGGGGCGGATTCGCAACCAGGTGGCCGCCGGCGATGCCCAGGCCGAGGCCTCGGCCGACGACCTGGCGGTGGCGCGCCTGAGCCTGCAACAGCAGTTGGCGGTGCTCTATGTGCAGCTCAATGGCCTGGATGCGCAGCGCGCGATCCTCAGCCAGTCCCTGGACGACTACGCCCAGGCCCTGCAACTGACCCGCAGCCGCTACCAGGGGCAGATCGCCTCGGAGCTGGACCTGACCCGCGCGCAAAACCAGCTGGCCAGCGCCGAGGCCGAGCTGGACGAAGTGCGCGGGCAACGCAACCTCACCGAACACGCGATCGGCGAACTGGTGGGCGAACCGGCCAGCCAGTTCCAGCTGCCCGCCACCCAGCAGACCCTGGCCGTGCCCAGCGTGCCGCAACAACTGCCCAGCGCGCTGCTGCAACGCCGCCCGGACATCGCCGCCGCCGAACGCCGGGTGTTCGCCGCCAACGCCAATATCGGCGTGGCCCGGGCCGCCTGGTACCCGGACTTCAGCCTCACCGGCCTGCTCGGCGGGCAGACCCAGGGCAGCGGTAGCCTGCTGGCGGCGGGCAATCGCTACTGGGCGCTGGGGCCTCTGGTCAACCTGCCGATCTTCGACGGCGGCCGCCTGAGCGCCAACGAACGCCAGGCCCACGCCGAATTCGAGGAAGCCGCCGCCCATTACCGCAGCCAGGTGCTGCGGGCGGTGCGTGAGGTGGAGGACAACCTGGGGCAACTGCGGGATTTGCAGCAGGAGGCCCTGGACCAGCAGGCGGCGGTGAATGCCGCCGAGCATACGCAGGCCCTGGCGATGAACAGTTATCAGGCGGGGGCGGTGAGTTATCTGGAGGTTGTGACGGCGCAGACCGCGGCGTTGCAGGCGCAACGGGGGTTGCAGGCGCTGCAGACGCGGCGGTTGCAGGCGAGTGTGGGGTTGGTGGG
>NZ_JBWKZA010000062.1:0-8641 GCF_059424045.1 Pseudomonas sp. GW456-L12
CCCCAGCCCCGACTCCCGTCCAACCCAGCGGTGCCATTTCTTCATGACCGAACCGACCATCACCACCACCAACGCCATTGCCTCGACCCCGGAAGGCAGCGCGCCGCCGTCGATGCCGATCACCGAGCCGCGTTCGCTGCGGGTGCGGATCATCTCGTCCCTGGGGTTCGCCGCGATCGCCATCACCGGGGTATTGATCGTGCTCTATGCCTGGCAGTTGCCGCCGTTCAGCAGCCCCATCGAAAGCACCGAGAACGCCCTGGTGCGCGGCCAGGTGACGATCATCGGGCCGCAGCTCAGCGGCTATGTGTTCGAGGTGCCGGTGCAGGACTTCCAGTTCGTCAAGGCCGGCGACCTGCTGGTGCGCCTCGACGACCGCATCTACAAGCAGCGCCTGGAGCAGTCCCTGGCCCAGCTGGCGGCGCAGAAGGCGGCGCTGGCCAATGTGGTGCAGCAACGCAACAGCGCCGAAGCCACCATCAAGCTGCGCCAGGCGGCGCTGGCCGACAGCCAGGCCCAGGCGCGCAAGAGCGCCGCCGACCTGCGCCGTAACCAGGAACTGATCGCCGACGGCTCGGTGTCCCAGCGGGACCTGGACGTGACCCGCGCCGCCAACGCCCAGACCCTCGCCGCGGTGGCCCAGGCCCAGGCGCAGCTGGACATCGCCCGCCAGGACCTGCAGACGGTGATCGTCAATCGCGGCTCGCTGGAGGCCGCGGTGGCCAATGCCGAGGCGGCGGTGCAACTGGCGCGGATCGACCTGTCCAACACCCGGGTCACCGCGCCGCGCGACGGCCAGCTGGGGCAGATTGGCGTGCGCCTGGGGGCCTACGTCAACTCCGGGGCGCAGCTGATGGCGCTGGTGCCGAACCAGCTCTGGGTGATCGCCAACATGAAAGAAACCCAGATGGACAACATCCGCGTCGGCCAGCCCGCAAGCTTCACCGTCGATGCGCTCGACCACCGCAAATTCCACGGCCATGTGCAGCGCATTTCGCCGGCCACCGGCTCGGAGTTCGCCTTGTTGCAGGCCGATAACGCCACTGGCAACTTCGTCAAGATCGCCCAGCGGATACCGGTGCGCATCACCGTCGATCCCGACCAGGCGGAAAGCGAGCGCTTGCGTCCGGGGATGTCGGTGGTGGTGAGTATCGATACGGCGGCGGAGGGCGACGCCCAGGTCGATTGATGTGCATCCCTTGTAGGAGCGAGCTTGCTCGCGAAAAAAACTCAACGGCGACACGTTCACACAGGGCAATCGCCGCTTCGCGGCTATCGCGAGCAAGCTCGCTCCTACAAGGGGGCGGGGTGTCAGGCGGTGAGAGGCGGCAAGGTGCCGAGCAGCGACACGGCCGCCACCGCGGCGATGCCCAGCAGCCATTCCAGCAGCACGCTACGGCGCAGGGCGCCCAGGCGCTGCTGGCAGTCCTCGATCCGCAGGCGGTTGAACAGGGCCAGGGCGAACATGCCGAGCACCAGCAGCACCTTGATCAGCAGGATCAGGGCAAAGCCGGACAGCAGCGGCATCGGCCACAGCTGGCCGGTCAGCACTCGTACATTGATCAGACCCGTGACCAGCAACCCACCTACGAGCCCGTAACCCACGCCGCTGAAACGCCGCAACAGCGGGCCCAGCGGCAGGCCGTCGGGCTGGCGCAGAAGCATCAGCAGCACCAGCAAACCGCCGAGCCACAGGCTGACGCAGCCCAGGTGGACGATCTGGTTGAGGATCAGCAACTGGCCGCTGAGGCCGTCGAGCATGGCGCCGTGACCTACCGGAGCCAGGGTGGCCAGCAGCAGGGCGGCGAGGGTCAGTCGTAGCGCCAGCGGCTCACCCAGGCGAGTCAACAGCAGAACCACCAGCAGGCCATTGAGCAGCAGATGCCAGGTCCAGACCTGGCCGAAAAAGGTGTTGCCCAGCACCAGTTGCAAGGTCGCCGGGTCCAGGGCCGCGGCGCCGCTGCCAGCCATGCTGGCGGTGATCAGCAGCAACCAGCAGATGCCGGTGGCCAGGGCGATTCCGGCCAGCCAGCGGCCGAGTCGGGTCAGGCGGCGATCCAAGGCGGCAACGGGCTCGCGCCCCAACAGCAGGGGCCTGAACACCCAGGCCCCGAACAGCAGCAGGACGGCCGCGAAATGCACAAAGCGGCAGAGCACCAACAGGGTCGACATCGGTTACTGGCCGACCTTGAAGCTGTAGCTGCCTTCGCTCGTGTGGGTATCCACCGACACCGCGTGCCACTCGACCTTGTAGGCGCCCGCCGCCAGCGGTGCCGCCGGGGTCACGACCAGGGTCTTCTTGTCCGCGCCTTCGGTGGCCAGGGCCTTGACGGCGACCGCCGCGCCATCCTTGCTCAGGCTGACTTTAGTGAAGGCCGCCTCGACGCCTTCGGAGAACACCAGGCGCAACTCGCTCGGCGCGCTCACCGTGCTGTCGGCGGCCGGAACCTGGCTTTGCAGGTGGGCGTGGGCGAAGGCCGAGGAGGCGGCGACGAGAGAGGCCAGCAGGGCGCTGGTGGTCAGCAGTTTTTTCAGCATGGGAAATACCTGTTCAATGAGTGTCGGGTGGTCGATGCGCCGATGAGTATAAGGACCGCGGCCGGGTCGCTGGATGAAACATCGGCGCGCTGTTCAAGCGCTTTTCAGGCGCATATGGATGATCGGGAACGGCCGGCCCTGGCCGTCGGTTGCCGAACGGCCGATGTCTTCGAAACCGTAGTGCCGATAAAAACCATGGGCCTGGGGGTTCTGTTCGTTGACGTCGACGCTGAGCCGCGGATGCCGGCTGCGCACATGGTCGAGCAGTTGCCGGCCGACGCCCTGTCCACGGCGGGCCGGTTCGATAAACAGCATTTCCACCTTATCGCCGGCGGTGGCGATAAAGCCGGCCGGGGTGCCGTCGGCATCCTCCAGCAACCAGGCTTCGAGGGCCGGCAAGTAGGTGTCGCGCACCAGGGGGTAGAGCAGTTGGATATCGTCTTCGGCGATAAAGTCGTGGGTGGCCCGTACCGAGCGTTCCCACAGGGCGGCGAGCCGCGGATCGTCCGCGGCCCGGCGTTTGCGAATGTTCATGGATAAGCTCCATAGCGGCGTTGCAGGATGGCCGAAACGCTCTGGGTTCGGCGGCGAAAGTCCTGCCTGCATGTCCGTGTCGCGAATCAACGCCTGGACGGAACACTTCAGGTGCCCGGGAATAAGGCGGGAGGGATCCTAACCAATCGGTTTTGCCGGGGAAAGCCGGGCGCAGGAAGTTTCGTTTTTGTACGAAGGCCGATGGTAGTCTTGCAGCAGACTGTTTTCAGGGAGCCCTTATGGGCAATCACAAGATCGAGATCCGTCGCAGCAACGTCGAAAAAATCCTCCTGGCGGCGGAAAAGGTGTTCGCCGAAAAAGGCTTCAGCGGCACGGCCATGGCCGATATCGCCGCCGAGGTGCAATTGCCGCGCTCCAACCTGCATTACTACTTCAGCACCAAGAGCGAGCTGTACAGCGCGGTGCTGCTGGAGCTGCTGGAACTGTGGAAGCAGGACGCGCTGTGCTTCGAGATGTTCGACGACCCGCGGGTGGTGCTCAGCAGTTATATCCGCGCCAAGATGAACCATTCGCGCAGCCGGCCCTATGGCTCGAAAGTCTGGGCCAATGAAATCATCCACGGCGCGCCGACCCTGGGCGAGGCGCTGGACGCCAGCCTGTACGACTGGGCGAAGATGAAGGAAGCGAAGATCCGCCAGTGGGTCGAAGACAAGCGCATCCTGCCGGTGGAACCGTCGAGCCTGCTGTACATGATCTGGGCCTCGACCCAGCACTACGCCGACTTCGACCACCAGATCATGATCATCAACGAACACCAGTCGCTGTCGGACATGCAGTTCGAAAAGGCCGTGCAGACGGTGACCAGCGTGATCCTGCGCGGGATCGGGCTGGAGCCCTGATACGGCAGCCCCCCTGAGCGTTCGCGTGTAGCCGCTGCCGAGCGCAGCGAGGCTGCGAACGGCAACGCAGTTGCCGCAAAACCTGAATTCGCGGTGTGTCAGGTCTTGTGCGTTATCCGGGTTGCGGCCGCTTCGCGCCCGATCGCAGCCTCGCGGGCTCGGCAGCGGCTACAGGCAGGCGTCAACGTTTACCTCCATCGCGGGCAAGCCTCGCTCCTACAGGACCAGGCCAACCCTGTAGGAGCGAGCTTGCTCGCGATGACGTCAGTCCAGCCAATGCTATTTACCCGGCGAACCTCACACCGCCTCGCGATACGGATTGCGCGGATCGTGCTGCCAGTCGAGGAACGGCTTGCCGGTGTCCTGGGGCACCATCTCGATGCAGTCCTGCACCGGGCAGGTGATCTGGCACAGGTTGCAGCCCACGCATTCGGCGTCGATCACTTGGTATTTATGCGTGCCGTCGGCCTGCTTGAGGCTGGCGATGGCCTGGTGCGAGGTGTCTTCGCAGGCGATATGGCAGCGGCCGCAGCCGATGCAGGCGTCCTGGTCGATCTTGGCGATCACCTGATAGTTGATATCCAGGTACTTCCAGTCGGTGGTGTTGCCCACCGCGCGCCCGGAGAAGTCCTGCAGGCTGTGATAACCCTGGCTGTCCATCCACCGTGACAGGCCGTCCTTCATCTCCTCGACGATGCGGAAACCATGGAGCATCGCCGCCGTGCACACCTGCACCGCGCCGCAGCCCAGGGCGACGAATTCCGCGGCGTCGCGCCAGGTGCCGATGCCGCCGATACCGCAGATCGGCAGGCCCCGGGTCTGCGGGTCACGGGCGATCTCGGCGACCATGTTCAGGGCAATTGGCTTGACCGCCGAGCCGCAGTAGCCGCCGTGGGTGCTCTGGCTGCCGACCATGGGGTTGGCGACCATGCGCTCCAGATCCACGCTGGTGATCGAGTTGATGGTATTGATCAGCGACACCGCGTCGGCGCCGCCGCGATGGGCCGCGCGGGCGGCCATGCGGATATCGGTGATGTTCGGCGTCAGCTTGACGATCACCGGCAGCGAGCAATAGGTCTTGCACCAGCGGGTGACCTGTTCCACGTACTCCGGCACCTGGCCGACCGCCGCGCCCATGCCGCGTTCCGGCATGCCGTGGGGGCAGCCGAAGTTCAGTTCGATGCCGTCGGCGCCGGTGGCTTCCACCAGCGGCAGGATGTTTTTCCACGATTCCTCGACGCAAGGCACCATCAGCGACACGATCAGCGCGCGGTCCGGCCAGTCCTTCTTGACCTGGGTGATTTCCCTGAGGTTGATCTCCAGGGAACGGTCGGTGATCAGTTCGATATTGTTGATGCCCAGCACTTCGCGGTTGGCGCCGAAGTGCGCCGAGTAGCGTGACGACACGTTGACCGCCGCCGGGTCCTCGCCCAGGGTTTTCCAGACCACGCCACCCCAGCCGGCCTCGAAGGCGCGGACCACGTTGTAGGCCTTGTCGGTCGGCGGCGCGGAGGCCAGCCAGAACGGGTTGGGGGCTTTGATACCGGCGAACACAATCGACAGATCGGCCATTTACGCAGCCTCCACGTTGAGCATGAGTTGGGCATGCATGGCTTCTGCGGCCAGCTTGCCGTGTTGTACCGCCTGGACGGTGAGGTCCTGGCCGAGGCTGACGCAGTCGCCGCCGGCATACACCCCGGGGATGCTGGTGCGCAGCTGTTCGTCGACTTCGATGCGCTCGCCGGCGCGCTTGAGTTCCTGAGCCAGTGGGTCGCCCAGCGGGTCGCTCAGCGCGGCGCCGTCGAACGCCTGGCCGATGGCCTTGAAGATCGCATCGGCGACCAGTTCGAAGGTCTCTCCAGTGGTTTGCAGGCGGCCCTCCACCAACCGGGTGCGGGCGAAGCGCATGCCGCGCACCTGGCCCCGGGCGTCGAGCAGCACCTCTTCGGGCGCGGCCCAGGTCAGCAGGCGCACCTGATTGGCCTTGGCGATGTCCTGTTCATGGTGAGTCGCGCCCATGTCCTCGATGCCACGGCGGTACACCAGGTTGACATCGTGGGCGCCGAGGCGGGCCATCTGCACCGCCATGTCGATCGCGGTATTGCCGGCGCCGAGGACGATGCAGCGGTCGGCCAGGGGCAGTTGCGTGAGGTCGTCGGCCTGGCGCAGTTCGCGGATGTAGTCGGTGGCGGCCAGCAGGCCGGGGGCGTCCTCATGGGGCAGGCCCAGCTGTTTGCTGGCGGCCAGGCCGAGGCCGAGGAACACCGCGTCGAATTGCTGGTGCAGCTCGGTGAGGCTCAGGTTGTCGCCGAGTCTGTGCCCGTGGCGGATTTCGATGCCGCCGATCTGCAGCAGGAAATCCAGCTCCTTCTGGGCGAAGTCGTCCACCAGCTTGTACTTGGCGATCCCGTATTCGTTGAGGCCGCCGGCTTTTTCCCGGGCCTCGAAAATCACCACTTCATGGCCGTGCATGGCGCAGCGGTGGGCGCACGACAGCCCCGCCGGCCCGGCGCCGACCACGGCGATGCGCTTGCCGCTGGCGGCCTCGCGCTGGAACGGGTGCTGGCTGAAGTGCGCGTTGTCCACCGCGTAACGTTGCAGCAGGCCGATCAAGACTGGCGCGCATTCCTGGGCGTTGTTACGCACACAGGCCTGCTGGCACAGGATCTCCGTCGGGCACACCCGGGCGCAGCTGCCGCCGAGGATATTGGCCGAGAGAATCTTCTGTGCCGCGCCCTGGACGTTGTCGGTGTGGATATGGCGGATGAACGAGGGAATGTCGATCTCGCTGGGGCAGGCGTTGACGCATG
Source organism: Pseudomonas sp. GW456-L12 (assembly GCF_059424045.1). Classification (NCBI taxonomy): domain Bacteria; kingdom Pseudomonadati; phylum Pseudomonadota; class Gammaproteobacteria; order Pseudomonadales; family Pseudomonadaceae; genus Pseudomonas; species Pseudomonas sp. GW456-L12. Next base: position 6,743 of record NZ_JBWKZA010000062.1, read on the forward strand.
GCGCGTCGTAGCAATACAGGCAGCGCGAGGCTTCCAGATGCGCCTGGCGGTCGTTGAGCGGTGGCGCCAGGTCGCTGAAGTGGCCGGCGAGGGTGGCGCCATCCTCCTGGGGATGGGGCAAGTGGTTCAGGGTCTTGATCACGGTTCGGGCCTCACGGTTTTTTGTCGATTGCCTCTGACGGGCATTGTGTTTCTACCGGGCGCGAGCGCCCGGATCGCGAGCAAGCTCGCTCCTACAGGGGATGCGTTTTCATGTAGGAGCGAGCTTGCTCGCGATAGGGGGCAAAGCCCCCGATCTCAGCGTTTGACGGCGGTCGGCTTGTGCAACTCGGCGCGCTTGCTCAGCAGGTCGAACACCGCCGGGTAGGCCGGGCGCTCGATGTAGCGGCCGGCACCGCGTTCGGCGCGCAGGTCGCCGTCGGCCCAGACCAGCTTGCCCTGGCTGATGGTGTGGCTGGGCACGCCGCGCACGGTCTTGCCTTCGAAGATGTTGAAGTCCACCTGCTGGTGGTGGGTCGCGGCGGAAATGGTGCGGCTGCCTTGCGGGTTCCAGAGCACCAGGTCGGCATCGGCGCCGACGCGGATCGCGCCCTTGCGTGGGTAGAGGTTGAAGATCTTCGCCGCGTTGGTAGAGGTCAGGGCGACGAAGTCCTGCATCGACAGGCGCCCGCTGTTCACCCCTTCGTCCCAGAGCACGGCCATGCGGTCTTCGATGCCGGCGGTGCCGTTGGGGATCTTGCTGAAATCGTCGCGGCCGGCGGCTTTCTGTTCGGCGCAGAAGCAGCAGTGGTCGGTGGCGGTGGTGTGCAGGTTGCCCGATTGCAGGCCGTGCCATAGCGCGTCCTGATGGCCGCGAGGGCGGAAGGGCGGGCTCATCACGTAGCCGGCGGCGGTCTGCCAGTCCGGGTGGCGGTACACGCTGTCGTCCAGCAGCAGGTGCCCGGCCAGCACTTCGCCGTACACCGGCTGGCCCTTGCCGCGGGCGTAGGTGATTTCGTCCAGCGCCTCTTGGGTCGAGACGTGCACCAGGTACAGCGGCGTGCCCAGGGTTTCGGCGATACGGATCGCCCGGCTGGCGGCTTCGCCTTCGACCTGGGAAGGGCGCGACAGCGGGTGCGCTTCCGGCCCGGTGATGCCCTGGGCCAGCAGCTTGCGTTGCAGGTGGTAGACCAGCTCGCCGTTCTCCGCGTGCACCGTCGGCACCGCACCGAGTTCCAGGCAGCGCTCGAAGCTCGCCACCAGGGTGTCGTCGGCGGCCATGATCGCGTTCTTGTAGGCCATGAAATGCTTGAAGCTGTTGACCCCGTGCTGGTTCACCAGCTCGGCCATTTCCTCGCGCACCTGCTCGCTCCACCAGGTGATGGCGACGTGGAAGCCGTAGTCCGACGCGGATTTCTCGGCCCAGCTGCGCCACTGATGAAAGGCTTCCAGCAGCGATTGCTGCGGGTTGGGAATCACGAAGTCGATGATCGAGGTGGTGCCGCCCGCCAGGCCCGCCGCGGTGCCGCTGAAGAAGTCTTCGCTGGCCACGGTGCCCATGAAGGGCAGTTGCATATGGGTGTGGGGATCGATGCCGCCGGGCATCAGGTATTGGCCACTGCCGTCGAGCACTTCGCAGCCTGCGGGATTGTCCAGATTCTGGCCGATGGCCTTGATCACGCCGTCGGCGCACAACACATCGGCTTTATAACTTTCATCATGGGTAATAACGGTGGCGCCACGGATCAACAGAGACATTCCGAGTTCCTCGCAGGCATGACCGGCTTATGCCGGTTCTAGTGTTTTTGTAATACGCATGCTGCGGAATGTTTATTCCTGTCAGCGGTGTCAGGAATAAAAACTAGCTGGTGTTCAATCAATCGGCAAGATTATTTTTTATAAGCATATATCTATATTAAG
>NZ_JBWKZA010000063.1:0-7689 GCF_059424045.1 Pseudomonas sp. GW456-L12
ATCATAAGGTGATAAACCTTGCCCAGCCAAGTCATCCTTGGCATTTCTCGACCCCCTGTCCCAACGCAGCCTAAGCCGAACCAACCAATCATTTTTATTGTAAATCTCTGTAAGCAGGGTTGCTTCCGGTAACGCCTTAACTTTATTCTGTATAACAGTCGCTCGTGACTTGATTAGCCTCCAAGAATCCAGTGAATTTCTGATCAGTGATAGCTCTCGAAAACTTTCATCCGATATTCTCTCCGCGCTGTAAACGGCAATAACATCTGATGCTTCGACCCCATTATAAATAAGCCCTTCCTGGGAGCCCTTGGCAAAATTGATTGCCGGGTGCTTTTTAGGGTCGAGATCTATTTCTTTTCCCGTCTGTTTAGTATAATCACTTAAAAATACTTGTTGATCTCTAGCTGTAGTGAGATCATAAAACTTCCGACCCTTCGGGACCTTGAACTTTACCACCCTCCCATCAAGATCTTTTGCGGCCCAACTTCCGGCCACCTTTAACGAACGGCTATATGAGACCCAGCGAGATTTAACTTTAGCCTTTGAGCCAGCACGAACATGGGCAAATGCTGGTATTTTCGGGTCTGAGTTCGCGGGCGGTTTAATGCCATTTATTAAGGGTTCTTCATCCTTTCTGAGCGCCCGATATCCGATCTTACTGCATTCACTTTCTGATTCACCTTCAGAATCAGGGTGCCGTTTCCTCACCCTTGGTGTTTGTTTCTTTAGTGAGGCCTTATCTTTTGAGGCTTGCACCTTCGGCATCGTTTAATCTCCAAGATTGGCTACCAGTATATTTCCAACTCTATCCTCTAGAGCATCACTTACCGATATTAGAAAACATGGCAGGTGGTATGACTTTATAGTTTATGCTCAGCCACTCGACTGCAAAACACTCTATTTCGCACACCTAAATATAAAACTGATGAGACTCAGGACTTCAATTCGAAGCGACGGTACTCAAGCGTCTCAATCTTCCTGATGGTAAAACATTGACTTAAGGACGAAGCACCGATGATCACTCCATAATCCTCAATATTTTCAGCGGAATCTATACTATGCGGTCCTTTATAAATGAAGGCTCGCTCTGAAAGAGTGTTCATTAACGGTAAGCCGCCATTGCAAGGTCTCTTTGCCAAATACACTTGGACCTGCATGCTTATACATTCAGACACCTATAATTAACGACAACCATTACGAAATGACAGTAAAAAAGAACAATAGATGTTCTACCATTTGAAAGACTGCGGCTCCTTTTCCGACTACCTTCATAATCTGCCCCCCTTCGAGAAAATCCTTACATTTCATACCCTCTATTATCCACCATAACTATACACTCTTCGTTATTGTCGAGAACCCCTTAACGCTTACCAGGATGGCCGCCCCCCCTATAATGGACTTTATTTTTTCAACAAACTCATCACGAGTGTAGATTACTTTTATTTCATCCAGTGACACACCACCACGAACACCAAACTCTCCAGGAATATCAGAGCCAGCTTTAATGATCCGGCCTTCACCGCCGTCACTTATCTTAAAACCATAAACAACCGGAAAAGGACTCTCAACCAGCTCGCGCTCATCACTACCAAGCATTGCCCAGCGATCTAGTTGCCCGGATAACAGCCTCTTCTTGTTTTCACAGTAGACATCCTCTCCTTGACCCAGGGTAAATCCGCCTTGCCACTCCTTGAGTTTTTGCCTCGTTTCTCTCTCACTCCAGCCAGCATGATTGATTTTCGCGGCATAATCGAAGGCACTGCTGAAGTTATGAAAGTCCACAACAGAAACATGATCTTTGTTGAACGCTCTTTCATGCAACGCATTCCCTAGCTCCCCCGAAAATGGATACTCGCCTTTTTCCATAAGCTGTCCCAGCGGAAGAATTCGTCCTCTTACTTCATCGTTCAACGAGAGCATGGTCAACAGGCTCGCCGAGTTGCTGCCATGAAAAAAAACCGCCCCATCACTTTCGTTTTGTAAAAGTGCTTTACTGAATCGTCCCCCACCATCTGAGAGACCGAGGTTATCAGGGTCAATATTCAGCTTTAAAGAGAAGGCCGGCCGCGGCCTTTTTTTCTTATTGTCACTACCAGCGATTGAGGGCGATACATTTAGTGTGGTTCGGGGCAGACTTGTCTGCATCGTCTGCCTATCGTTGCTCAGATCATGTTGGCTATCTGTTTCTGTAGAGCCAGATTGCAAAGCCTCTTCACTTGTTACCTTTCTTGCATTTTGAAATTTCTGACTATACATATAAGCACCTCTAACAACCAATGCGTTATGACGAGATATTCAAAAACCATAGAACCTCAAGCACAAAAACATACTGCCGGTAGTAATTTGAACATAACGAAAATCCATCTTGCTTATCTTCAACTACACCAGGGAGATAGCGCCCTCTCCAGACCTATGGCACCACAACCAACTTATTATCGGCACTATCTACAAACAACCTACTCCCTTCCAGCTCCCCAATAGCTTTAGCTTCTGTTTTCCAACCATCAGTAATACTCTTGATCGCCGTCAAGTTGGTATCCAGCACAACACCAGACAAAACAATATCAAGATGCTGATCAGGCAACTTGTCATCAGTAAAAGGAGTCCCCACGCAGGCAACAGTCACCTTCTTCAACTGTGCACGAGCGGTATCATCCAACGGGCTCTTCGCATCCAGTGCCGCGACCAGCGCTTCCCACACCATCGTTCCAGCTTGCCGATAAAAGTCAATACCGGGCTTTTGCGCAATCGCGGCCGATACGGCTTTCACCGGGGCCAATACCGGACTGCGACTGGCCAAGGCGATCGGCACCGTGACTTCATAGGTCAAGCACAACCGTGGTTTATTACCCAACGACTGCCAGAAGTTGCCCAGGCTATTCAGTTGTTCCGAGGGTGGGATCACTCGTCCATAAAAATCCGACAGCCCCGGATAAGTACGTGCGTTGATCAAGGCATTGAGTACATCGTTCATGATCAACACGGCTTGGCTATCGGCCATGGTCGCGGGGGAATCGCTGCTGTTGCTGGCTTTCATTTCCCAATAAGTGATCAGGTAACGGCAGCAAACATTGATGCTTCCTGGCATCAGCATGCCAGTGGACGGTGAAAACTGGCGGCTAGCCCCGGTTCTTAGCGACAGGTCTTCATGCACATCGTAAAGAAATACGCTGATCGTTGGTTGTGCCGGTGGCTCACCGGTATCCGGCAAGGTAAAAATAATGTCCACGGGACTAGGCAGATACTCTGCCAGCATTGTGCCAATGGTTTTGTTCACTTGAATCAGTGTGGTATCGGCAATACGTTTTGGGGACGGATCATCCTGCAAGTTAGCCATAAAGAAACTCCAGATAAACGAAATTCAAATTAACGGGATAGGACAAGCCGGCCGACCTTTCCGAGCTCACGCTGCAAGGCTCGTTCGATATGGTGCATCGCAACATGCGGGGACTGTTCTTCTGCCGCCAGCCAACTGGCCAGCATGGCCGCATTACGGATATTGGCGCCGGTGATCTCTGCCCGTCGGGCCAGGGAAGAGAAGTCGACATCCTCGGCCACTGGTGTTTCTGCCGGCCAGATAGCCCGCCACATCCGCTCGCGCAGGGTTTGATCCGGGAAAGTAAAACGCAGAATGAACGTCAAACGCCGGCTGAAGGCATCATCCAGATGGCTACGGTTGTTGGTGGCCAACACAACCAGGCCTGGATAACTTTCCAGCCGTTGCAACAAATAAGAGACTTCGATATTGGCATGCCGATCCTTGGCATCCTTGGTTTCACTGCGTTTGCCAAAGAGCGCATCGGCTTCATCAAAAAACAGCACCCCGGCATCGGCCTCGGCACAGTCGAAGATGCGCGACAGGTTCTTCTCGGTCTCGCCAATGTATTTATTCATGACCGTGGAAAGATCGACCTTGATCAGGTCAACGCCCAGCGCCCCGGCCAAGACTTCCGCCACCATGGTTTTGCCAGTACCGGAATCGCCATGGAACAGCGCGCTGATGCCGGTGCCGTAGCCGACCTTACGACCAAAGCCCTGCCCTAATACCTGCTCCCGTTGGCGAATCGCCGCCAGCACTTCATTAAGGTGCTGCTGCAGATCATCACTGATGATCAAGTCATCGAAACCGCGTACCGGGGTAATACGTTGCGCCAGGTTGCCGAAGTCCTGTTGCGACCGCAGCCCAAAGGCATGGTAGAGATCAGTATTGGACAGCAGTGCATTCTCCCCCCGTTGCTGGCAGTAGGCTTGCGCTTCATGCAGCACCGACACCAGGGTCTCGGAAGAGGGATGGAAACGTTTTACCAGCCCTGCAATATCGATATCCGGCTGTTGCGGGATGCCCTCCAACCGGCTGGCCAACAAGGCAACCTGATCGGCGAACGCCGGCGTGGGCATGGCGATCACCACCTGCGCCATCCCTTCCAGCCACATCAGTGAGGCGTGGGGTTCGGTCAGGCAAAAGATCGGTAGCTCAGACTGGCTCAGCGCCTGGCCCAGCCATGTCATCAACCGTGGATGGGCCGTGCTGAAATCCGCCAACGAACGCAGCAGCAGGCACCCCGCCTGCAACCGCGTTTCGCGCAACGCCACGCTGAGCACGCTCTGGGCGGTTTCATCGTCTTCCGGTAATTGCGCCAGATCCAGCGCCAGTACCGCTTTCCCCACGCTGGCAGCCGCGCGGGCGATGGCCATTGCCCGCCCGCTGCCCGGGCGCCCCTGCAACTGCACCAGGGTTTTCACCTCGACGCCTGCATCCGCGCAATAAGGGGCCAATCGTTGAGTCAAGGGCACAAGCAGGTCGGCCAAGGCAGAAGGGGTCAGCCAACTGGCACAGGAGCGCAGCTCACCGGGAAAAGCCGCGTGGCCGATCAACCAGCTGTAAATCTCGGTCGCCGGGTGCAGCAGGGCATTACCCCAATGCTCGCCACTGCGCTGGGTGAATGTGAGCAGGCAATTTTTCAGCAAGCGGGCCTGCGGTAGCAGGCTCGCCAGCTGCGCGGTCTTCTCGACAACACCCGGGCAGAGGATGTTCAAGGCGAAGTCCACTGTCAGGGATTTTTTCTGGTTGTTCTCCTGCATATAAGCAAACAGCAGCGAGTAGCGACTATCAAACAGCGGCAACAAGCAGAGCAACAACACGTCCCGTTCAAAATCGCTCAAAGCGAAACGGTTGACCAATTGGCCCAGACGACTGCGTGGATCAATAGCTTCAGTCGAAAGTTGCTGATCGCTCTGCTCCAGCGCCCAGAACGGAATCCCCATCCGTTGTGTGTTCAGGTGTTCCAATTCCTCCGGGGAAAGTGCCAGCCCCTGGAGGGCTTCTTCGGGCTCGGCAAAGCGTTGTTGCAGGGTGTGCAACTGCTGTTGTATCAATACATCCAGCCGCTCGAATTGGGCCAAGAGTAAATGCAAATCTTCATCCTGGGATAATTCAGGCGCCAGCTCGTCACAAAGACGCAGCGCATTATGCTGTTTCGGCATGCTGACTCTTCTTTATTGATCATTGAAATATCACCGGGCACAAGTAACCGGCATGGCTAAGCAGACTGATAAAACAGTCAAGGCTTCCAGCTAAACAGGTTTATCTATTCAGCACTGAACCTGGGTTCCGCACTTATAAGTAGCAATAGCGCTTACTGCGTTTTCTAATTCAACTAACCGTCGGCAACCATTTCACCTGTAGAGGCTGTTCCATCCAGGGCAACCGGATAAAGTCCAGGGCCCACGGCAGTTGCGACAGTAGAAAGTCGCTGGCATCCGTCTCTACCGACAGTTGCCAGCCCGACCGGGTTTGCAGCAGTTGCCCGGGGCGTTGTAGAAACAGGCTGCGCAGATCATTGGCCTGGCACCGTTGCAAACCGGGTAACTGCGCGGGAATCGCCGCCAACCAGTCCTGCAACTGCTCCCTCACCTCAGGCTCTGGCGTCGACCAGGGCACCAGTGGTGATTCCAATGGCAACCCACAGAGCAACTTGCTCAAAGGGGTGCGCCATTCCGCCATCGCCTCATCCCCCCAGACCAGTCCATCCAGCCAGCACACGGCCTCCAGCTGGGCCTGTGGGCTGTTGAATTGCTGTTCCTCGAGCAGGTCCACCTGACGCCATAGCCCGGGCAGTAGCGGCCACAGCAGTACCAGGCCGGCATTGGAGACCGACAGCGGTTCCTGCTCCAATAATGAGGCGTTTGAACGCCTTGGTAGCTGAGTTGGATTGCTCCTCGTTACGGCGGCCTCTGTGTACCGCTGCCTCCCGCCCATTTCCTCCTGAGCGTGTCGTTTGGCGTTCCCAGCCTGCAATTGAGATCCGCCCAGCTGTCCGATATCCATGGCTGGATGCTGGTGATCCGCCTCCGGCCACCCTGGCACCGTCGTTTGGAGTTCCCGTTTACCTTTCCCAGCCTGCAGTTGAGATCCGCCCAGCTGTCCGATGCCCCTTGTGGGGTGCTGGTGATCCTCCTCCTGTCGCTCTGGCGCTGTCGCTTGGGGTGCCCGTTTGACCATCTCACTTTGTGGCGCCCTTTCCTCCATTTGGTGTTGCACGCGGATAAAGTCAGGTTTGGATAAGCCCGACGCTAATAGTTGCTGCACCACAGGTTGCTGCCAGAATGGCTGCAACCAGGGTAACGACGCCGCAGGCAATGGCGGGTGACCGAACACCAGCAACAACCAGGGCGCCAACTCGGTCAACAGATTGCTGTCCAGCACCAATAAGGCAGGTACCGGTAAAGCCCTTGCCGAGGGTTGCCGACAAGCCCATAGACTACTAAGCAACAAGCAAAGCTCTAATGCGGGCTTGCCTGTCGGTGGCGTCAATTCCGGTTTATCGTCCAGAAACAAACGGCAGACAGCCTGCAAACTCGCAACGCTAAAGGTTTGCAACAACCGCTGGCGTGGCGCCTCCTGTAAACAATACCCTGCAAAAAACTGGCGCTGGGCGATGGATGAAGTTGCCAGGTGCGAGCGTAACCAGTTATCCGCACCACCAGACGCATTCCATTCAGTCAGCAGCGCCTGATGCCGGGATGCCAGATAACCCGACTGCAAATAGTGGAACAGGGGGACCAGCCCTGCTTCAGCCTGAATGTCTACCGCTCTGGCATATTTGTTCGGTTGCTCAGCGATTTCGGCCTGATTGACACCTTCGACCGTTAAAGCGGTCCCCCACTCCTCTTGATGTATCTCCCCACCATACGATTTGACGATGGCCGTATCCTGCTGCACAGAAAACACCTCGCCCAACATCGCCTGCGACGCAGCTTCCAATATCTGTTGCTCCAGCTGGTGCAATAGTCGTTGGCTTAACTGTTCCTCAAACTGTGCCAGAGGAATTTCACCCACATCGATTCTCAGCAGATCAATAGACAGTGTATTTTCTGACAGAGTCTTTAGTGACTGAAACAACCTACAAAGTTCTTCGGCCAAGCTCTGATAAAATAGATCACTACAGCGCCGCTGCACTTGTTCTACAGTATCCGGAGAAGCATAAACAATAAAGCACAAAGAGGTTAGCTCATCTATGACTTCCATTTTAATCACACCAATTTACTGATAACACACAGCGCAACAATATCAATCACTCATCAATCTTAATAATAAACACCAAGACATAATACGGGGCAGATACGGAAACAGCATGGGAGTGAGATGCTTGCGTCGCAGCACCACCATGACTATGTTCCCCCCCC
>NZ_JBWKZA010000064.1:0-6899 GCF_059424045.1 Pseudomonas sp. GW456-L12
TCATCGACGGTGATCACCAGTTTCTCGGCCGCGGCGGTCACGGTGTCGCCATCCTTGTCCGTGGCCTGCAGCAGGGTGCCGAGGTTGAGGGTGATGTCGTTTTCATCGTTACCGGCCGGATGATCCAGCGGTTGCAGCAGGGTGAAGCTGTAGTCACCCGCAGCATTGAGGCTGAAGGTGAATACATCGGTTGCGCCAGCCTTGGCCGTCAGGGTGTCGCCGGCAACGCTATAGACAAGGGCGACTCCGCCCGAACTCAGCGCTGGCAGGCCACTGGTGTCGCTCGACAAGGAGTAAGTCAGCGGGACGTCGGCCCCGGACTGGAAGATGCCCGTGACGCTGCCGTTGGCTGTCGTCGCCTCACCGGCCACGTCGCCGACGCCACCGGCGATGCCATTGGCCAGGCCATCCTCATCGACGGTTCCGGCCCCAGCGGCGCCATTCGCCGTTGGCGTGTCGTCATCGACGGTGATCACCAGCTTCTCGGCGGCGGCCGTCACGGTGTCGCCATCTTTATCCGTGGCCTGGAGCAGGGTTCCCAGGTTGAGACTGATGTCGTTTTCATCGTTGCCCGCTGGATGATCCAGCGGTTGCAGCAGGGTAAAGCTATAGGCGCCTGCGGCACTGAGGCTGAAGGTGAATACCTCGGCCCCACCCATGCCCGCATTCGCGGTCAGCGTATCGCCCGCCACGCTGTACACCAGCGCCACTCCGCCGGACGTCAGGGCTGGCAGGCCACTGGTGTCGCTCGACAAGGCGTAAGTCAGCGGTATATCAGCGCCGGACTGGAAGATGCCCGTCACATTGCCGCTGGCCGTCGTTGCTTCGCCAGGCACGTCGCCGACGCCACCGGCGATGCCATTGGCCAGGCCGTCTTCATCGACAGTGCCCGCTTCGGCGGTGCCGGTGGCGGTTGGCGTGTCGTCATCGACGGTGATCACCAGTTTTTCGGCGGCAGCCGTTACCGTATCGCCGTCCTTGTCCGTGGCTTGCAGCAAGGTGCCCAGGTTGAGGGTGATGTCGTTTTCATCGTCGCCCGCCGGGTGATCCAGCGGTTGCAGCAGGGTAAAGCTGTAGGCGCCCGCTGCACTGAGGCTGAAGGTGAATACCTCGGCCCCACCCGCGCCCGCATTGGCGGTCAGGGTGTCACCGGCGACGCTGTACACCAGCGCCACTCCGCCCGAGCTCAGGGCAGGCAGACCGCTGGTATCGCTCGCCAAGGCGTAAGTCAGGGGTACGTCGGCACCCGACTGGAAGATACCCGTGACGTCGCCGCTGGCGGTGGTGGCCTCGCCCGCCACGTCGCCGACACCACCGGCAATACCATTGGCCAGGCCGTCTTCATCGACAGTGCCGGCCGCAGCGGTGCCATTCGCCGTTGGGGTGTCGTCATCGATGGTGATCACCAGTTTCTCGGCGGCAGCCGTTACCGTATCGCCGTCCTTGTCGGTCGCTTGCAACAGGCTTCCCAGGTTGAGGGTGATGTCGTTTTCATCATTGCCCGCTGGGTGATCCAGCGGCTGCAGGAGGGTAAAGCTGTAGGTACCTGCGGCACTGAAGCTGAAGGTGAATACCTCGGCCCCACCCACGCCTGCATTGGCGGTCAGGGTGTCACCGGCGACGCTGTACACCAGTGCCACTCCGCCGGACGTCAGGGCTGGCAGGCCACTGGTATCGCTCGACAGGGAGTAAGTCAGCGGCACGTCGGCACCGGACTGGAAGATGGCAGTCACATTGCCGCTGGCCGTGGTGGCTTCGCCGGGCACATCGCCGACACCACCGGCGATGCCATTGGCCAGGCCGTCTTCATCGACGGTTCCGGCCTCGGCGGTTCCGGTGGCGGTTGGGGTATCGTCATCGACGGTAATCACCAGTTTTTCGGCGGCAGCCGTTACCGTATCGCCGTCCTTGTCCGTGGCTTGCAGCATTGCACCCAGGTTGAGGCTGATGTCGTTTTCATCGTTGCCGGCTGGATGATCCAGCGGCTGCAGCAGGGTGAAGCTGTAGTCACCGGCGGCGCTGAGGCTGAAGGTGAATACATCGGTTGCGCCAGCCTTGGCGGTCAGGGTATCGCCGGCGACGCTGTAGACCAGCGCCACTCCACCTGAACTCAAGGCTGGCAGACCGCTGGTATCACTCGACAGGGAGTAAGTCAGCGGTACATCGGCTCCGGACTGGAAGATACCCGTGACGCTGCCGCTGGCCGTCGTCGCTTCACCCGCCACGTCACCGACACCACCGGCAATACCGTTGGCCAGGCCATCCTCGTCGACGGTGCCGGCTCCAGCGGTGCCATTCGCGGTGGGAGTGTCGTCATCGACGGTGATCACCAGTTTGTCGGCCGCGGCGGTTACTGTGTCGCCATCCTTGTCGGTGGCTTGCAACATCGTGCCCAGGTTGAGGGTGATGTCGTTTTCATCGTCGCCCGCCGGGTGATCCAGCGGCTGCAGCAGGGTAAAGCTGTAGGCGCCCGCCGCGCTGAGGCTGAAGGTGAATACATCGACCGCGCCGGCCTTGGCCGTCAGGGTGTCACCGGCGACGCTGTACACCAGGGCCACTCCGCCGGATGTCAGGGCTGGCAGGCCGCTGGTATCGCTCGACAGGGCATAGCTCAGCGGCACATCGGCCCCGGACTGGAAGATGCCCGTGACATTGCCGCTGGCCGTCGTTGCTTCGCCCGCCACGTCACCGACACCACCAGCGATGCCGTTGGCCAGGCCGTCCTCATCGACGGTTCCAGCCTCGGCGGTTCCGGCGGCGGTGGGCGTGTCGTCATCGACGGTGATCACCAGTTTCTCGGCGGCGGCCGTCACCGTATCACCGTCCTTATCCGTGGCCTTCAGCAAGGTGCCCAGGCTGAGGGTAATGTCGTTTTCATCGTTACCGGCTGGATGGTCCAGCGGTTGCAGCAGGGTAAAGCTGTAGTCACCTGCAGCATTGAGGCTGAAGGTGAATACATCGGTTGCGCCGGCCTTGGCGGTGAGGGTGTCGCCGACCACGCTATACACCAGCGCCACTCCACCGGAGGTCAGGGCTGGCAGGCCGCTGGTGTCGCTCGACAGGGAGTAAGTCAGCGGTACGTCGGCCCCGGACTGGAAGATGCCCGTGACGGTGCCGCTGGCCGTGGTGGATTCACCCGCCACATCACCGACACCGCCGGCAATGCCATTGGCCAGGCCATCCTCGTCGACGGTGCCGGCCGCGGCGACGCCGGTCGCGGTGGGCGTATCGTCGTCGATGGTGATCACCAGCTTCTCGGCGGCGGCCGTCGCGGTGTCGCCATCCTTATCCGTGGCCTTCAGCAGCGTGCCCAGGTTGAGGGTGATGTCGTTTTCGTCGTCACCCGCTGGGTGATCCAGCGGTTGCAGCAGGGTAAAGCTATAGGCACCGGCGGCGCTGAGGCTGAAGGTGAACACATCGACGGCGCCGGCCTTGGCGGTGAGGGTGTCGCCCACCACGCTGTACACCAGGGCCACTCCGCCGGATGTCAGGGCTGGCAGGCCGCTGGTGTCGCTCGACAAGGAGTAAGTCAGCGGTACATCGACGCCGGACTGGAAGATGGCGGTCACGTTGCCACTGACGCTGGTGACCTCGCCAGGCACGTCGCCGACACCGCCGGGGATGCCATTGGCCAGGCCGTCTTCGTCGACAGTGCCGGCCTCAGCGGTCCCGGCCGCTGCCGGTCCATCGTCCTCGAAGATCATCTGCGAGCCGATTTCGGTGGTGATCGTGGAGGGGTGGCGCAGCGAGAAACCACCGATATCGAAGTCGGCGTGGTTATCGCCCCTGGCGTTGACGGCCGCCCCGTTCTCGATCAGCACGCGGTTGTGATCCGCGCTGGTGGTGTATTCGATCTGGTAGCCGGCCTTGACGCCGGTGATGGTGGCCACGCCGCCGGTAAAGCTGATGGCAATGTTCGGATCGTTCACCGAGCCGTCGGAGTTCTCGATCACCAGCCCGGTGCTTTTATCGAAGATGCGCACATTGGTGATGGCCACCGACGTATCGTTCGCATAGCCGTTGACGAAGTTCACGCCGGTTTCAACCGCAGTGCTGTAGGCACTGATCTTGACCATCGCGGTCTTGCCGCCTTGCAGTTGCACGACATCGAAACTGGCCGTCGTTGCATTAAACATCGCGGTGTAGTCGATGTTGGCTTCGACGTCGGCTTCGTTCTGGCTCAGGTTGGGAACAGTCACATCCAGCCGGGCGCCGGTGACGAAGGTCAGGCGGATGCCTTCCTGTTCCACGATCATCTGGTTGTTGGTACCAATGGTGGTCGGGCCACCGCCCTGGCTGGTGTTGATGGTGTCACCGGTGTTGATGTTGGCGCCCGATGACTGGTCCGCAGGGTCTTTACCGGTGGCGATGATCGTCGGATCGCTGACCCGCAACACACCGCCGTCGTTGACCACCGTCGGGTTCGACCCCGTGAACATCAGGAACAGGTTCTGCCCGGAGGGGGCGTTGGTCAGGTCGAATCCGTCCTTGAGGGCGCTGACGAACACCTTGTCCAGCAGGCTGAGGGCATCGTCCGGATTACTCGCGTCCGGGTGCTTGAGCGGTTGGTATTCCACGGTCCAGATCTTGCCGCCGCTGACCGGCGATCCGGTTTCCTCGATATAGGCGGCGAACACGATCGCCCCGTCAGGGCCTCCGGCCCGGCCCAGCAGGATGTTGTTGTTGGTATCGGTATACAGCAGGATGCTGGTGCCATCGAGGGTATCCAGCCCGCTGTCCAGGCCGTTGAGCGCCGCGCCCAGGCTGTCGGTGAACTTGATATCGAGGACGTTGATACCGGGTGTCAGGTTGAGGGTGAAGGCATTGCTGCCGGTGTCGCCCACGGCACCGGTATAGCCACTCAAGGCGGCGTCCATGGCGGTACCGGCGCCAAGGGCGGTCAGGCGGGTGGCGAAGGTCGAGGGCAGGGCGGACAACAGGATGTCATTGTCGTCAGCGTCTCCTGCCGGGCTCGGCGTGGTGGTGGCATTCTGCAACCCGGTGGTTTCGTCCAGGGTCACACTTGCACCGATCACCACGGGCGCAGTGCCGTTCGCCTGGGCGGTGCTGAGGGTCAGCGTGTCGTCACTGGGGAAGACGGGGTAGAGAGTGGTACTGGTGTCAGCGGTCAGGTCGTTCGTGGGAGATGTGGTTGTTTTAGAAGTGATCATGACGTTCTCCTGTGCAATACCAGTCGTTGAGGCCGCAGCTGGGCCCTCTGTTGGCAGATGCAACCACTATGGGGATGCCGCGCAGGTTGCGCATTGGCCGATACTCCCAGGCCGGATGGGAGTTTCAGCCTATTCAGGAAGGGACGCGGGATAAGGCGCAGCCGCGCTTGCAAACAGGACCCCGAGGGGGGCTTCAGGGGTAGCCCGCGATGGCGGCCACAGGCCGTCGTCGAGCGGCTCGACGGGCTGCTCGAGCGCTCGCCGCGGTTTTCATATGGGCGCGCAAAAAAAAAGCGAGGGTGGTTTCCAGGCCACCCTCGCTTTCATTCGCCTGCGCGAGGTTTCAGACGCTGCCCATCACAATGTCGGTATTGAGCAGGTCGACTCCGACCAGGGTAATGGTGGTTATCTGTCCGCCGGTCTCGGCCACCGTCACGATGCTGTCGCTGCCGGCATTGTCGACCGACTGCACAACGGCCCCCGCGTCACCAATGAGCACCACCGCATCGCGCTGGCCGGCGCCCGCATCGAAGCCTGTGACCTGGTACTGGTTCTCGGCGGCCGACAGGTCGATGTTGAAGGCATCCCGCTCACCCGTGGTGCCCACCAGCCTGAAGTCGAAAAGCGCGTTGGCCGGGTCGTTGGCGAACAGGTTGGCGTCGAACGCGCTGGTGGCCGTATCGCCGTCCTTGTCCGTCACCGTCGCGTTGAACGCCAGCTGGATATCGCTGGCCAGGTTCTGGGTCTCGTGAATGAACTCGATCACCGGGATCTTGATCGTACCCTTGCCCATCGTCAGCTGGACCGCGTCGATCAGGTGGGTGCCGTCCCACTCTACGGTGAAGGAGGTCTGGCCTCCGGCTTCCGCCTGCAGGTCGGCGGCCTGGACCTTGATGGGCGCGCCCGAGGTCGTGCCGTTGTCGTAGTAGATCGTGTAGTACAGCTCTTCCGTGGCCGGGTTGTAGCCCTGCACCGAGTTGTCGATATAGACCTTCATGGCCGTCAGCAGCGTCTCGGGGTTGACCACGAAACTCTCGTCACCGGCATTGATACCCGCCGTGTTGTTGCCCTCCAGGTTGTTGTTGGCGATGCCGATGCCGGAGGTGCTGACGTTCAAGGCCGCCGAGCCGATGTAGGACGGCAGCGGGTTGGTCTGCAACTGCGCTTCGGTAGGGTCGGGCGCGCCAAGCCCGATGCCGGTGAGGATGCTGTTCGCGCCGGTTTGCGGCGCCAGCGGATTCGCGCCGAAGAACACCACATCCTCGGTGCCGATGGTCAACGTGCGCACAGGGTCCGGGCCACCGGCATCCAGCGAGCCATCGGCACTGCTGAGGACCACGGTCGAGCGGAAGCCTTCCTCCAGGTCCAGGGCATAGGTGCCATTGGCATAGGCGCTCAGGGTGTAGTGGATGGTGGTATCGGCGGTGGCCGCGTTGTTGTCGAAGTCACCGGTCAAGGTGCCCGCGAACTGGTAGGCGCCATTGGCGTCCGGTGACGGCGACTGTTCGACCAGCGTACCGGTGCCGGTGGTGGTCGTGTCGTCCGGCCGGACCAGGGTGAACTGGTCGTTCACCAGCGAGATGTCCAGGCCGTTGGCATCCAGCCCGTCGGCGCCAGACCCCATGTTCCAGTAGCCTTGTTGCGCCAGTTGGGTACCGGTGCCGATCAGGTTGCCGAAGGCCAGGGTCGGGGTGTCGTCATCGACGGTGATCACCAGCTTGTCGGCCG
>NZ_JBWKZA010000065.1:0-5291 GCF_059424045.1 Pseudomonas sp. GW456-L12
GGGTCGGGCTGCTCAGCTCGACGGTCATTTCCGGGATTTCCGGGGGCGTTTCCAGTGGCGCGGCGCGGGTCTGCTGGAAGAACCACCAAGCGCCACCATGGAGCAGGGCCGAGACCGTCACCAGCAACAGCACCTGGCGCTTGCTCAGGCCTCCGGGTTTCGATGCATTGCCCTTATAAGGACGGCCCCGCGCAACCTGGACGACGGCTTCATCGCCCAAGGGCCTCGGCAGGGTTCTGTTCTTTACCGCATCGTTCATTAAAGCTCCCTCGGTTGGATGAAGGGCAATAAGGCACCGTTCGAACATTGGCTGGAATGTTCGAAAGTCGGGTTTAACTTTTTCAAGGGTGAGCAAAAGCCGATAGTTGAACTATCTGGTTGAACGGCCCTGTGCAAACGAGTGGCTTATCGCCTTCGGCTTAGATTGTTCATTACCACTCCCTGGAAGAATGTTGTGGGATGAGCCGGTGTTTGTAATGCACCTGTCTCGTACTCGTTACATATAGCAACCGCTATGCCAGATTGTGTCGGTCTTTATGCAATTGGCGACGGCTCGTAGTGCATGTCGCATTTATATAAAATTGCGAGAAAAACTGGCGCAACAATATATATTCAGCGCCTCGAAAAGTTGACCGTAAATGCTTTTTACGGGCGAGCCTGCCTGCCCTGGGTTATCCGCTTTTCAGCCGGAAACAGGGGCGATCAATGCCGTGGCCAACGCACTAAAAAGTGTCTGGCGAATTGATTTGGTGCAAATAAACAGTGACTAGCCGGTCATTGCCTGGAGGTCCTTGATCTTGTTGTTTTCAGGGCTCTGCGTAGGGCTTCTGTAGTCTTTTACGGCCCGCTCGGGGAGCATTCTTGAGTATCCATGGCGCGCTCGCCTGCCCGCCATTGAGCAGGGCGATGACGGGCCTCTTATTAGCCTGTTGGGGGTACGGATAATTAACCGGTACGTACATTGAGTGTATGTAAACAGCGGTCCGCTCATTACCCAGTGGTCGATGCATTGATATTGAATTGCCTTATTGTCGGACAACGCTCTGATCATCCACTTTTAACGCGCTTTGGCACGTTTGTTTGTTGTCGAATACGCAACGATAGAAATACGGCTTTCGCTCGGTGAAATGTCACCGAGTACAAAATTAAGTTGGCTGCTTAGTGGTTTAAAAACAGTCGACGATCGGTCTTGTCGAGGCTTCTTCCGTCGACGCTACTTGGACAGTGGCGAGACCGGCCTGGGGGCGAATGTTTGTGTCGGGATACGCTGGGCAGTACCTGGGAAGACTGGCTTGGATATCGGTACCGGGAGAGGGTCGGCCTTATAACAGCCGCTACCGCCAGCCTGAAAGTTGCCCCAGCGACTGGAGCAGGGGGCATCGCCAGAGGCTGGCACAGGCAGCGCCGCGTAGCGTGCGCAAGGTCGATCGTCGATGACGCACAGGGCGCGAGGGCCGGTCCGGGCAGGGCTGCCGGACGAGGCGGAACCAGGGGCGAAACGGTGGAGCCAATAGCGGAAAACGCCGGTGAACATGACTGCACATCGCACATGAGACTTCCTTATCGCCAGTCTCAGCTCAACGAGCTTTTGGCTCGCCGTCTGCACTTTATGGGGACGCGGATAGCGTCCGATGATTGCTATTGGTGCGGGTAGGCACCGTCGATGCGGCTCTTGCGGTGGCTCGATTCGCAAGCTGCAGGTGCATGGGAAAAACGTGCCAGTTCCAGGTACGTTCGTGCAATTTTCTTCGCCTATGCCTGCCAGGCATTGTTTGGCGGGGCCTGGCGGTGGGCTGCTGATGTTGGCGGGGCAGGGGGCGGCCCGGCTCGCGATAAAAATCCTCGGGACGACAAGCTCGCCCGTGCCCATAAAAAAGCCCGGCGCATCAGGCCGGGCTTCTTGGGTTTTGCAGAGTGCTGCGACTCAACGACGGCGCACGAACCGGCGCCACAGCCAGACCCAGATCATCACCAGCGGGAAGGCCAGGATCAGGAATGGCAGCACATAGCTGCCTTTCTCCAGGGCTTCGGCGGTACCGTAGGCGAGGTTGTCCAGCAGGTTGTCGAACGCGCGTTGCAGTTTCGAGCCGCGCTGGCTGCTGTCGGTGGGCACGAAGTTCAGGGTCAGGCGGTTGGTGTCGAGCCGGCGCTGGTGCCCGGCGGCGACCTGGGCCAGGGCCTGCAGGTCGTTCTCGATGCTTGCCTGTTCCTTGCTCAGGGCGATCAGGTCGCTGACGGTGATGTCCTTGCGCGCCGCCAACTGGTCGAGGCGTTGCTGCTGGGCCTTGAGCCGTTCCTGCTGGCGTTGTACGTCGGCCACGGCGTCGGCCAGGTCTTCGGCGCTGGTGATGCGTTCGCCGATTTCGGCGCCCTGGGCGGCCAGCGCGACTATCGGTTCGACGCCGTCGGGCACGATGCGCAGGATCACCTGGGCGCGGTACTGGCCTTGTTGCAGGCGCAGGATATTGCAGGCGCCGAACTTGGCGTTTTCGCAGGCTTCGCGGGTGGCGGCCAGGCGCGGCGCGATCTGCGCCGAGGGCAGCGACAGGCTCAGTTCATGTTCATAGGCCAGTTGCGCGCCGGCCTTGCCCTGGGCGCCTCCGACCGCCACCGAGGACGAACGATCGCTGGGGGAACAGGCGGCCAGCAGGGTGCTGAGCAGCACCACGGCGAGGCTGCGCAGCGGGGTGGGGGTGTCGTCCTGAGGGTGCATGGTCGCTCCTTGAAATAAATGATCGTGCCCGGGGCAGGCGGGACGGCTGCGTATCTTATCGTCGATTGCCCGGGGAGGGGCGAGGATGTGGTGTCGCCGCGGCTTATCGCCAAGGATTTGCCGGATGGATACGGCTGGGCGCGGGCACCGCTTCGGGGTACACCTCGGGGACCGATGACCCGCGTCTCGGTCATTGCCATCGGCAACGGAGACCTGTCATGAGCTCGCTCGAGTTACCCGAAGGTTATGCCCCCTTGTCCCGCAGCAGCCCGCTGCTGGAGCTGATCGGCCCGGTGTATTGCCGTGGCAGCGGCTTGCAACTGGAGATCGGCCTGCGCGCCGACCGCCGTCACGCCAACGGTCGTGGCACCGTGCACGGCGGCATCCTCGCCACCCTGGCCGATATCGGCATGGGCTACGCCATGGCCTTCGCCAGCGACCCACCGCTGCCGCTGATCACCGCCAGCATGCACCTGGACTACCTCGGCGCGGTGCAGGTCGGCGAATGGATCGACGTGCGCCTGGAACATTCCAAGCGCGGCCGGCAAATGGCCTTTGCCACCGTCACCCTGCAGGTCGGCGAGCGGGTGGTGGCCAGGGCCAACGCGGTGTTCGCGGTGCCCGGCGGTTGAGAGTGGACGTATCGCCGGCGACAGGTGGTGCAAATGACCTTTACCACCGTGACCTTGCAGGTGGGTGAGCGGGTGGTCGCCAGAGCTGATGCGGTGCCTGCTGGGTGAAGGTGGGCGTATTGCTGGCGACAGCTTTGTGTAGCCGCTGCCGCAGGCTGCGATCGGTCGCGCAGCGGCCGTAACGATGCAGCGCGGTATTGCTGGAAAACCTCGTCGCCGGATTTGGCGGCTGCTACGCAGCCGATCGCAGGCTGCGCCAGCGGCTACAGTGGCGGGGCTGCCGCAGGCAGTTCTCCTTAATCCGCTGGTGCCACTATCTGCTTCCACTCCAGGCCGAAGCGCGCCAGGTACTTGCGCAGGCGGTCGGCGTCATTGGGCTGGGCCTTGGTCTGGCGGGACACGCCAAACAGCTTGCGCCCGGCATCGGACAGGCTGTCGGCCTGGCGACAGACTTCGAGCACCGCCTGCAGTTGCAGGCGGTCGAACAGGTCGAGTTCGGCCGTGTCGCCCAGCAAAGTGGCCAGCGGATCCTGCTCCTGGCTCAAGCCCCAGGCATACCGTAGCCGCTCGATTTCTTCCTCGGCCTGGGCTTCGTCGATGCGCCCGCTGTCGGCCAGGGTGGCCATGCGGGTAATGGACGCCGACAGCTCGCGGAAGTTGCCCAGCCACGCCGCCTCGCTGGAACTGGCAAACGCCAGGTAGCGCCGCCGCGCCTCGAGGTTGAAGCGCACCAGGCGCCCTTGCTCGCGGGCGTGGCGTTCCAGTTCGAAGTCGATGTTCGGCTCGATGTCCTCGCGCCGCCCGGCCAGCCCCGGCAGGTTGAAGGTCCAGAGGTTGATCCGCGCATACAGATCCTCGCGGAACAGGCCCTGGGCGACCCGGCCGCGCAGGTCGCGGTGGGTGCCGGCGATGATCAGGAAGTCGCTGTCCACTTCCTTGTCCGAGCCCATGGGGAAGAAGCGTTTCTCCTCGATGGCCTTGAGCAGCATCGCCTGTTCGTCGAGCCCCAGTTCGCCGATCTCGTCGAGAAACAGCATGCCGCCGTCCGCCGCCCGCAACAGGCCATCGCGGGCGTTCTGGGCGCCGGTGAAGGCGCCCTTGATATGCCCGAACAACGCCGACATGGCGCCGTCGCCGCGCAGGGTGGCGCAGTTGACCTCGACAAAACGCCCCTGGACCTGGTGCCGGCCGCGCTTGAGTTCATAGATGCGCCGGGCCAGGAACGACTTGCCGGCGCCGGTGGGGCCGATCAGCAGCATCGGTGCCCTGGAGCGCAGGGCCACCCGCTCGATCTGTTCGATGGAGCGGTTGAACGCGGCGTTGCGGGTGGCGATCCCGGACTTGAGGAAGGCCAGGCCCTCCAGGCGCTTGCCGGCGAAGCGCGAGGCGATGCGGTCGTAGCGCGACAGGTCGAGGTCGATCAGGGCGTGGGTGCCGGTGGCGTGCTGCTCCGGGTCGCGGCGCCGCGCCGGGGAGGTCTGGATCAGCCGCGCCGGCAGGTAGCGCGCCTCGGTCAGCAGGAACCAGCAGATCTGCGCCACGTGGGTCCCGGTGGTGATGTGCAC
Organism: Pseudomonas sp. GW456-L12; assembly: GCF_059424045.1. Taxonomy (NCBI): domain Bacteria; kingdom Pseudomonadati; phylum Pseudomonadota; class Gammaproteobacteria; order Pseudomonadales; family Pseudomonadaceae; genus Pseudomonas; species Pseudomonas sp. GW456-L12. The sequence goes on from NZ_JBWKZA010000065.1 coordinate 4,911, forward strand.
CAGGTAGTCCTCGCGCTCGGTGTCGAAGGGGTAGGCGCTGGTGAAGTCGTGCAGGGCGCCGTACACCTCCTCGAAATCCCAGGGGTTCTTCAGGCCCATGGGGTGCAGGCGCACCTCGGTCTGCGGCGATACCTGGCGAATGTCGCTGGCCACCCGCTCGGCCAGGCTGACGTCCCGGGCATCGACGCCGTGGATCAGCTCCAGGCGATGGATCAGCACGTCCTGCTGCTGGCACAGGCCGACACTGGGGCGCCAATGGTTCCAGCGGTTGGCGCCCTTGCCGACGCGATCGAGGGTGGAACCGACAAAACCTATGGCGACCGTGGGCTTGCCCGACATGTTTATACCTGAAGATAAAAAACGATAAACAAAGATATAAAA
>NZ_JBWKZA010000066.1:0-4147 GCF_059424045.1 Pseudomonas sp. GW456-L12
CATTGAGACAGGTGCTGCATGGCTGTCGTCAGCTCGTGTCGTGAGATGTTGGGTTAAGTCCCGTAACGAGCGCAACCCTTGTCCTTAGTTACCAGCACGTAATGGTGGGCACTCTAAGGAGACTGCCGGTGACAAACCGGAGGAAGGTGGGGATGACGTCAAGTCATCATGGCCCTTACGGCCTGGGCTACACACGTGCTACAATGGTCGGTACAGAGGGTTGCCAAGCCGCGAGGTGGAGCTAATCCCACAAAACCGATCGTAGTCCGGATCGCAGTCTGCAACTCGACTGCGTGAAGTCGGAATCGCTAGTAATCGCGAATCAGAATGTCGCGGTGAATACGTTCCCGGGCCTTGTACACACCGCCCGTCACACCATGGGAGTGGGTTGCACCAGAAGTAGCTAGTCTAACCTTCGGGAGGACGGTTACCACGGTGTGATTCATGACTGGGGTGAAGTCGTAACAAGGTAGCCGTAGGGGAACCTGCGGCTGGATCACCTCCTTAATCGACGACATCAGCTGCTTCATAAGCTCCCACACGAATTGCTTGATTCATTGAAGAAGACGATTGGGTCTGTAGCTCAGTTGGTTAGAGCGCACCCCTGATAAGGGTGAGGTCGGCAGTTCGAATCTGCCCAGACCCACCAATTACTGGTGCACCCTGTAGCGATACGGGGCCATAGCTCAGCTGGGAGAGCGCCTGCCTTGCACGCAGGAGGTCAGCGGTTCGATCCCGCTTGGCTCCACCATTACAGATTGGTGTCCATCGTTTAAAGCTTAGAAATGAGCATTCCATCAAGTTGATGGTGAATGTTGATTTCTGATCTTTATCAGAATCGTTCTTTAAAAATTTGGGTATGTGATAGAAAGATAGACTGGATAGCACTTTCACTGGTGTTTATTCAGGCTAAGGTAAAATTTGTGAGTTTAATCGCGAATTTTCGGCGAATGTCGTCTTCACAGTATAACCAGATTGCTTGGGGTTATATGGTCAAGTGAAGAAGCGCATACGGTGGATGCCTTGGCAGTCAGAGGCGATGAAAGACGTGGTAGCCTGCGAAAAGCTTCGGGGAGTCGGCAAACAGACTTTGATCCGGAGATGTCTGAATGGGGGAACCCAGCCATCATAAGATGGTTATCTTGTACTGAATACATAGGTGCAAGAGGCGAACCAGGGGAACTGAAACATCTAAGTACCCTGAGGAAAAGAAATCAACCGAGATTCCCTTAGTAGTGGCGAGCGAACGGGGACTAGCCCTTAAGTGGCTTTGAGATTAGCGGAACGCTCTGGAAAGTGCGGCCATAGTGGGTGATAGCCCTGTACGCGAAAATCTCTTAGTCATGAAATCGAGTAGGACGGAGCACGAGAAACTTTGTCTGAATATGGGGGGACCATCCTCCAAGGCTAAATACTACTGACTGACCGATAGTGAACTAGTACCGTGAGGGAAAGGCGAAAAGAACCCCGGAGAGGGGAGTGAAATAGATCCTGAAACCGTATGCGTACAAGCAGTGGGAGCAGACTTTGTTCTGTGACTGCGTACCTTTTGTATAATGGGTCAGCGACTTATATTCAGTGGCGAGCTTAACCGAATAGGGGAGGCGTAGCGAAAGCGAGTCTTAATAGGGCGTTTAGTCGCTGGGTATAGACCCGAAACCGGGCGATCTATCCATGGGCAGGTTGAAGGTTAGGTAACACTGACTGGAGGACCGAACCGACTACCGTTGAAAAGTTAGCGGATGACCTGTGGATCGGAGTGAAAGGCTAATCAAGCTCGGAGATAGCTGGTTCTCCTCGAAAGCTATTTAGGTAGCGCCTCATGTATCACTGTAGGGGGTAGAGCACTGTTTCGGCTAGGGGGTCATCCCGACTTACCAAACCGATGCAAACTCCGAATACCTACAAGTGCCGAGCATGGGAGACACACGGCGGGTGCTAACGTCCGTCGTGAAAAGGGAAACAACCCAGACCGTCAGCTAAGGTCCCAAAGTTATGGTTAAGTGGGAAACGATGTGGGAAGGCTTAGACAGCTAGGAGGTTGGCTTAGAAGCAGCCACCCTTTAAAGAAAGCGTAATAGCTCACTAGTCGAGTCGGCCTGCGCGGAAGATGTAACGGGGCTCAAACCATACACCGAAGCTACGGGTATCACGTAAGTGATGCGGTAGAGGAGCGTTCTGTAAGCCTGTGAAGGTGAGTTGAGAAGCTTGCTGGAGGTATCAGAAGTGCGAATGCTGACATGAGTAACGACAATGGGTGTGAAAAACACCCACGCCGAAAGACCAAGGTTTCCTGCGCAACGTTAATCGACGCAGGGTTAGTCGGTCCCTAAGGCGAGGCTGAAAAGCGTAGTCGATGGAAAACAGGTTAATATTCCTGTACTTCTAGTTATTGCGATGGAGGGACGGAGAAGGCTAGGCCAGCTTGGCGTTGGTTGTCCAAGTTTAAGGTGGTAGGCTGGAATCTTAGGTAAATCCGGGGTTCTAAGGCCGAGAGCTGATGACGAGTTACCTTTCAGGTGACGAAGTGGTTGATGCCATGCTTCCAAGAAAAGCTTCTAAGCTTCAGATAACTAGGAACCGTACCCCAAACCGACACAGGTGGTTGGGTAGAGAATACCAAGGCGCTTGAGAGAACTCGGGTGAAGGAACTAGGCAAAATGGCACCGTAACTTCGGGAGAAGGTGCGCCGGTGAGGGTGAAGGACTTGCTCCGTAAGCCCATGCCGGTCGAAGATACCAGGCCGCTGCGACTGTTTATTAAAAACACAGCACTCTGCAAACACGAAAGTGGACGTATAGGGTGTGACGCCTGCCCGGTGCCGGAAGGTTAATTGATGGGGTTAGCTAACGCGAAGCTCTTGATCGAAGCCCCGGTAAACGGCGGCCGTAACTATAACGGTCCTAAGGTAGCGAAATTCCTTGTCGGGTAAGTTCCGACCTGCACGAATGGCGTAACGATGGCGGCGCTGTCTCCACCCGAGACTCAGTGAAATTGAAATCGCTGTGAAGATGCAGTGTATCCGCGGCTAGACGGAAAGACCCCGTGAACCTTTACTATAGCTTTGCACTGGACTTTGAATTTGCTTGTGTAGGATAGGTGGGAGGCTTTGAAGCGTGGACGCCAGTTCGCGTGGAGCCATCCTTGAAATACCACCCTGGCAACTTTGAGGTTCTAACTCAGGTCCGTTATCCGGATCGAGGACAGTGTATGGTGGGTAGTTTGACTGGGGCGGTCTCCTCCTAAAGAGTAACGGAGGAGTACGAAGGTGCGCTCAGACCGGTCGGAAATCGGTCGTAGAGTATAAAGGCAAAAGCGCGCTTGACTGCGAGACAGACACGTCGAGCAGGTACGAAAGTAGGTCTTAGTGATCCGGTGGTTCTGTATGGAAGGGCCATCGCTCAACGGATAAAAGGTACTCCGGGGATAACAGGCTGATACCGCCCAAGAGTTCATATCGACGGCGGTGTTTGGCACCTCGATGTCGGCTCATCACATCCTGGGGCTGAAGCCGGTCCCAAGGGTATGGCTGTTCGCCATTTAAAGTGGTACGCGAGCTGGGTTTAGAACGTCGTGAGACAGTTCGGTCCCTATCTGCCGTGGACGTTTGAGATTTGAGAGGGGCTGCTCCTAGTACGAGAGGACCGGAGTGGACGAACCTCTGGTGTTCCGGTTGTCACGCCAGTGGCATTGCCGGGTAGCTATGTTCGGAAAAGATAACCGCTGAAAGCATCTAAGCGGGAAACTTGCCTCAAGATGAGATCTCACTGGAACCTTGAGTTCCCTAAAGGGCCGTCGAAGACTACGACGTTGATAGGTTGGGTGTGTAAGCGCTGTGAGGCGTTGAGCTAACCAATACTAATTGCCCGTGAGGCTTGACCATATAACACCCAAGCAATTTGCGCTTAATAGCCAGATTGCGGTGTGTGAAGACGAAACGAACCGAAAGTTCGAGAAAACACACAAACTATCGCATACCCAATTTGCTGAAGCGTCGAAAGACGACTCGGCACACCGAATTTCTTGACGACCATAGAGCATTGGAACCACCTGATCCCATCCCGAACTCAGAAGTGAAACGATGCATCGCCGATGGTAGTGTGGGGTTTCCCCATGTGAGAGTAGGTCATCGTCAAGATTAAATTCC
>NZ_JBWKZA010000067.1:0-3037 GCF_059424045.1 Pseudomonas sp. GW456-L12
GGTTTCCCCATGTGAGAGTAGGTCATCGTCAAGATTAAATTCCGAAACCCCAATTGCGAAAGCAGTTGGGGTTTTGTCTTTTGCGCGCGTAAACCTTTCAAATTGCAGCTGCTAGCTGCTTGATTGTGCCTGGTCACGCTTTCTATGCAACAGCCTTAGGCATGGCTATCATGCCTGCCTCATTGTGAGGCGAGATCTGCATGCTGACATTGTTGGAGCTTCTGAAGGATGGGCGGTTTCACTCGGGCCAGGCCCTTGGTGCCGCCTTGGGCGTTAGTCGCAGTGCCGTGTGGAAGCAGTTGCAGCAGTTGGAGGCTGAACTGGGGCTCTCTATCCATAAAGTTCGCGGCCGCGGTTATCAGTTGGCGGCCCCGCTGACGCTTCTGAATCCGGTTGATATTTACGAGCAATCAAAGGATTGCCCTTGGGTTGTACTGGTTTTCGATTCTATCGACTCTACAAACGCCGAAGCTCTGAGGGCTGTCGAGCGTGGCGTGCCTGCGCCGTTCCTGGTGCTCGCTGAGCGTCAAACGGCGGGGCGTGGTCGGAGAGGACGAAAATGGGCTAGTCCTTTTGCAGAAAATGTTTATTACAGCCTCGTACTGCGTATCGATGGTGGAATGCGTCAGCTTGAAGGGCTCAGCTTGGTAGTCGGGCTGGCGGTCATGCAAACCTTGCGCGAGTTTGGAATTGCTGGTGCGGGCCTGAAGTGGCCAAACGATGTTTTGGTTGGACGCAAAAAAATCGCCGGAATCCTGTTGGAGTTGGTTGGGGATCCTGCTGATGTCTGTCATGTAGTTCTGGGTGTAGGTATCAACGTCAGCATGCAGAAAACCGACGAAATTGATCAGCAGTGGACGTCTGTACGGCTTGAGTCCGGCAAGCAGGTTGATCGTAACCAGTTGGTTGCTCGGCTGAGCATGATGCTGAAGGCTTACCTGGAGCGCCACCAGGCCCAGGGCTTTTCCTCTATTCAAGAGGAGTGGGAGCAGAATCACTTGTGGCAAGGTAGTGCGGTGTCTCTGATTGCTGGGATCAATAAAATAGACGGTGTTGTTATGGGCATCGATCAGCAGGGCGCATTGCGATTGAGGGTGGATGGGGTTGAGAAGGTCTACAGCGGTGGTGAGCTCAGCTTGAGGTTACGCAATGATTCTTGAGCTTGATTGCGGAAACAGCTTCATTAAATGGCGCGTTCTGGATAATGCTGCGCTTGGGGTATTTGCTGAGGGTGTGGTTGATTCCGATGATGCTTTGGTCGGGCATCTGCGTACACTAAACGGCTTGGTTTTGACCCGCTGCCGCTTGGTCAGCGTGCGCACGGCCGAGGAGACGAGCAAGCTTACTTCCATGTTGGTACAGGCTTTTGGCGTGGCGGTGATCTGTGCTGCGCCTGCGAAAGAAATGGCCGGCGTACGAAATGGTTATGAGGAGTTTGAGCGACTTGGCCTGGATCGCTGGCTTGCCATGCTGGGAGGCTTTCGCCTTGCGGCTGGTGCCTGCCTGGTGCTCGATTTCGGGACGGCGGTTACTGCGGATTTCATTGCTGCGGATGGCGAGCACCTGGGGGGGTTTATCTGCCCAGGGATGCCATTGATGCGTAATCAGCTGAGAACTCACACTCGTCGAATTCGGTACGATGATTTGTCTGCCGAACGCGCGCTGGTGAACCTTTTACCGGGTCGTACGACGGTTGAGGCGGTAGAGCGCGGCTGCTCATTGATGTTGAGGGGGTTCGTTCTAACTCAGTTGGAGTTGGCGCGTGGTTACTGGGGGGATGATTTCGTAGTATTTCTCACCGGTGGTGATGCTGATCTGGTTTCTGGGGTTGTGCCGCAAGGGCGAGTGGTTCCGGATCTGGTTTTTGTCGGATTGGCTATGGCATGCCCATTGTCCTGAGGTTTTTATGCGCTGGTTGTTCCTGCTGCTCCTGGTTCTCAATGTGTTCTATTACGTCTGGCATCAGCAGGAAGCGCCTTTACGTGCCAAGGAGATAACGCCTCTGACGCTTTATAAAGGGTCCCAGCAGGATATCCGCTTGTTGAGTGAGTCATCTGACGCTCTCTCTAGGCGTGACAAGGGTGGGGCTCAAGCCGATTGCCTCTATATAGGTAGTTTTGCTCGTCGTGATCAGGCTCAAATGCTTGAGCAGCGTCTGTCGGCATTGGGGGTGGAGGTCCGGTTGAAGTCCTTGGGGTTGCCTGATGCTTCTGGTTACTGGTTGCGGGTGGCTCCTGAAAGCAAGCATTTGCTGGATGATTCGCTGCTGCAGAATCTTGCTAAAGAATTCAATGAGTTAAAACATAAAATAATGTCATGCGAAGGCATTGCAACTGCCGAATAGTTTGCATAGAATGGCGCCCGCTCCGCAGTGAAGACCTCTAGAGGTAGACGCAGCGAAGCGAGGTCAACGCAGCTAACCTCAGGTTTTTAATGAGAAAATGCTTGACAGAAGGGTGGCATGGTGTAGAATGCTGCCTCGCTTAGGAGGGGTTCCCGAGCGGCCAAAGGGATCAGACTGTAAATCTGACGTCTACGACTTCGAAGGTTCGAATCCTTCCCCCTCCACCAGATTTAGCGTGAGCTGCAGGCTCCGCGGGTATAGTTTAGTGGTAGAACCTCAGCCTTCCAAGCTGATGATGCGGGTTCGATTCCCGCTACCCGCTCCAAGTTTGCAGGTTGTGCAAAGTGTTTCGCTCTTGTAGCTCAGTTGGTAGAGCACACCCTTGGTAAGGGTGAGGTCAGCGGTTCAAATCCGCTCAAGAGCTCCATATAACAAGGCAGATATGAAAATATCTGCCTTTGTTTTAATGGCTTGTGTGACTTGCTCAATTCTTCTCCTAGGGGTGATTTCGATGGCTAAGGAAAAGTTCGAACGTAATAAGCCGCACGTCAACGTTGGTACCATTGGTCACGTTGACCACGGTAAAACCACTCTGACTGCTGCTCTGACTCGCGTCTGCTCCGAGGTTTTCGGTTCGGCTCGTGTTGACTTCGACAAGATCGACAGCGCCCCGGAAGAAAAGGCTCGTGGTAT
>NZ_JBWKZA010000068.1:0-1337 GCF_059424045.1 Pseudomonas sp. GW456-L12
CGGTAAACACCTCCAGCCCCACCACCACCCCGGCCGCCGGCGCGCGCACCAGGCTGTTGGCCAGTTCGAACTCGGCCGAGGCCAGGCGGTTGCGCAGGTCTTCGCTGCGGGTACGGGTTTCGGCCAGCTGGCTGCGCACTTCTTTCTGGAACTCCTCGGCCCGTTGGCGGATACGCAAGCGCATCTCGAGGATCTGCCGCTGCAACTGGCCGATGCGCCCGAAGTCCTCGGCGATCGAGCCGTCGATCTGCGCATACAGGCGCTCGCTGTCTAGCAGCCGGTTGCGCGGGATATAGCCGTCGCGCGCGAGTTCGCGCAGCCCTTGCAGTTGTTCGTTCAACGAGCGGCGCTGGAGCACCTTGCTCGCCTGGGAATCGCGGGTGCCGCGCAGTTGGGCCTCGGAGCCGGCGATGCTTTCGGCGATGCCCTGCTGCTCCATGGCCAGGGCCTGGGCACGGCTGCTGAACAGCTGGCGTTGCAGGGCCATGGTGACGGCCACTTCCGGGTCATCGGCCTGGGCCAGCAGTTCCGGGGCAAAGGCCAGGACCTGGCCACCATCGCGCTCGGCATTCAAGCGGGCCTCGCTGGCCAGGGAGCCGAGGAACTGGGTCCGCAGCGACTGCACCTGGGTGCGCAGCGGCAGCTCCTTGAGGCGAATCAACACCTGGCCGGCGCTGACCACTTCGCCGTCGCGCACCTCGATGCGCTCGATGATGCCGCCACTGGGGTGCTGCACCGCCTTGCGATGCCCGGAGACCATGACCTTGCCGGCCACCGCCACGCCCTTGTCCAGGGGCGCCAGCGCGGCCCAGCCGAGGAAGCCGGCAAAACCGCCAAGCACCAGCAGCCAGCCCAGGCGCGAATATTTCTTCTCGTCCAGGGCCAGCAGGGTGCCCGGCGCGCGCTGGTGGTCGGCGGTCGGCAGGCGACCCAGGGGTTGTGCTTGGCTCATGCTTTTTTTCCTTCGCCGGCGGCCACGCCCAGGCGATAACTGACATTCATGCTGGCCGCCGGGGTACTCGTCGGCGTCACCGGGGCCGCGGCGGCCTTGGGCTTGTGCATCGTCTCCAGGACCCGCGTCGTCGGCCCGAAGGCCTGCAACTGGCCCTCGCGCAGGATCATCAACTGGTCGGTCAGGCTCAGCACGTTGGGCTTGTGGGTGATCAGCACCAGGGTCCGGCGCTGCTGCTTGAGCTGGGCAATCGCCTGCAACAGCGCCTGCTCGCCGGCCTCATCGAGGTTGGCGTTGGGCTCATCGAGCACGATCAGCGCCGGCAGGCCATACAGCGCGCGGGCCAGGCCGATGCGCTGCTTCTGCCCCCCGGACAGCCCCGCCC
>NZ_JBWKZA010000069.1:0-1252 GCF_059424045.1 Pseudomonas sp. GW456-L12
AGCTGAACTGGCCTAATAATTCCGGACACCTCTTAAGGGCGATATGATTTCGCCAACTTGGAGGTTCCATGAACGAAAGAAAGGTCTATACCCGCGAGTTCAAGCTACAGGCTGCCAGTATGGTGCTTGATGATAACTGCCCGGTTGCAGACGTTTGTGCATCGCTGGATATCGGGCCCACCGCGTTACGTCGCTGGGTCGATCAGGTTCGCAAGGAACGCGAGGGGCAGCCAGTCAAAGGCACCAAGGCAATTACCGAAGATCAGCGCCAGATCCAGGAGCTAAAAGCCAAGATCAAGCGCATGGAGATGGAGGCTGAGATCTTAAAAAAGGCTACCGCTCTCTTGATGTCGGATCCCGATCGTTTTCGATGATCGCAGAACTAAGAGAGTCATTTCCGACTGCCGTGGTGTGTCATGTTTTCGGTGTGAAGCGCAGCAGCTTTTATGAGTGGATTCAGCGGCGAGCCAAGCCGCGGATCAGACGCGAAGAGCTTAAGCTGAAAGTGGTTGAGCTGCACAGCGAAAGCCGCGAAGCCATGGGTTCCAGAATGATCAGCAAAAGCCTGAAATCCCAAAACATTGCAGCTGGAAGGAATCTTGTCAGAGCGCTGATGAGGGAGGCCAACATTGTCAGTAAACAACGCCAACCTCACCCATTCAGATCCAAAGGAGTGGAAGCATTTGTCGCGCCCAATCGGCTCAAGCGCAATTTCAACGCGATTGCAGTCGATCAGGTTTGGTGTGGTGATGTGACCAGCCTGATGGTGGGCAAACGCTGGTTTCATCTGGCCATCGTGATCGATTTGTATGCTCGCCGGGTCATTGGCTGGGCGTTTTCCCTGGTCAATGACGCCAACTTGGTTAGCAAAGCGCTACGCATGGCAACAGAAGTACGGACATGTCCTCCTGGGCTGATATTTCACTCAGATCAGGGATGTCAGTACACCAGCCGCAAGTTTCAAGAAGAGCTGATGCGCCACGGCATTTTGCAAAGCATGAGTCATCGCGGGCAGTGCTGGGACAATGCGCCGACAGAGCGTTTTTTCGGCACGCTGAAGTCAGAGTGGGTACCCCGTGGCGGCTACAGTATGGTCGAGGAAGCAAAAACCGACATCGTGCGCTTCTTCATGTACTACAACCGCACCAGGCTCCATAGCTACAACAACTACTTGTCGCCAATAGCTATGGAGCAAAAAGCGGCATAAGCACCGTAAACGGTGTCCAGGATTACTTGACCAGCTCAAGCTTGC
>NZ_JBWKZA010000071.1:0-876 GCF_059424045.1 Pseudomonas sp. GW456-L12
GGCCGCGCAGCGGGCGCAGGGTCTTGAGCCCGCTGGAGGACCTGCGGTCCTATCGCAGCCTGCGGCAGCGGCTACAGAGATCGCGGTTATATCGGAGCCTTTTGTAGGAGCGAGCTTGCTCGCGATCAGGTCCCGCGGCTGACAGGTTTGTCGTGTAAGACGCTGTCTGAAAGTGAGGCTCTTCGCTTTATTTTGTAAGGCTTTTCCGAGAAACTCCGGGGCGCTTGCGTCTGGGAGGGGCGCTGTCTAGCCTCGGGTTCGTCACTGGTTTTCGGTGATCGGGTTTAGCAGCTCGCTTCCAAGTCACGCAGGTATCGCTGTCAGCTCAACCAACGATGTTCGGTTGCTGTTTGCTGTCATGGCGGCTGTGCGTGGGGCACCTTCGGGTGCGCCGGAATCTTGGACCGGTCTGCTAACCCGCGTACCGCCGCCACCCTTATTCGTTTAGCAGCGGTAGGTGGTTGGCTCCATTTCCAAGAGGATCCACCATGAAAAAGCTCGTCCCCGATCCACCCGTTTCCCTTCCGTGCTCACGTAGAAATCCTGAGCATGATCGTGCCAATGAAAGCATTCTTCAGGCGCTGTGCCGGCATCGTGGTGATGGTTCGCCGATGGATGCGCTCAAGCCAACCGTGGGCACTGTCGTTGGCCAGGATTCGTTGTTTTGTGTGCGTGAAGGCATCAGCGCCGAGGAGGCGTTGCTTCACGTTTCGATCCTGCTCAAGGCGGCCGAAGAGGTGTCCGATGAGATCACCGAGCGGGCCAGCGGTGTGGAGCGTGGCCTGATCTGGTCGCTGATCCATAACGTGGAGATGGCGCGGGGTGTGGTGGATGCGCTGCTCGACGGCAGCCGCCCGCCCACGCAAGCCTGAACCC
>NZ_JBWKZA010000072.1:0-826 GCF_059424045.1 Pseudomonas sp. GW456-L12
CTGCAGGCCACGGACAAGGATGGCGACACCGTGACCGCCGCGGCCGAGAAACTGGTGATCACCGTCGATGACGACACGCCAACCGCAAGCGGAACCGCCGAGGCTGGAACCGTCGATGAGGACGGCCTGGCCAATGGCATTGCCGGTGGTGTCGGTGACGTGGCGGGCGAAGCAACGACGGCCAGCGGCAACGTCACGGGCATCTTCCAGTCGGGTGCCGACGTACCGCTGACTTATGCCTTGTCGAGCGATACCAGCGGTCTGCCAGCCCTGAGTTCGGGCGGAGTGGCACTGGTGTACAGCGTCGCTGGCGATACCCTGACGGCCAAGGCTGGCGCAACCGATGTATTCACCTTCAGCCTTAGCGCCGCGGGTGCCTACAGCTTCACCCTACTGCAACCGCTGGATCATCCAGCGGGCAATGATGAAAACGACATCACCCTCAACCTCGGCACGCTGCTGCAGGCCACGGACAAGGATGGCGACACCGTGACCGCCGCGGCCGAGAAACTGGTGATCACCGTCGATGACGACACCCCAACCGCCGCCGGAACCGCCGAGGCTGGAACCGTCGATGAGGACGGCCTGGCCAATGGTATTGCCGGTGGTGTGGGTGACGTGGCGGGCGAAGCCACCACGGCCAGCGGTAACGTCACGGGTATCTTCCAGTCGGGTGCCGACGTACCGCTGACTTACGCCTTGTCGAGCGATACCAGCGGTCTGCCAGCCCTGAGTTCAGGTGGAGTGGCGCTGGTCTACAGCGTCGCCGGCGATACCCTGACCGCCAAGGCTGGCGCAACCGATGTATTCACCTTCAGCCTCAGCG
>NZ_JBWKZA010000073.1:0-518 GCF_059424045.1 Pseudomonas sp. GW456-L12
GACAACGAAATGGGCACTACCGCTGTTAAGAAGCTGGTAGAAACTCTGGATACCTACATCCCAGAGCCAGAGCGTGCTATCGACAAGCCGTTCCTGATGCCAATCGAAGACGTGTTCTCGATCTCTGGCCGCGGTACCGTTGTAACTGGTCGTGTTGAGCGTGGTATCGTTCGCATCCAGGAAGAAGTTGAGATCGTTGGTCTGCGCGACACTCAGAAAACCACCTGCACCGGTGTTGAGATGTTCCGCAAGCTGCTGGACGAAGGTCGTGCTGGTGAGAACTGCGGCGTTCTGCTGCGTGGCACCAAGCGTGACGACGTTGAGCGTGGCCAGGTTCTGGTTAAGCCAGGTACCGTTAAGCCGCACACCAAGTTCACTGCTGAAGTGTACGTTCTGAGCAAAGAAGAAGGCGGTCGTCATACTCCGTTCTTCAAAGGCTACCGTCCACAGTTCTACTTCCGTACTACTGACGTGACTGGTAACTGCGAGCTGCCAGAAGGCGTTGAAATGGTAATGCC